>JASHPX010000297.1 GCA_030037905.1 Gammaproteobacteria bacterium
CGAGAGCCCGCGCATCCGCAGCGCCGGCGATGCGCGGGTCCGCACCGTTCACGATCACGGCGTCGACCTGCGCGAGCCGCGCGAGAGGCTCGCGCAGCGGTCCTGCGGGCAACAAGCGACGGTTGCCCAGTCCGCGCCGCGCATCCAGGACCGCAAGCTCCAGGTCACGAGCGAGGCGCAGGTGCTGCAGGCCATCGTCGGCCACGATGACGTCCACGCCCTCCTGCAGCAGCCGCCGTGCGGCACGCACCCGGTCGCGGCAAACCACGACGGGCCTGCCGGTGCGCTGCGCGAGCAGCACGGCTTCATCGCCGGCCTCGCCGGTATCCACGGCATCCGTGACCAGCAGCGGCTGCGCGCCGCGCGCCGCGCTGCCGCCGTAGCCGCGCAGCACGATGCCGGGACGTGCGCCCAGCGATGCGAGCTGCTCGCAAATCCACACCACGAGCGGGGTCTTGCCGCTACCGCCGACCGTGATATTGCCGACGACGATCACGGGACGTCCCACGCGCTGCCGTATCATGAGACCGCGGGCGTAGGCGGCGCGTCGCAGGCGCACCGCTGCCCCGAACACTCCCGAAAGCGCACGCAGTCCCCACGGCGCGTCCCGTTCGCTCCACCAGACACGCTGCAGGCGCAGCGCCAGCGTCTCACCGTCGCGCATGATAGGGCGTGGTCCCGTGCGGCCAGTGCGCCGTCAGGCGCTGAACTGCATGCGGTAGAGCTCCGAGTAGATGCCACGCCGTGACAGCAGCTCGGCGTGCGCTCCCCATTCGGCGATGGCGCCGTCGCTCATGACCAGGATCCGGTCGGCGCGCTCCACCGTCGACAGACGATGCGCAATGACCAACGTCGTCCGGTTCTTCACCAGCTGATCGAGGGCAGCCTGGATGTGACGCTCGGCGGCCGTATCCAGAGCCGAGGTGGCCTCGTCGAGGACGAGGATCGGTGTGTCGCGCAGCAGCGCACGCGCGATCGCGATGCGCTGGCGTTGCCCGCCGGACAGCAGCACCCCCCGATCTCCCACCATGGTGTCGAGCCCTTGTGGCAGCTGATCGGCGAACTCGTGCACATAGGCTGCGTTGACGGCGGCGCGGATCTGCGCCTCACTCACCGCGGTGAGGCCGAAGAGGATGTTGTTGCGGATGGTGTCGTTGAACAGCACCACCTCCTGGCTGACGAGGCTGATCTGGCGACGCAGATCGGCGATGCGGTAATCGCGGATATCCACGCCGTCGATGAGCACGATGCCGGCGGTTGGGTCATAGAAGCGCGGCAACAGCGATACCAGCGTGGACTTGCCGCTGCCGGAGCGGCCGACGATGGCGACGGTGGTGCCGGCGGGCACCGCGAGATCGATGTGGTGCAGCACCGCGCCCTTGTCCACCGCGTACTCGAAACTCACGTCGCGGAATTCCACCTCACCGCGTGCCCGCGTGAGGCTGCGCGTGCCGCCGCGCGGCTCGGTCGGCGCATCCAGCACGTTGAACACGCTGCCGCCGGCCGCGATGCCCTGCTGCAACGGCCCGGCCACATTCATCAGCCGGCGCAGCGGCTGGGTGACGTTCACCATCGCGACCATAAACGGCAGCAGGAAGTCGAGCGTGAGTGTCCCGGCAGCGATTTCCCGGTCGGCCAGGAACAGCACTCCGGCCAGCGCAAAAGCCGCGATCATCTGAACGGTGGGGTTGCTGCTCGAGCGCACCGAGATCAGGCGCAGGTTGGAGCGGCGGTTGAGCTCGTTGGCCTGCTCGAACAGCCCACCGATGTGCTGCTGCGCATTGAACACCTTGACCACGCGGTGCGCGTCGAGCGCCTCCTTGGCGACACGCGTGACGTCCCCCATGGAGTTCTGGATACGCGTGCTGTAGCGGCGGAAGCGGATGTTGATGTCGCGCACCAGCCAGGCGATGGCCGGTGCGGCGATCAGCCCGAACAGCGCCAGCCGCCAGCTGCAGTAGAACATCCATGCGATGTTCACCGCGATGGCGAGCGAATCGCGGATGATGGTCGTGAGCGAATCGGTACCCGCCGAGGCCAGCTGCTCGGCGTGATAGATGAGTCGCGTGAGCATTGGCCCGGAGGACTCGCGGTCGTACTGCGAGGTCGGCAGGCGCAGGTAGTGCGCGAACAGGTCGCCGCGGATCGCCTTGACGACCTGGCGGCTGACCCAGCCGGGGAAGTAGGTTCCGAGATAGTCACCCACGCCACGGATGATGAAGATCGCGATCACGGCCAGCGGCAGCAGCGCCAGCACGTGCGGGTTGAGCTGCGTTGCTGCCGTGACGTGTGCCAGCGTGTGCAGGTTGGGGCTGACCTTGGTGGTGAGCGTGTTTCGCGCGTAGACCTGCGTGAATTTCGCCCACAGATAGTCGCAGCCCGCGTACAGGGCCATGCCGAGCATGCCGATCAGGTACATGCGCCAATAGGGCTTGGCGTAGCTCAGCAGCCGCAGGTAGACCCGGCCGGCCCGCTGCACATCCTCGATGTGCACGGTCCGGCCGGCCGCGGCGACGACGTTCAAGGCGAGGCTGCTCCGGCGCCGCCGGCCGCCGGCGCATTGGGCGCATCGGCTTCACCGGGGGGCGGCTTGATGGTAGCCAGATTCATCTGCGTGAATCCGAGACCGGCGAGCACGTCCATCGCGGTGACCACCGACTGGTGGGTCGCTCGGCCGTCGGCGCGGATCGTCACCGGCACGCTGCGCGCATCGGAAGCGGCTGTCTTCACCAGCGCCTCGCGCAGCGTGTCGGGGCTGGAGTTGATCAGCTCACGCCCGTTGAGGAGGTAGGTGCCGGTCGCGGACACCGTCACGACCAGCGGCTCGCTGCTGCGCTGCTGGGTCGGCACGGTAGCGGCCTGGGGCAGGCGGATGCGCAACCTTCCCTCGGCCGAGAAATTCGAGGACAGCATGAAGAACACCACCAGCAGCAGCACCACGTCGATGAGCGACGTGACGTTGATCTCGGGTTCTTCGATACGGCGCGGCTTGAGGTTCATGTGCTCGCCCTCAGCCTACCGCGGCACGTACGTCGTCCTCACGCGCATGCCGCAGCGCTGCCGGTAGCTCCTCGCGCTCGCGGCGCGCCGCGAGCTCGACTGCATCGGCCAGTCGCAGCGCATTCTTCTCCATCTCCACCACCAGCCCATCGACGCGGCCGCGCAGGTACCGATAGGCGATCAGCGAAGGGATCGCTACGCACAGACCCGCTGCAGTGGCCACCAGCGCCTCGGCGATGCCGCCGGAGAGCATGCGCGGATCGCCACCACCGCCGGCATTGATGGCATCGAATGCCTTGATGATGCCGGTCACCGTGCCGAGCAGCCCCAGCAGCGGGGAGACTCCCGCGATCGTGCCCAGCGTGTTCAGAAAGCGCTCGAGCTCGTGAACCACGTGGCGCCCGGTGTCCTCGAGCCGCTCCATGAGCACCTCGCGCGGGCGATGGCGGTTCGCCAGCCCCGCGGCCAGGAGGCGGCCGAGCGGTGAGTTCTGCTCGAGTGCGGTGACCACCTTGTCGGTCACCTGGTTGGCCTCGACCAGCTTCCAGACCTTCTGGGTCAGATCGGCCGGCAGCACACGCCGCTCCTGCAGCGTCCAGAGCCGCTCGAGCACGATGGCTGCGGCGACGATCGAGCACAGAATGATGGGCCACATCAGTGGCCCGCCCGCTTGCACGATTTCCCACATCTGTCGGAACGTCTCCTGCGGCACTGCCGCGTGGCCCCTTGCCGCCTATTGAGGCGCTTGCCTCGTGTGTGTCAAGTAGGCGCCGGATGATACCGAAAGATGCATCGGGCCACCCGAGGCAATTGTCGCGCTTCGCGCACGTTATGGGCGCTCGAGGCGTCACAGCAGGCCGCACCGTGGCGGCCCACTGGCGCCGCTGTCGCCAGAACGCGACCTGCTCCTTAGGGCTGGCCGCCATGACCTGTTAAAGTGACGAGATGCCCCGCAAGCTCATCAAGCGCCTCTCGCAGCTCATCCATCAGCGGCGCCACCACTGGTACCTGAGCGTCTTCGGCGAGCGTCTGACCGACTCGCACCTCTGGTCGCTGAACCGTCACTCGATCACGGCCGCCTTCGGCGTAGGCATCGGGGTGAGTTTCATCCCTCTGCCGGTGCACCTGTTCCTGGTGGTGTTGCTGGCCATCTGGTGGCGCCTCAACGTCGCCGTGGCGATCGCCGGCTCCTACTTCGTCAATCCGTTCACGATGGTGCCGGTCTACTACGCCGCCTATCGGGTGGGCACCCTGGTTCTGCGCTACCAGCCCAGGCACTTCGTATTTCATCTGTCCTGGAACTGGCTCGAGCATGGGCTGGGGCCTGCCTGGAAGCCGTTCCTGCTGGGGTGCCTGCTCTGTGGCATCCTTTGCGGGCTGGTCGGCCGCTATACGCTGGAGCTGTTCTGGCGCGAATTCACCATGCGGCGCTACCGCGCCCGGCAGCGCCAGCGCGAGCAGGACGCCAACGGCAGCCACGCTGTATCGCGCCCCTAGCCCGCCGCCCCTGGCCCCCAGCCAGGCGCCACCCCTGGGCTGCGCCCGAGCTGCCCCCAGGCAACCCCGGGACACCCCAAGACAGCCCCACCAGGCTGTCCCCAGGCTGCCCCTATGTTTCCAGGGGGCTGGCCCCGCCCGGCCGCGCGATCTCGGTCGCGCCAAACGCGCTCGCCGCGCCTGACGCGCTGGCTGCGCTGGCCGCGCCCGACAGGCGCCCCCCCGACAGCTCGAGCACGCGATCCATGCGTGCAGCCAGACGCGGATCATGCGTGACCACCACGAGGCTGGTGCCAAACTCCCGGTTCAGCTCGAGCATCAGCGCGAACACCTGCTCGGCATTGCGGCCATCGAGATTGCCCGTGGGCTCATCGGCGAGCACCAGTTGCGGGTCGATCACCAGAGCGCGTGCTACTGCGGTGCGCTGGCGCTCTCCGCCGGAGAGCTGCGCGGGACGGTGATCGAGCCGATCGGCCAGCCCCACACGCGCCAGCAGTGCGCGTGCGCGCGCCATGCACACGCTGCGCGGCTCGCGCCGCACCAGCAGCGGCATCGCGACGTTCTCCAGGGCCGTGAACTCGGGCAGCAGGTGATGGAACTGGAACACGAAGCCGATCGTGCGATTGCGCAGGGCACCGCGCTCGCGCTCCGACAGCGCGTGGATGTCCTGACCACTGACCTGCACGTGGCCCGAGTCGGGCCGGTCGAGGCCCCCGAGAATCTGCAGCAGCGTGGTCTTGCCTGAGCCCGACGCCCCGATGATTGCCAGTCTTTCGCCGCGCTGGACAGCAAGGTCCACGCCGGAGAGCACCTCCAGTCGCGCCGCCCCTTCGCGAAAGCCGCGATATACCCCCTGCGCGAGAAGCACCACGTCGCCTCCGACCGGTGTGCCGCTGCGCAGTTGATCATTCATGGCGTAGCCGATCATTCATGGCGCAGCGCCTGCGCGGGATCCGTCCCGGCGGCCCGCCAGGCGGGGTAGAGCGTCGCGAGCGCGCAGAGCACGAAGGCGGTCAGGCAGATCTTGAGCACGTCGCCCCATTCCGCATAGGCCGGTAGATCGCTCATCAGATAGACCTTGGCGTTGAGGAACTGCACCCCGAGCAGCCGCTGCAGCCCATGCACCAGCGACTCCAGGCTCGCCGAGAGGATCAGCCCGAGCGCCGCACCCAGGCCGGTACCGACCAGTCCAATGACCGAGCCCTGGATCGAGAACACCGACAACACGTTGCGCGGGGCGGCTCCGATCGTGCGCAGGATCGCGATGTCGGCGCGCTTGTCCTTCACTACCATGACCAGCGCGGCCACGACGTTGAAGGCGGCCACCGCCACTACCAGCACCAGCACCATGAACAGCAGCGATTTGGTGATCTGGATGGAACGGAAGAAATTCAGGTGCGAAGTCGTCCAATCCTGCACATCGAAGCCGCCCCCGAGAGCGACCGCCAGCTGTCGCACGGTCTGCGGCGCCTCGAAGGGATCGCGCAGCGCGAGGCGAATTCCCGTGACCGTATCGCCCATCTCGTAGATGCGCGCCGCATCGCGCAGATTGATCATCGCGAGCGCCGAATCGTATTCGTACATGCCGGAGTGGAACAGTCCGGCAATCCGGAAACGGCGCATGCGCGGCTCCACGCCCACGGGCGTCGCCACGCCGACGGGTGCGACCAGCACGAGCGTATCCCCGACGCTCACGCCGAGCTGCTCGGCCAGCACATCCCCGAGGATGATGTGGTAGCTGCCGTCCGTGAGCGCATCGATGCTGCCGCCCTGGATGCGGTCCGCGATACCCACGGCACGGCGCTCCTCGGCCGGCAGCACTCCGCGGATGGTCGTGCCCGCGCTGCGCGCCCCGTGCACCAGCAGCGCCTGCGCCTCGATGTAGGGCGCGGCCGCGATGACACCGGGCATCTTCAGCGCCTGCGCCTCATCGCGCCGCCAGTCGATGAGGTTGCCCTGCGGCGTCTGCGGGCCGCACGCAGGCTCGCATGCGGTCAGCTCGGCGTGCGAGATGACGCTGAGAATGCGCGTCTGCAGCTCACGGGCAAAGCCATTCATCACCGAGAGCACCACGATCAGCACCGCCACGCCGATCGCCAGCCCCAGCATCGACACTACCGAGATGAAGGACAGAAAGCCGCGTCCGCCCGCCCCGCGTACGTAGCGGCTGCTGATCAACCATTCGTAGGAGGCAGCCATGTCATTCGTTACGCAGTGTTACGCAGTGTCATTCGCTACGCAGTGTCATTCGTAACGCAGCGCGTCGGCGGGCGGAGTAGCCGCCGCCCGCAGCGCCGGATAGATGGTCGAGGCGAGCGTCAACAGCAGCGCTGCGGCGCAGATCCATCCCACCTCCGGCCAATGCACGACCGAGGGGATGGCGGTGTTGTAGAAAACCTGGGAGCTCAGAAACTGGAAATGAAACGCGCTCTCCAGCGCCGGCACGATGCTGCTGACGTTGAGCGCGAGCATGAGCCCGAGCGCTACCCCGACCGCCACACCGAACCAGCCGATGGCCACGCCCTGGGTCAGAAACATCTGCAGGATGGTCCGTGGCGAAGCCCCGAGCGTGCGCAGAATGGCGATGTCGGTGCGCTTCTCGTTCACGACCATCACCAGCATCGCCACGATGTTGAAAGCCGCCACCGCTACGATCAGCAGCAGAATCAGCGCCATCATGGTCTTTTCGATGCGGATGGCGTGAAAGTAGTCGGCCTGATCCTGCGTCCAGTCGCGCACCTGGTAGCTCGACCCCGCGACGCGCAACACCGCAGCGCGCACCGCGGGCATGTACTGCACCGTTTTGAGCGCATCGTTGAAGCGCACGCGCAGGCCGCTCGCGCCCTGGGCCTGCGGCACGAATGCGCGCACGTCCGCAAGATTCGCGAGCACCATGTTGTCGTCGTCCTGGATCCCCGCCTCGAACACCCCGGCGACCTGGAAGCGACGCAGGCTCGAGGTGGGACTGCCCCCGGGCGTTGCGGTCTCGACCAGCAGCGTGATGGCATCGCCGGTGTGCACACCGAGCTCATCGGCGATAGTGGCTCCGACGACCACGGCGTCGCTGCCCGGCATCAGCGCCGACAGGCTCCCCTCCTGCAGCAGTAGCCGCACCCGCGCAATGCGCCCCTCCAGCGCCGGATCGATCCCGCGCAGCAGCACCGGGACCATCTGCGGCTCGTGGACTGCGAGCGCCGTCAAATCCATATAAGGCGCGACCCCCGCCACACCGGGCAGGCGCTGCAGTTGCTGTCCCAATGCGCGGTCGGCGCTGGCGGGAGCCACACCCGGATCCACGATGCGCGCATCGGCATCCAGCAGCAGCAACCGGTCACGCAGCTCGCCGGCAAAACCGTTCATGACCGACAGCACCACGATCAGCGCGGCCACGCCGAGGGCAACGCCCACCAGCGACACCCACGTAATCAGCGAAACGAAGAACTTGTGCTGGCGCGAGCGCACGTAGCGCAGGCCAACGAAAAGGGAGAGCGGCTGGAACATGGACAGCGCCATTAAAGCACAGAATTCGGCGGCGGAACTGCGTCACAAATTCGCGCATTGACACTCGATTTACAGGGCAAATACGGGGAACGTGCAGCCCACGGCGCCCTCGTAAGCTGTGCGGGCGCAGGGGATGAGTTATTTTCAGCCTGAGGGAATGACGCGACGAAAAGCGCGCCATGAGGGGCATGAACAAGACATTGATCGTGGTGCTCGTAGCAGCGGCGACAGGCCTTGCGGCAGGCTGGCAACCCGCGGCCCGCGCCGAAACACTGGTGGTCGACGGCCAGGTCGTGGTGGCCAAAACCGACGTGGCACGTCCCAAGGGCGGCATGACCATGGCGGCCGTCGAAGCGCGCTTCGGCAGCCCGCGCGAGCGCCACGCGACGGTCGGCAAGCCGCCGATCACGCGCTGGGACTATGACCAGTTCTCGGTGTTCTTCGAGAAGAACCGCGTGATCGACGCGGTAGTACCCGCGCCGACCGGGGCAGCCGCGGCGGTGGCTACCGATGCGGCCACGTCAGCCACCGGGGACGCGGTTGGCAGCGCAGTCGCTGCCGACTCGTCAAACAGCTCAGACGCCGCGAGCAACCCGAACGCTTCCGGTCCTGCCAGTAGTTCCACCCCCAGCAGCTCCGGTATTCCCGGCAATTCCGCTGCTCCCGGTAGCTCCACTCCCGGCGGCTCCGCTGCTCCCAGTGGCTCCGGTGCCCCCGGCAATTCTGTTGCGCCGAGCGCCTCCAGCGACTCGAGCCTGATCAGCATCGCCGGCGGCGCCGCTGCCACCGATGCCACCGCCCCCGCACCTGCCGAGCTCCCCAGCGCTTCGACGGCCGCGGGCACTCCGGCCTCGGCCCAGCCGCGAGCTTCCGCGCAGGCCGCTGATCACGCGTCACCCGCGACCTCGAACACCGCTCCCGCCAACTGACCCGGTCGGGCGTGAGGCGCGCCGGCACGCCCGCTGCCGGCGGGCCCACCGCCGGCTCGCACCCGCCGTAGCACATCAGCACCTGCTCCGAGCGCAGCCGCGCCGGACTGGGCCGGCGCGGGCATCCCATACGATATAGTGCCCGGCTTTCCGGGCCGCCCATACCGCGGTGCGCGCCTGGCAACCCGCACGACATCTCGCGCTCATCCGCACCATGGTCAGCCTGCTCGAACCTCCGCTGCCGAGCGCCGCCCAGCCCCGCTGGCTCTGGCACGGCGTGCAGGGGAGCGCCCGCGCGTTGCTGCTGGCCGAAGCGATCGCCACCGACAGCCGCCCGTGGGTGTTCATCGCCGCGGATGTGCGCGAGCTCGAGCGGCTCACGGCGGAACTGCACTTCTTCGGAGCGACGGACCTGCCGATCCTCACATTGCCAGACTGGGAGGTGCTGCCCTACGACGTGTTCTCAGCGCATCCCGATATCGTCTCGGAGCGGCTGCGCACGCTGGCGAGCCTGCCCGGCCTGCAGCGCGGCATCGTGCTGCTGAGCGCCGACAATCTGCTCGCGCGGCTGCCGCCACCGAGCTATGTACGCGCTCGCACCTTCCAGCTGCGCTCGGGCGAGCCACTGGCGATCGAGCCGTTACGAGAGCGACTCGTGCAGAGCGGATATGTCAGCGTCAGTCAGGTGAGCGGTCCGGGCGAGTTCGCGCTGCGCGGCTCGCTGTTCGATGTCTTTCCGATGGGTACGCAGGCACCGGTGCGCGTGGACCTGCTGGATGATCGCATCGACTCGATTCGCCGCTTCGATCCGGACTCGCAGCGCTCGCTCGAGCAGCTTGGGGGCTTGGAGCTCCTGCCTGCCCGCGAGCTGCCGCTCGATGCGGAGGCGGTGCGTGATTTCCGGCGCCGGTTTCGTGCTCGATTCGAAGGCGATGTCACGCGCATGCCGATCTACCGCGGCATCAGCGAGGGCATCGCCCCCCCGGGCATCGAATTCTATCTGCCGTTGTTTTTCGAGCAGACCGCGCAGATTGGCGACTACCTGCCCGCACAGGCGGTGATCGCCACGGACCTGGACCTGGAGGATGCACTCGAGCGCACCTGGCAGGGCATCCTCGCGCGCTACGAGGACCGCCGCCACGACGTCGAGCGGCCGCTGCTGGCTCCCGGCGAGGCGTTCATCGAGCCGCCTGCGGTGCGCGCGGCGCTTGCAGCCTACCCCGGGGTGGCGATCGAGCATTTCGCCAGCCCTGACGTGGGCCCTGGAACGGCGGCAGCCGGGGGCGACGCCGCGCATGCCTGGAGGGTGCGCGATTTCGCCACCTCGGCGCCTCCTGAATTCCGCCTGGATGCGCGTGCCGCCGAGCCGCTGGCGCCGTTGACGTTGTTCCTGGAAGGCTACGGTGGCCGTGTGCTGATCGCCGCAGACTCGCCCGGTCGCCGCGAAGTCATCGCGGAGATGCTCGCCGCGCACGGCCGGCGGCCACGCGCCGTGAGCGGCTGGGAGGCGTTCGTCGCGGGCGATGCGCGCCTCGCCATCTGCGTGGCCGATGACCTCAGCGGCCTCGCACTGCGCGAGCCCGCGCTGCTGCTGCTCGGGGAATCGCAACTGTTCGGTACACGAGCGCGTCAGGAGCGGCGACGGCGGCGCCCCGTGAGCGATCCGGCCGCGATCCTGCGCGACCTGCAGAGCCTCGAGCCCGGCGCCCCGGTGGTACATGAGACCTATGGAGTGGGGCGTTACGTGGGGCTGGAGCTGATGCAGATCGGCGGCCAGACCGGCGAGTTCGTGGCCCTGCAATACCGCGACGGCGATCGGGTGTACGTACCGGTACACGCGCTGCACCTGATCAATCGCTACACGGGGGGCGCGCCCGAGACCGCGCCGCTGCACAAGCTCGGCACCGATCAATGGGAACGCGCGCGCCGCCACGCCGCCGAGGCGGTGCGCGACGTCGCGGCCGAGCTGCTCGATCTGCACGCGCGCCGCGCCGCGCATCACGCCAAGCCACTGGCGGCGCGCGAGCTCGAATACCAGAGCTTCGCCAATGGCTTTCCGTTCGAGGAAACGGCCGACCAGGCCGAGACGATTCGCCAGGTGCTCGAGGACATGCAGCGCACCACACCGATGGACCGCGTGGTGTGCGGCGATGTCGGCTTCGGCAAGACGGAGGTGGCGATGCGCGCGGCCTTCGTGGCCATACAGGCGGGCCGGCAGGTGGCGGTGCTCGTGCCGACGACGCTGCTCGCACAGCAGCACCTGCAGAGCTTTCGCGACCGCTTCGCCGACTGGCCCGTGCGCATCGAGATGCTGTCGCGCTTCCGCTCGGGTGCGGAGTCACAGGCAGTGCTCGAGGGCCTGGAGCGCGGCGGTGTCGACATCGTCATCGCCACCCATCGGCTGCTGCATGCGAATGCGCGCTTTCGGGCCCTGGGGCTGGTCATCATCGACGAAGAGCATCGCTTCGGCGTGCGTGACAAGGAGCGGCTCAAGACGTTGCGCGCCGAAGTGCATGTCCTGACGCTGACTGCGACGCCGATCCCGCGCACGCTGAACATGGCCCTCGGCGGCCTGCGTGAGCTGTCGCTGATCGCCACGCCTCCCGCGGCCCGCCTGGCCATCAAGACCTTCATCACCGAGTGGCATGCCCCCACGCTGCGTGAGGCGGTGCTGCGCGAGCTGCGTCGCGGTGGCCAGGTGTACTTCGTGCACAATGAGATCCAGAGCATCGACAAGCTGGCCGCGGAGCTCGCCGCGCTCGTGCCGGAGGCAAACCTGCGCATCGGGCACGGCCAGATGCGCGAGCGCGACCTGGAGCGACTGATGGTCGATTTCTACCATCGGCGCTTCAACCTGCTGGTGTGCACGACGATCATCGAGAGTGGCATCGACGTACCCACCGCCAATACCATTCTGATCAATCGCGCCGACCGCTTCGGGCTCGCGCAGCTGCACCAGCTGCGCGGGCGCGTCGGCCGCTCACATCACCGCGCCTATGCCTACCTCATCGTGCCCTCGCGGCGCGGACTCGTGGGGGATGCCGCCAAGCGCCTGGAGGCGCTCGCATCGCTGGAGGAGCTCGGTGCAGGGTTCGCACTCGCCACACATGATCTGGAGATCCGCGGCGCAGGCGAGTTTCTGGGCGAAAAGCAGAGCGGTGAGCTGTCCGAGGTGGGGCTGACGATGTACCTGGACATGCTCGAGCGGGCGGTGCACGCCATGCGCGCGGGAGGCGAGCCGGAGCTGGATCGACCGCTCGCGGCGGTCTCGGAAATCGAGCTTGCGGTGCCTGCGCTGCTACCTCAGGAGTACGTACCGGACGTGCACCTGCGCCTCGCGCTCTACCAGCGCATCGCCTCCGCCGATGCCACGGCGCTCACGGACATGACCGCCGAGCTCATCGACCGCTTCGGAGCATTGCCCAAGCCGACAGACAACCTGCTGCGCCTGGCGCAGCTGCGCCTCGCGGCGCGGGCGCTGGGCATACGCCGCCTGGAGCTGGGCATCTCGGGCGGCGGTGTGCAGTTCGAGCCCGACAATCGCGTCGATACCGCGCGCGTCATCGCGATGGTGCGTGGCCAGCCGCGCGAGTTCCGACTCGACGGGCCGCTCAAGCTGCGCGTCACTCGGCAGTTACCCCAACCCGAGCAACGCTTCGCGTACGCGCAGCGGCTGATCCAGCAGCTGGGCGGCAGTGCCGCCTGATAGGATATGGAGCATGAATGGCACCTCTGGCTTTCGTGGCGTCGCAGCGCACCGCGGCATGCTCGCCGCAATCGCCGCTGTCACCTGCCTCGCCGCTGCAACGACTCCCGCACAGCCTGCGCGCGCAGCCGCGGTCGCGCCGGCGAACACGGTCCCGGCCGATGCGATGCTCTACGATGTGGAGATGGTGGTGTTCCGTGCCGCAAGCGTCGGACCGCAGGAGGATTGGAACATCGCACCGCCCGATCACGGCTTCGGCACGCCGATTACGCAGGGCGCGGTGGCGCCCGAGGTGGTGCGTGTTCTGCCGTCCAGCGATTACCGCCTCGACGGCATCGTACGCGGCCTGCGCTCGAGCGGCGCCTGGCGTCCCATCGCGCACGCCGCCTGGCTGCAAACCGCCCCGCCCTGGGGCACGCACATCGGCGTGCCGCTTTCAGCGGTGGGCGTCGACGTGCCTGGCCTGACGGGCAACGTCTACCTCGAGCGGGCAAAGCTCTACCTGCACCTGGGCTTCGACATGTCCCTGGAGGACGGCCCGACCTACACGATCGATGAGATGCGCAATATCACGCAGAACGAGAAGGATTACTTCGACCATCCCGCCTTCGGCATCATCGCCGTGGTCTATCCGATCAAGCGGCCTGGGCGCTGAGGGCACCGGGCCGCCTCCGACACCGGCACAGAGGCGCCGGCGTAGCCAATCCATGCAGAGGTACGGACAGTCCTGGCGAATACATCAGATGTATTCGCCAGGACTGTCCGTACCACTGCGCGGAATGTCTGCGTCAGACGCTTCGGCCGCCGATGGGGAAGGCGAGCTCTGGGGCTGCCGCGGCGCGTGCCAGCCATTGTTGCGCGCTCTGCCAGGCGGCCGATGCGCTGAGAGTCTCAAACGTCGCGGTTTTGCCGCCCCGCATACGCACCAGCCGCAGTTGCGAGGCCGGATCGGGCGTCGCCTCGAGCTCGCGCAGCAGTCGCTCGACCCCGGGCCGGTCATTGCAGACCAGCAGCAGGTCGCAGCCGGCTGCGAGCGCGCGCGCTGTCCGCTCGGTCAGATCCCCCATCGACGCCGCGCCCGACATCGACAGATCGTCGCTCACCACCAACCCGCCGAAGCGCAGCTCCTCGCGCAGCACCCCTTGGATCCAGCGACGCGAAAAACTCGCCGGCAGCGCATCCACCGCCGGATAGAGCACATGCGCGACCATGACCGCCGGCAGCCCATTGTCGATCAGGCGCCGGTAGGGCAGCAGATCCTCCTGCAGGTCGGACAGCTCGCGCCGATCGACCGGCAGATCGTGGTGCGAGTCGGCCGCGACGGCCCCATGACCCGGAAAGTGCTTGGCCGTCGCCGCCATGCCCGCATCACGCATACCGTGCACATAGGCGATGGCCAGCTGCGCCACCGCCGCGGCGCGTGCGTGCAAAGCACGGTCGCCGATGACCTGGGAGAGCCCGTAGTCCAGGTCCACGCACGGGGCAAATGACAGGTCCAGGCCGCAGGCCAGCAGCTCCGCGGCCATCAGCCAGCCGAGCGCGCGCGCCATGGCCAAGCCCTGCTGCGCGTCGGCGTCATAGGCCTGGCCGATCCGGCGCAGCGCCGGCAGGGCCGAGAATCCGGGGCGGAAGCGCTGCACGCGGCCGCCTTCGTGATCCACCGCGATCAGCAGCGGCGGGCTGCGCAGCGAGCGGATCTCGGCACACAGCGCGGCGAGCTGGACGCGATCGGCGTAGTTGCGCGTGAACAGCACCACCCCACCGATCAGCGGGTGCGCGAGCACGCGCCGGTCCTGGGCATCCAGCGCCCTGCCGGCCACGTCCACCATCAACGGGCCGAGGCTCATCGCGAGGCCAGCAGGTTCTCGGGCCAGTGGCGAAACGGCCGTTCCGAGAGGCGCACGTTGTAGTAGCGCTCGTCGTGTGTCACCTCGAGCCCGAGCCACGCGGGTCGCTCGAACGGCGCATCCTCGGACTCCAATTCCAGCTCCGCGATCACCAGTCCCGCGTTCTCGGCCAGAAACTCATCGATCTCCCACTTGCGGCCGCCGTGCTCGACGATATGGCGCCATTTCTCGATTGGAATCCCCTCGCACAGCCGCTCGAGCATTTCGCGCGCGTCGGCCTCCGCGATCTGCACCTCGTACTCCTCGCGCGTGGTGCCGGCACGCATGGCCTTCACCGACAGCCAGCCGTGCCGCCCGTCGAGCCGCACGCGCACCGAGGCGCGCGCGGTATTGGCCAGGTAGCCCTGGCGCAGCAGCGTGCTCGCGCGCACTTCAGCGCGCCAGGCATCGTTCGCCAGACGGAACTTGCGCTCGATCTCCACGGCCATGACCGCCTCCTATGCGCCCGTTCCCTCGGCTTCCAGCACCTGCCAGGCTCGCAGGAATTCGGCATGGTGCGCCTCGCCCGACTCGCGCAGCAGCGCTCGCACGCGCTCCAGTTCCGCCTCGAGGCCGGTGCGATCCAGCCGACCGCGCATGTGCTGGAAGCGCAGATAGATGAGGTAAGTGTTGAGCACGTCGGTCTCGCAATAGTGGCGCACGGCAGCCAGCTCCCCGGCAAGATACGCCTCCCACACCCGCTCGCCCGAGAGGCCTAGCTTACCGGGAAAGCCCAGCAGCGCGGCTACATCACTGAGCGAGGCGCGCGAGCGCGCCTGGAACCCCGAGAGCACGTCCATCAGGTCCAGGTGCCTCCAGTGGAAGCGGCTCAGATAGTTGTTGTAGCGGAACGTGCCATCCTCTTCGCCGGTTTCCCAGTAGCGCGGCGCCTGCACTCCGGCGCGCAGTGCCCGGTAATGCAGCACCGGCAGATCGAAGCCGCCGCCGTTCCAGGAAATCAGCTCGGGGGAGTACTTTTCGATGCCGTCGAAAAAGCGCTGCAGCAGCTCCGGCTCGTCCGACTCCAGATTTCCGAGGCTCCAGAGCACCAGTTGATCGCGCGAGCGCAGCGCGCAGGCGATCGCCACCACGCGCTGCTGCAGATGCGGCAGGAACTCGTGACCGCTGGCGGCACGCTGCTGCGCGAACATCGCCTTGGCCACCGCGGAATCGTCCAGTCCGCCAAGACCGTGCAGCCGCCGTCCGAGCGTGACATCGGGCACCGTCTCGATATCGAAGACCAGGCAGTTCATGGCCCCTATCGCTTGCCGCTTGCCGCTTGCCGCTTGCCGCCTACTGCCCTATCGCTCAGCTGCCGCGAAGGCAGCGCCCGAGGCCGCCCGCAGCAGCACGGCCACCGCGACCACGAGCCCCGCCTCATCGCTCAGTGTGACGTGCCCCTCGCCGATGCCGAGCTCGCGCCGCAGCTGCTCCCCGCGCGCGGAATAGACGATCTCGGGCCGCCCCCAGGAGTTCTGCACCACCCCGATGTCACGCAGCCAGATGCCGTGCGCGAAGCCCGTGCCCATCGCCTTGGCGATCGCCTCCTTGCCGGCGAAGCGCATGGCCAGAAAACGCCCGGGGCGCTGTGTGCGCTCGAACTGCACGCGCTCCTGCGGCATCAGCAGTCGCTCGACGAAGCGCTCGCCGAAGCGGGCATAGGTCTCGCTCAGCCGCTGCGCCTCCAGCACGTCGATGCCGATACCGAAGATCATTTGCGCAAGCTCACGGGCCCGGGCGCGGCGCAGACGCCCGCGCGGTTGTTGCCGGGGTCCGTGCCGCGAGCATCAGCGTCTTCATGTCACGCACCGCGCAGGACAGCCCATCGAACAGCGCACGGGCAATGATTGCATGTCCGATGTTCAGCTCGACGACCTCGCGGATTGCCGCGATGGGTCCGACGTTGTGGTAGTTCAGCCCGTGACCGGCATGCACTTCGAGACCGCGGCTCGCGGCCAGCCGCGCCGCTGCCTGCAGGCGCTGCAGCTCACGTGCCTGCACCCCCCCGCGAGCCTCCGCATACGCACCGGTATGCAGCTCAACCACCGGCACGCGCATGGCCGCTGCGGCCTCGACCTGCGCTGCTTCCGGATCGATGAACAGCGCCACGCGAATGCCAGCCGCGGCGAGCTGTGCGCAGCGCTCGGCGAGCGCCGCCGCCGCGCCTGCGACGTCCAGTCCGCCCTCGGTGGTCAGCTCCGCGCGCCGTTCGGGCACGAGACAGCAGTCCGCCGGGTGCAAAGCGCAGGCCAGCTGCAGCATCGCTGCGGTCGCGGCCATCTCCAGATTCATACGCGTACCGATCAGCTCGGCGAGCAGCCGCACGTCGCGCTCCTGGATGTGGCGGCGGTCCTCGCGCAGGTGCAGCGTGATATTGTCCGCGCCGGCCTGCTCGGCCAGCAGTGCCGCGTGCAGCGGCTCGGGATAGCGGGTATGACGCTGCTGGCGCAGCGTCGCGACGTGATCGATGTTCACGCCCAGAGCGATGTCCGCGTGCATCAGGCCCGGCGCTCCCGGCGCGGGTAAGCGCTGAGCGAACGCGCCACGGCGCGCGTGGCCAGCTCGCGTCCTTCGAGGCAGTGGTCCAGTGCCGCGCGCATCAGGGAACGCGCCTGGCGCTGCGGCTCTTCGCCCATCGGCATCTCCCCGGCGGCGAGCCCATGCAGCACGTGGCCGGAGATGGCCCCCGGACTGGCCGGCTCGGCAACCACGAAGCCATGCACGCCGGGGCGGTAGTGATAGTAAGCCTCCGCCCGTACCGGTTGGCCCGTGTCGGCCTCGGCGGCGAGATTCAGACCATACCCCACGAATTGCAGCAGCCGCGTCTCGAACAGCCGCAGAGGCACATCCACGCTGGCGCTTCCCGCCAGCTCCGCGAGCGTCGCCTCGTACAGATCGAACAGTCCAGGATGCGGATCAGCGCGTATCAGAAGCTTCAGCAGCAGCTCGTTGAGATAGAAACCGCTCATCAGGCGCGCGGCCGGCAGCCCCGCCTCCGACCAGCCCGCGGGAGCATCGGCAAGCTCGGCGGCCACCAGCGAGGGGGCCTCGCCACGTCCGCTCCAGGACAGCAGCAGCGCTCGGAAGGGTTGCAGCACCCCGAAGCGCGGGCGCACGCCACGAGCCGCATGCGCGAACACCGTCAGGCGGCCATGATCGCGCGTAAAGATCTCCACGATCAGGCTGCTGTCGCGAAACGGCCGCTGGTGCAGCACGTAGCCGCGCGCCAGCTGCACTCGCTGCGTCGAGCGGTTCACCGCTGCGTCCCTCCTATCCGGCTGCCCTGTCTGCTCAGCACTCGTCTCATCGGCCCCCGCCTCCCGGACCTCATTCCACCCCCAGCTGCCTGAGGGCACGCGCGTCGTCGGCCCAATCCTCGCGCACCTTCACCCATAGCTGCAGATGAAACCGGCCCCCGAGCAGCCGGTTCAGCTCCAGTCGCGCCGCGCGCCCGATGCGCCGCAGCCGCTCACCTCGCGCACCGATCACGATCGGCTTCTGGCCCCGCCGATCCACCCAGATCACCGCCGAAACCACCTGCTGGCCGTCCGGCTCACTCTCGAGGCGCTCGACTTCCACGGCGATACCGTACGGGAGCTCCTCGACCAGCTCGAGGCTGAGCTTCTCGCGAATCGTCTCGGCGATGCGAAACGAGACGCTGCGATCCGTGAGCTGGTCGGCCGGGAACATCGCCGGCCCGACCGGTAGCGCATTCACCAGCACGCGCGTGAGTTGCGGCAGATTGTCGCCTCTGGCGGCCGCGATGGGCACGATCTCGGCGAAATCGTGGCGCGCACCGAGCTCGGCCAGGTACGGCAGCAGGCGCTCGCGCGGGCGCACGCGGTCGACCTTGTTGACGGCCACGATCACCGGCCTCGCCGCGGCCGCGATGCGCTCGAGCGCCAGCGCGTCCTCCTCCGTCCAGTGCAGCGCCTCCACCACGAACAGCACCACATCCGCCTCACCGAGCGCCGCGGCAGCGCTGCGATTCATGGCGCGATTGAGGCCCCGGCGTGGCCCACGGTGCAGCCCCGGAGTATCGATGAAGGCGATCTGTGCGTTCGGCAGGTGTGCCAGCCCGAGCAGACGATGGCGCGTGGTCTGCGGCCGGGGGGTCACGATGCTCAACTTGTGCCCCACCAATGCGTTGAGCAAGGTGGATTTGCCCACGTTGGGGCGGCCTGCGAGCACCACGTACCCGCTGTGCAACTCACTCACCGATCGCTCACGCTTCGTTCACCCAAGGCCACGCCGAGCGCTCAGCCGCCCATATCCATGGCTCGCGCAGCTTCCAGCTGTGCGAGCACGAGCGCCGCGGCGGCCTGCTCGGCTCGCCGGCGGCTCGAGCCCGTCGCGCTGGCTGAGGCTGCCATCGGCTGCACTTCACAGGTTACGCGAAACACCTGCGCATGCAATGCACCCTCGACGCTCTCGATGCTGTAGCGTGGCAGGGCCAGGCCGCGCGCCTGCAGCAGCTCCTGCAATCGGGTTTTGGGATCCTTCAGCTCTTCCGGCGCATCCAGCCGCATCGCCGGGGCCAGCACGCGCAGCATCACCCGGCGCGCCGAGGCGAGCCCGCCGTCCAGGTACAGCGCTCCACACAGCGCCTCGAGTGCGTCGGCGAGGATCGATTCGCGGCGGGCACCGCCGGTCTTGATCTCTCCCGGGCCCAGCACCAGCCAGTCGCTCAAGCCCAGCGCGGCCGCGAGCTGCGCCAGGGATTCGCCGCTGACGATACGCGCGCGCAGACGGCTGAGCTGTCCCTCGTCGGCGCCCTCGAAACGCTCGAACAGGTATTGGGCGCTGATCAGGCCGAGCACTGCATCACCGAGGAACTCCAGCCGCTCGTTGTTCGGGCTGCCGGCGCTGCGGTGGGTCAGTGCGCGCTCGAACAGGCCCCCGTCGCGGGGCGTATAGCCGAGCGTATCGCGCAGCCAGCCGCACAGCCGCTCGGTGCGATCCATAAGCAGCGAAGCTTAGGGCAGGTCGACCTCTTTATGGAACTGCACCGCCAGCGAGAGGTTGCCGAACAGGGCTGCACTGTCCTGGTAATCGGCGATTGCGACCCAGTGATCCCCGTCGCGGTGAATATCGATGTCGCTGGTGGTCGGATACTCGATGGTCTCGATGTCGAAGCTCTTATTGAGCGACGAGCGCAGGGCGTCGGCGGTGATGGTCGTGGGATCCGGATTCTGTTGCGAGAGCCGCTCGAGCGATGTGGCCACGCGCAGGTAATTCAGGTACAGCGGCGTCAGGCGAATGCCCGCGTACACCACGATGGCCACCGGCACCAGCAGGCACAGCCAGCCCAGGAAGGTCACGCCCCGCTGTGCGCGTGGCGAATGAGACATGTCGGGCGAATGACGCATGGTCGTCGACTCCTGAGGACTCACTGGATCGGGCGCCCGATGCGACTCCACTTCGGACCCCCGGAACGTTCCAGGTCCCAGTTGAACCAGATGTAGGTGGCCTTGCCCACGAGGTTGGCTTCCGGCACGAATCCCCAGTAGCGGCCGTCGTAACTGTTGTCCCGGTTGTCTCCGATCATCAGGTACTCACCGGGGGGCACGGTCAACTCGGACGAGTCGCCGTGATCGGCTTCGCCCATGTCCGGTTCCACGCAGACATAATTGCGATCCATGCGCCGGTGGCACGTCGGGGTCACGGGCGCGACGATCTCGTAGGGCGTCAGACAGGAGAGCACCTGGTGGGCATGGCTGCCCAGCACCTCGCTCGACAGGCGCATGTTGTGGTAGCACCCATCGTCGTAGCGCTGATCCAGGACCAGCGGGACCGGTTTCCCATTGATGATGAGCTGGTCGTTGAGCACCCGCACATGATCGCCCGGCAGCCCGACCAGACGCTTGATGTAGTTCACGCTCGGGTCAGGAGGAAAGCGAAATACCACCACATCTCCGCGGTGAGGCTCGCCGATCGGCACGATTTTGCGGTCCAGCACCGGCAGGCGCAGGCCGTAGTCGAACTTGTTCACGATAATGAAGTCCCCGTCCTGCAGCGTCGGCATCATGGAATCCGACGGGATGCGGAACGGCTCGAAGATGAACGCCCGGATCAGCAGCACGATCAGCGCGACGGGGAAGAAGCTGCGCGCGTAGTCGACGGTCACCGGCACCATGACGGGTAGCGGCGGCGCCCCGGGGTCGCTCCGCGCACGCTCGGCGGCGCGAGCGCGCCCCGGCGCGAACAGCAGGTGGTCGGCCAGCCAGATCAGCCCCGCCAGCACCACCACGATCACCAGCACCAGGCTGAA
>JASHPX010000298.1 GCA_030037905.1 Gammaproteobacteria bacterium
CCTACGGCTTCACGTCGCGCTTCGAGAACGCTGCGGGCACCAATCCCGAGGAGCTCATCGCTGCCGCCCACGCCGGGTGCTTTACGATGGCCCTGGCAGCGAGCCTCGGCCGTGCGGGCTTCACTCCCAAGCGCCTCGCAACTCAGGCCACGGTGTCACTCGAGCAAATCGGCGGCAACTGGACCATCAGCGATGTGCATCTCGAGAACGAAGCGTGGATTGCCGGGATTTCCAACCAGAAGTTCCAGGAAATCGCCGCGGATGCCAAGGCCAACTGTCCGGTGTCGCGGCTGCTGCGCGCGCAGATCTCGCTCACTGCCAAGCTGGAGGCCAGCGAGACGGGCTGAAGCGCCGGCGCACGCTTGCGGGTGCGCCAACCGGCACCGCGTCGGACTCGTCCGACCCGGGCGTGAGGCCGCATCACGCCTGCGATCGACCCGTGCGGCGCGCTAGCATGTGCCGCATGCGCCACCAAAGACCTTTCCGTTGGGCCGCGGCAGCCGGCCGGCGAGCGCCGCGGGGCTGGTTGCCGTTCGCCACTGGCCTGTAGCCGGCCAGGACGGCCGGCTGCCCGCTCAACCGATGCTTATTTATTTTGGAGCGTTGGCGTCCGGGGTGTTAGAGCTGTTCGATCTGTTCGAGTCGCTCTTGCTCTTCTTGCTGTGGCTGTGGCTGCCGCTGTGGTGGTGCTTGGCGTGGTGTTTGTGCGACTTGCCCGGACTGCTGGCCGTGGTCGGCGTACTGCCGCCGGAATCTGCCGCTGCCGCGATGAGCGGCGCGCCGGCCAGAGTGGTCGCCAGTACTGCCAGAACTGCTACGTTGAACTTCATCGTGAAATCCTCGAGAAGTAAAGCCCTGAAGCGCCAGCGTAGCCCGCGGCAGATTAACGGCAACTTAACGCCGCCAGGCCTTCGTAACCTATTAACTTAACCAGCCCGGCCGGCTGCAGCGCATGACGTAGCATACCCGTGTAGATACGGGGAACCTTCGGAAGAATACGTCTAACGTATTCTCCCGAAGGTTCCCCCGTATCCACGCGGGTCAGCTGCGCCGGGCACCGTCAGCTCCGCAACTCCTGCCGGTGCGCGCAGTACCAGCCGTAGGTGCTGGCCAGGCCTTCCACGAGCTCGATGCGCGGCCGCCATCCCAGGGCCGTGAGCCGTGAGATGTCCAGGAGCTTGCGCGGTGTGCCATCCGGGCGGCTCGGGTCGAAGCGCAACTCTCCCTGAAAGCCAACCACCCGCGCGACCAGCCGCGCAAGCTCGGCGACGCTGACATCACGGCCCCACCCGACATTGATGGGATCCTCCGACTCGTAGTGCTCCATCAGATAGACGCACGCGTCGGCCAGGTCGTCGACGTGCAGAAACTCGCGGCGCGGGGCGCCGGTGCCCCAGACCTCCACGGTGGAAGCGTGCACGCGCTGCGCCTCGTCGCACTTGCGCATCAGCGCCGCGAGCACATGTGAAGTCGTCAGGCTGAAATTATCCCCAGGTCCATACAGATTGGTCGGCATCACGCTGATGGCGTCGAAGCCGAATTCGCGCCGGTAGGCCTGGCACATCTTCAGCCCGGCGATCTTGGCGACGGCGTACCACTCGTTGGTCGGCTCGAGCGACCCGGTGAGCAGGTACTGCTCGCGCATCGGCTGGGGTGCCTCGCGCGGATAGATGCAGCTGGAACCGAGGAACAACAGCTTGCTCACGCCGTGGCGGTACGCCGCATCGATGACGTTCGCCTGGATCAGCAGATTGTCGCGCAGAAACTGCGCCGGCTGGCTGCGATTGGCCTCGATGCCGCCCACGCGGGCGGCGGCGAGAAACACGTAGCGCGGTTGCTGCTCGACGAAGAAACGCTCGACGTCGGCCTGGCGGCGCAGGTCCAGCTGCGCCCGGGTGCGCAGCAGCAGGCGCGTGGCGCCACCGGCGGTCAACCTGCGTACCAGCGCCGCTCCGACCAGGCCACCGTGGCCGGCGACGTAGACGGGGGCCTGCTGCCAGCTCATGGGGTCGTGTCCCGCCACGGCGCTCACTCGCGGAACTGATAGGTCTTGAAGCCCTCGCGGGCCATGTACGCATCGCGGCGCGCCAGCGCCAGGTCCTCCGCGACCATCTCGTCGACCAGCTGCTCGAAGGTGACCTCTGCCCGCCAGCCCAGGCGTGTGCGTGCCTTGCTGGCGTCGCCGAGCAACGTGTCGACTTCGGTGGGTCGAAAGTAGCGCGGATCGATGCGAATCAGCGTGCGGCCGCCGTCGGCGGCGACCCCGCATTCCTCGAGCCCGCCGCCGCGCCACTCGAGGCGCATTCCCAGCCGCTCGGCCACGTGCTCGCAGAACTCGCGCACCGAGTGCTGCTCACCCGTGGCGATCACGAAGTCATCGGCCCGTTCCTGCTGCAACATCAGCCACTGCGCGCGTACGAAATCGCGCGCGTGTCCCCAGTCGCGCCGCGCATCGAGATTTCCGAGGTACAGGCACTCTTCCAGGCCCTGGTGTAGGCGCGCGAGCCCACGGGTGATCTTGCGCGTGAC
>JASHPX010000299.1 GCA_030037905.1 Gammaproteobacteria bacterium
GGCGCTGGCGCTCCCGGCCCGCGGGCGCTGCGCGGCGCCGAGCTCGAGGATGGGCGCGAGTCGCCGCGGTGCCCAGCGTGCGAGCGGCCGCAGGCCGCGCGCCAGGCGCAGCGACAGCCGGAGTGCGCGGCGGGATGTCAGCAGGCGCAGCAACAGCCCGCGCAGCAGCCGCTCACCCCAGCGACGGCGGTAGTGCCTGGCAATGCGCTCGCGCGCGTGATCGATCAGATGCGCGTAATGCACGCCCGACGGGCAGCTCGTCATGCAGCTCTGGCAACTCAGACAGCGGTCGAGGTGTTTGACGGTGTTCGCCGTCGGCGGCCCGCCGCCCTCGAGCATCTGTTTGATCTGGTAGATACGTCCGCGTGGACCGTCCAGCTCGTCGCCGAGCAGGACATAGGTCGGACAGCTCGCAGTGCACAGGCCGCAGTGCACGCAGGAGCGCAGGATCGCATTCGAAGAGGCAAGCTCCGGGTCGGCGAGCTGCAGGGCGGAGAAGTGGGTCTGCATCGCAGTCTTTAGAGCATCTGCAAAACGGTCTTCAAAGCCCCGCGTACATGCGGCCGCGGTTGAAGAGGCGCTGTGGATCGAACTGCACCTTGACGCGCTCCGTCAGCGCAGCGAGCGATCCGGCGAGTGGCGGCAGCGGCGAAGTCCTGGCTCGCACGTGCTCGGCGGCACGCACGAGCGTTGCATGCGCGTCGGGGCCACCGGCGCGCATGCAGACCTCGCGGACCAGTCCCTGGTGCGCCAGCGGTTCGGACGGCAGCTCGATCCATAGCAGCGCGCCCCCCCAATCGAAGAAGTATCGGCATTCGAGCGATTCCTGGATCGTCCGGGCGATAGCGGCCGCCGTGGAGGCGCGTGTCGACAGGCGCCAGACCGGTCGTTCGGATGAGTCCGCGAATGCCGCCACGTCGGCCACATCGACCCAGAGCCGGCGGGAGGAGGACTCATCGAGTATCGTGCACTCGCTCCCGGAGCGAGCCAGCCGCTGTGTCAGATGTTCGAGCCGCGTGTTGACCGATCGGTCCAGGCCCTCGAGCCGCAGCGCCGTCACCGCACCGGATGCGGCGTGCAGCGTCGGTAGTGTGCCCGTGATAGAAACCGGGAAGTGCGCGGCGCCCGAAACCGCAGCCGGGCTCGATAGCGCCTCGCCCATCAACGCTACCGCCTGCGCGTCATCCAAGCCGTGCAGCAGCAGCGTTTGCGTGCACGGCGGGGCGGGCATGACCTTGATGGTGACTTCAGTCATCACGGCAAGGGTGCCGAGACTGCCGGCGAGGAGCTTCGGCAGATCAAATCCGGTGACGTTCTTGACCACGCGGCCGCCGGCTGCAAATGCCTGACCGAAGCCGTTGAGGCCTTTGACACCGAGGAAATGATCGCGCGGCGCGCCCGCGCTCGGACGCCGCGGACCGCCCAGACCCACAGAGAGGCAACCACCGAGCGTACCGCGGCCGGAGGCATCACCCCAGAGTCGGCCGAAGTCCGGCGGCTCGAATGCGAGATGCTGGCGCTGTTCGGCGAGTGTGCTCTGGATGAGCGACAGCGGGCTACCCGGTCGCGCACTGAGCACGAGCTCCGCGGGTTCGTAGACGGTGATGCCATCGAGCGCGCTGACGTCCAGTATCGCGTCGGTCTGCAGCGGCCGGCCATAGGATCGGCGGGTCGCGCGACCGACAATCTCCGCCGTGCGGCCGTCGGCGAGCAACTCGGCGATTGCCTGCTGCGCCTCGCGGGCATCCGTGACACTCAGCTTCGACTGCACGGCTCAGAACCGCGGCAGATCCGGGAAGCGCAGTGCCCCGGCGTGCACGTGCATGCGGCCGAGCTCGGCGCAGCGGCACAGATGCGGGAACACCTTGCCGGGATTGAGCAAGCCATCCGCGTCGAAGGCACACTTCAATCGCTGCTGCTGCTCCAGATCGGTCGGCTGGAACTGCACTTCCATCAGATCGCGTTTCTCGACGCCGACGCCGTGCTCGCCGGTCAGCACGCCGCCGACCTCTACGCACAGCGTGAGGATGTCGGCGCCGAAGCGCTCCGCCTTTTCGAGCTGATCGCCCTGACTGGCATCGTAGAGGATCAGCGGATGCAGGTTGCCGTCACCGGCGTGGAAGACGTTGGCGACCGCCAGGCCGTAGGCCTGCGACATCTCGTTGATGCGGCGGAGCACCTGTGGCAGGCAGTGGCGCGGAATGGTTCCGTCCATACAGTAATAATCTGGAGAGACGCGACCAACCGCAGGGAATGCGGCCTTGCGGCCGGCCCAGAACTGCAGCCGCTCGCGCTCGCTGCCGGAGATGCGCAGGTGCCCGGCGCCGCAGCCAGCTGCCAGGGACTGCACGATCTGTACGTGCTCTTCGATCTCGGCGCGCGGGCCATCGAACTCGACGATCAGCAGCGCTTCGACGTCGAGCGGATAGCCGGCATGCACGAAGGCCTCGGCGGCCTGAATCGCCAGGCGGTCCATCATCTCCATGCCGGCGGGAATCAAGCCGCGGCCGATGATCGCCGCGACACAGCTGCCGGCCGCCTCGATGCTCGGAAAGCCGATCAGCAGCGCCTGCTGATGTTCGGGTCGCGGCAGGATGCGCACCGTCACTTCGGTGACCACGCCGAGCAGCCCTTCGGAGCCCGTGACGATGCCGAGCAGGTCGTACCCTGGGGCATCGTAGGCACGACCACCGAATCTGATGATGCTTCCGTCGATGAGTACCATCTCGACGCCCAGCACGTTGTTGGTGGTCATGCCGTACTTCAGACAATGCACTCCTCCCGAATTCTCTGCCACATTGCCGCCGATCGAGCAGGCCATCTGGCTGGAAGGATCCGGCGCGTAGTAAAAGCCCCGCTCGGCCACCGCCTGAGTGATCGCAAGATTGGTCACACCGGGTTGCGCGATGACGCAGCGATTGGCGTAATCGATCTCGAGCACGCGGTTGAGTTTGCCGAGTCCCAGCACGATCGCATCGGAAAGCGGCAATGCGCCACCGGAGAGCGAAGTGCCGGAGCCGCGTGGCACGACCTTGAGCCCTTGCGAATGACAATAAGCGAGGACCGCGGCCACCTGCGCGGTATCGCTCGGCAGCACGACGGCGAGTGGCGGTTGCCGATAGGCCGTGAGGCCGTCGCATTCATAGGCCGCGAGCTCTTCGGGTGTGCCGATCACCCCCTCACCGGGCACGAGCCTGCCCAGCGCGCCGAGAAACTCGGCGCGACGCGATACCAAGCCAGGATCGGCCGCAGGCATGCGCATGGCTCGATTATGCCCTGATTAACCACGTCGACGGACCTTTGTTATGCTGCGCCGAGCTTTTCACTGACCACAGCGAGATATCTGCCGTGCACTCCAGCAAATATGCCGTCGTCATCCTGCTGGGACTGATGGTGGCGAGTGGTTATTCCCGGGGCGTGCTGTCCGCAAGCCACCCGTCCGCAGGCACCCCGGATCAAACGGTGCCGGGACTGACGCTCGCCAAGGCAGATGCGCTCGTCAGAAGCGCAAGCTCGGGCCAGTATCGCGCGCTGAGTGTCTTCAAGGGATCGCACGGGCTCAACGGCGTCGTGGTACAGACCGGCAGCTCCAGCTCCTCAACCGCCGTGATGTGGATCAGTCCGGATGGCGCGGCAGTGCTCGACGGCACGCTTTTCGACGCGAACGCCGCGGACCTGAATGACATGGCGCTGGTCAAGCTGGGTTACCGGTATCGTCCGGCGGAGTCGTTGCGGCGCGCCAGCGCCGCTGTCGCGCGGCCGATGTTGACGGGCACCCGCGGCCCGACCCTTACGGTGTTCATCGATGCGAACTGCATCTATTGCCATCTGCTGTATCAGCAGCTCATGCCTTACGTCGCTAATCACCGGGTGAAGGTCCGTTTCGTGATGGTGGGTATCATCAAGCCGGACAGCCTGGATCGCGCGGCTGCCATCCTGTCCGCGCCTGATCCACTCGCGGCGTTGAAGCGCGATCAGGACGCCTTCGATTCGGAGGCCGAGGAGGGCGGCTTCCCCATTCAGGGGAGTGCGCTCACTCATGCCGCCGTGGCGGCGATCACCGCCAATAACGCGCTGCTCACCAAGAGCGGAATCGACGGCACTCCGGCATTCCTCTATTGCAGCAAGACCAAGGGCAGCGTCGAGAAGACGATCGGCACGCCTCAGGACCTGCCGCAGTTCCTGGCGGACCTATCCGCTGCACCGGCACGGGAATGCGCCGATTAGACGATTGCCAAGCGAGAACCACTCGGGTCAGGGATGTCGTAGCCGAGGACTGAGATGCCGCCATTGTCTGCAATTCTGTTGCTGGCGGCCGCGTTTCCGATTGCCGCAGCCAAGCCCAACTCAGTGTCGTACTGGCTGATGCTCCGTAGTGATGGGCGCACATGGTGCGGATTCCGTGACCAAACGGAATTTAACTCGGAAGTCGCCAAGATGAATCTGGTGCCGGAACAAAGCGCAAAGGTGATTTACTCGTCTGGGAAATTGACGGAAGTCACGGCACAAGTTACGCCCCAAAGTGAGGACTGGGTCGTAATCGATGTATACACGGTAGCAGAAGAGAATTTGGTTCTCCGGCGCACAGATCTCCTGACGCGGGCGCAGCTAAAGATCGTTCAAACTACAGCCATTCGGGGCGGGCACGCGCAAGCCCTGCATGTCGATAGTGTCACGACACTTCGCGGACAGAAGGCGGAACTCCCCGGCGATATAGATATCCCTCGCGTGACAGTTAGCGCCAACTTGTCTGCGATGCCTTTCATGCCGATAGTATCTGAGATGCGAATGCGGTCAATCACGAAGCTGTGTAAGAAGCTTAAGTAGATCTTACGAGACCGGTGGTGAAGGCATCAGGGGGATTCCATTGACGACCGCGAGTTCCCGTGTAAGCGTGTCGTTGTAGCGGCAGCAGCAGACGGCGGTTCTGGTAACGCTCCGAGCCTGCGGCGGTCGGCCAGAAAACGCTCTGACCATGCATCGTTGATCTCATCGGCCAATGCCTCGAACGCCGGCTGCGGTATGGTCAACGCGCGCGCATCCGGCACCCGAAGGAACTCCAGCACCGAGCGGACAGTCGCTTCGAAACTGCCGACGAGATCTTCGTAGACGATGGCAAACGGCTCGATCGCCCATGCATCCAGCTGACGGTGGATCGCGTCCTCCCGGGCGCAGCACTGGCCGAGCAGGTGTCGGATCGCGTGAAAGTCATACTTTTCGATGAGAGATCCCAGAGATCCGGGTAGCTTCGGTTCAACCATCCCCACGCTGGTGTCCGACCGGTTCGGCCGATGCCATTCCTCCGATTTGATGGCGCGCCACCACGAAACAGCTAGACGGACCTTATCCCGGCGCGTAAGGAAGCAATGGCGGCAATTCGGAAAGAATCCCCTCCAGGCGCCGTCGCTCCGATCTTTTTCATTGGGCGCGGCCTCACGTTCGACCGACGCCATGAGATCGATGAGCTCCTCGTGAAGCTTCGGCACCATTCCATACTTGATGCCCAGCACGCCATTGGACGTCGTCGCCACGCGCCACAGTTGATGGCGCAGTTCCTGGGCAGTTGCCACGCCGAGCTTTTTCATCACTTCGGCTGCATTGGCGGCGTTCAGCCACTCCCGCGGCCGCCCTGCAACGCCCGTGTCCTCCAACGCCTGCGCCAAAAGACTACTGCCCACACGCTGGGTGAACCACAGCACGTACGACTGCTCAGGCGGTGTGACCATTCTCTATAGGCACTCTACAGGCCGACCCGCTCCAGAGCGGCACCTGTCCAGGCGAGATCCTGGGCGAGCGTGCGGCCGCACCAGGCTTCCGCGGGCGGATGCCCCCAGCGAAAGGCGAGGAAGCCAATCGCGGCGATGGCGTTCAGCAGCCGCACGCGGTCGCGGTCGATCCTGATCCCGGTCGCCGGCTCATACGTCGAGAGCGCACCTTCCAGCATCGGCTCCTCAGCCGAGTGAAATACCAGGTATGCAAAATCCTGGTGCCGATCGCCGAACACAGCGCCTTCGTAGTCGAAGAGTCCCAGTACCCGGTAGCTGACCGGATCCACGACCATGTTGTGCAGACCGAGGTCCGCGTGTGCGAGGACTGGATCCTGAAGCGCGCGCCTCGATTCTGCGCGCTGCCGGAGCGCCTGATCGATTCGTGCAAGTAATCTGGGATCATCGACTACTTCCGCGAGATGCGGAAGATCCTGGGGCCTCGGCCAGTTCGGGATGGTGGGTAGCCAACCGGCAAGCTCGGCTGGAGGGATGCGTGTGTGCTGCTCTGCGAGCATGCGTCCCAGGTCCGCGCCGAATGAGTGCGCGAAGGCGGGATCACCCGCGAGCCGTTCGGATAGTCCGGCTGGTTGCACCGGGCCCTGAACCAGGGTTCGCAGGTCCCAACCGGTGTCATCCTCATACAGCACCCGCGGAGCTGGAAAGCGGCAGTATCTCTCCAGGAGCCGCAGAATGCGGCGCTCCTTCAATAGGGAGGCGCGACCTCGTTCATTCGATGGAAGCCAGGCCATCCGCTCGGCGGATACCCGAACGGCACTGCGGTCCTCTCTGGTATCGAATGCCAGGGTGTGCGGATCGTGGGGGAACCCCGCTTTCACGAGTGCAGCGCTGACTCGTTCGATCATGGAGGCTGAATTGGCCGCCGGCATTCCGCGGGCGGACGCGATCACGGGTGGCGAGCTAATGTACACGCCCGACGCTGTTGCCCCGTCCAGCAATAGCCGTGCAGGGTCTGGTTATCCGGTGATAGAACGAGATCGACATGCACGGCGCTGAGATCGACGCCGCCCGCCGCGTTTTCAGATTTCCCGCTGATCGTCAAGGAAAGACGCCTGCCCGCAATCTGAAGCTCACTGACGCTGTAGGAGATGGTCTGTAGAGGAGGGGCGGTCCCCTGCTGAATCTGAACCCCGTGTTCCGGAGCTACTGCAATCCCGAGGATGGGCGGGGCACAGGGGGGGTGCGGACAGATTCCATACGGAAAGCCATGGAGAGCGGCGATGGCCTCTTGCTGCGTGGCCTCTGCCATGGCCGGGTCCGAAGCAATCGCGTCCGCGGCCGCGTTGGTCGTAATCTTTTGTATCTGGACGTCCAGAGTATCGCTGGCTTTCGGAGCGCTCTTGAGGAGCTGAGCCAGCCCGCTGACAGTCGTGACGTAGGTCGGATCGCAAAGCCGCACATAGTAGGTTTGACCGGAGAGCGTGATGTGGAGGCATTCACTCGCCGGCAGCGGCGCGGGCACGCTCCAGGTGCTGTTCGGGAAAATTGCCGCTGCGCGGACAACTGCCTCGGCGAGATTCTGCTGGGTCTCGGCGGCGAGAGCCTGCCGGCGCAGGCGCGGCACCTGGGCGTTGAATCCGGTGACGAGTTGGTTGAACGACTGAATCGCGGCATCGCCAAGTTGCACAGCGCTCCGATCGAGCTCGGCACGCTGATCGCTGGCAAGCCCGCGCTCTGGCGCCCGGCCTGCCAGATCCGCCTGACGCAGGCAGGCAACGTAGCGGCGTACCGCGGATTGATAGCCAACGAGCTGTCGCCGATAGGATGGTGCGCTGTCGGCCGCCAGGGCTGATCCCGGGGCTCGAGGAGCGGTGGACAGCTTGCAGGTGGCGTAAGCCTGGACCGCAAGGGCTTGCGCCTGCTGCTGACGGGTCCGCTGGGCCTGCAGGGCCTCTGCCTGCGCCTTGGCCTCGAATGCACTAGCCTGAGCATTGAAGTCATCGACCATCGAGTGCAGCTGCTGGGTCAGGGTATCGCGTAAGGCTAGCGTGCTAACCCCCCGTACCTGGCTTAGACACGCGAGCTGGTTGCCGCCTGCGGCCACATACTGATTGAGACGCTCCCGATAAGCGCGCATCTGCTCGAGCGTCGCTGTCGATCCAGCCGGCGCGGGCCCAGGGCTGGCCGGAGCAGTGCAATTGGCCAGCGTCGGCGCGGGTGGCGCCACGGGCTTCGCTGCACCATGGGCGCCGTGCGCTGTGGGGCAAGCCGATCCGCCGCAGAGGAGGCCCGGCATGAAGTCGAGGTCGAACTGGACCGGCACAGTGATCACTACGTCGTCGGACAGCTGTGGTGGCGGTGCGGGCAGACGACCCGCGAGCCGCAGCATTTGTTGGACTTCCTGCTCGAGGGCCTGGTAGTGGTGGCTGCTGTCGATTTGCGAGTACGTCACCTGACCGGTTTGGTCGACCGAGAATTGCAGCATCACAGTATCTTGCTGCATCGCAGCGGTGGCGCTGCTCGGGTACTCCTTGTAGCTCTCCAGCCGGGCTTTGACCTCCGACAACCAGAGCTGCTCCGTCAGGTTCGAAGTGCCAGGGTCGGACAGCGCTGCGGGCGCGCTGGTAGTGCTCGCGTCAAACGCCGGTGCCACGTTCGCCGGCGCCGGCGCAGCCTCCTGCGCGATCGGCTGCACCTTGGCAAGAGGCTGCAGCCGGCTTGCGGCTGCGAGTGCCAGGCGCTCCGATGGGGACTGCTGCTGCCGTGACGGCGCCGGCGTCTGCAACGCCGACGACGCACCAGGCGAGGTTGACGCCGGCAGGGAAGCCAATTCGACATCCAACGCCGCGGGAGAGCCCGCCAGCGGCGGCGGTCGCGGTGGCCAATGGATGTAAAGGACCAGCAGGGCCGCGGGAACGAGGTGCACCAGCAGCGCGGCGAGGACACTGCCGGTCCACAGCCGCACCTGCTCGGGCTCCCATCGCGCGGCGATTGCGTTCATAAATCGGGCGGTAGGTTCGTACTCCTGTTACCGGTCAGTATCCGCGTTGTTCTTGGTGAGCATCAAGGTATATCGCGAATAGTCCACAGGGCCTCTGAATTGGGGACCCACCCGCGATCTGCCGCGAGCTCTGGAGAAGGGCCAATCGGGGAAATGTAGCGAAGAACCGGGTGGCTGCTATCCGCATTGACACTGACCTTGGGTCATACCTTAACGGACAAGCTGATCGGTCTTCTCGAATTGGTGTTGTCCAGGCTACATGACGGTGAGTAATTATCCATCAATGATCTGTGTGCGCTGGCGGTCGAACCCACCGATGAGCCGCCCGCCATTGCCAGGCGCCAAGAGGTTCAAATAGAGATGGTCAACATGAAGCATTATGAGAGCGCGCAGTGGGGCTTCGCCCTCGATATACCCCAGCGCTGGAATTCCTTTCCGCCTGTGTCCAGTAACAGTCCAGCGGAGGTGATCCGGTTCGCCTCGCACGAGTATGGCAATCACATATTGATCGTTTTTCGCCATGCCCATGACCCCATGCAACGCATGGAGAGCCGATCTGATCAGGTACAGAAGCGGCTCGCCAGTAGATCGTCGCAAACTGACTCGCCGATTCTGCGGGCACGACTTGGCCGTCAACCCGATTGTAGTCGCGGCGGACCGCCCACCGCCGGAGTCGCCTCCGTCATCCATGATGCGTCAACCGCCCGGCGCCACCTTGTAACCAACACTTCATGTGATGTAACTGTGGCTCGGCGAACGGCACGAGAGGCAGCAGTATCAGCGCCGCCGTTTGATTCGAGCCGCATCTTGCGGCTAACATTTCGACGCCGCGATCGCGCGGCGCCGCGACCGTCCGGGGCATGGCAGACGCGGCACATGCAACTCAATCGGCGATACCTCGCAAACAAAAATCTGCATTCAGGGGACCGTCATGGCGAAGCTAACCAACCTGTTGATCGGTGCCGGTGCCGCCTTGGTATTGGCGGCATGCGGACAGGCGCAGAATACCGCCGCGACTCAACCAGCGCCGCCGCCCGTCGATCAGGCGGCCGAGGCCGCCAAGGCGCAGCTTGCCAAGCAGGCCGCCAATGAGATGGTGGTACAGAACTTCTTCAAGCCGGGCACGACGATGGATGAGCGCATGGACATCCTCTCGCCCGACTACATACAGCACAACCCCGCGTTCGTGCGCTTCGCCGAGGTCAACAACGTTCAGAACGGGCGCGATGCTTTCAAGCTGATGCTCGAGACGCTCAGCAAGCTGCGCGGCGGTGGCCCGCCGTTCGGTCCGCCGCAGGGAGTGGCCGCGCGCGGTCCGCAGCCCCCGCAGGGAAACATGTTCTACAAGATCCTCGCGGACGGCGATCTGGTCACCGTGATCCACCAGCGCTATGCGCCGGACCCCCAGCACAAGGGCATGTTCTACGAGGTCTACGGCTTCGACACCTTCCGCCTGCAGGACGGCAAGATCGCCGAGCACTGGGATGATGCGACCATCCCCACTATGGGACCCATGGCCATCCTGATGCGCGAGCCGGTCAGCAAGCTCAAGTTCCCGAAGCAGAAGCAGCCAGTCTACTAAAGCGGCACCGCGTGACTGCAGTCCGCAGCGGCAGCGCATGCTGTGTCAAATCCGCATAGATGAGGGATAACTCCCGGCGAATACATTTGAGGTATTCGCCGGGAGTTATCCCTCATCTATGCGGGTGTGGGCGGGTCATGCGCTGCCGCTGCCGCCTGCAGTCGCGTAGCTCCCGCTATCGTCGCCAGTGCCGCGATGCTCCCCGCGGCATCGACGGCGACTGCGATCGCGGCCTCGGTGACGACGCAGTCCATCCGGATGTCGTGCCATAGCGGATGGATCGTGGGCAGGCGTCCGAACTCGTGGGCGATACCGATCAGTCGCGGGCGCGGTTGCAGCGAGGCGACGGTACGATCGTAGTAGCCACCGCCGTAGCCGAGACGGTAGCCGGCGGCGTCGAAGCCCAGCATCGGAACGATCAGGGTGTCGGGTTGCACGACGGCGCCGTCGGCCGGATAGGGGATATCGTAGACGCCGACCTGCATGCGTGCGCCGGGCTCCCAGAGACGAAACTCCAGGGGTTCCTTTTTGACGACGATGGTCGGCAGTGCGACGCGGGTACCCGCGGCCATGCAGCGCTGCAGGATCGGCATCGGATTGAATTCGCGCCGGATCGGCCAGTACGCCCCCAGCACCGCGGGACGAAGCACCTCGAGCACGCGGCCCAGTCGCTCACCGAGCGCCTGGGTGGCGTCGCGATGCGCGGCTGCCGGCAGCGCCTGACGAGCGGCAATCAGCCGCTCGCGTTGCTCGCTTCGCCAGGCCATGATGCCGCGGTGCGCCTCAGCCGCGGCGTCGGCGGGCGTGCCTGCTGCGGGCGCCGGGGTATCGGCCGGTGCGCTCATGGCTAAGGCTGGCTAAGGCTGGCTAGGACAGGCCCGAGATCACCCCGTCTGCACTGACGCTGATGTCCTCGGCGGAGGGCTCGCGGGGCAGACCCGGCATGGTCATGATCTCCCCGCAAATGACCACCACGAACTCCGCGCCGGCCGACAGGCGCACCTCGCGCACCGGCAGGGCAAAACCGCTCGGCGCACCGAGCAGCGCAGGATCGGCCGAGAAGCTGTACTGCGTCTTGGCCATGCACACCGGCAGCTTACCGAACCCCAGTTGCTCGAACTCCTTGAGCCGATCGGCTACCGGCTTGGGGATTACGACCTCGCCGGCCCCGTAGATCTGCGTGGCGACGGTTTCGATCTTCTTGGCCAGTGGCAGCTCATCGGGATACAGCACATGGAAGTTCGACTTGCCGGCCTCGACCGTCGCGACCACGGCGCGGGCCAGCGCCTCGGCGCCCGCGCCGCCCTTGGCCCAGTGCTCGCAGACGATCGCCTTGACCCCCACGGCGGCGCAGCCATCGATCACTGCAGCCAGCTCCGCTTCGCTGTCGCTGCCGAAGCGATTGATGCACACCACCGCGGGCACGCCGTAGCGCGCGATGTTATCCAGGTGGCGGCGCAGATTGGCGAGGCCACGGGTGACGGCCGCCGGATTCGGCGTGCCGAGCTCGCCCTTGGCGGCCCCGCCGTGCATCTTCAGCGCCCGCACGCTCGCCACCACCACCGCGGCGTCCGGCGCAAGCCCCGCCTTGCGGCACTTGATGTCGAAGAATTTCTCCGCGCCCAGGTCGGCGCCGAAGCCGCACTCGGTCACGGTGTAGTCGGCCACGCGCAGCGAGAACGAGGTGGCGATGACCGAATTGCAGCCGTGCGCGATGTTGGCGAACGGTCCGCCGTGCACGAAGGCCGGATTGTTCTCCAGCGTCTGCACGAGGTTGGGCTTGAGCGCATCCTTCAGCAGCGCGGTCATCGCACCCGCGGCCTTCAGATCCCCGGCGCGCACCGGCTTCTTGTCGTTCGTGCTCGCCACGACGATGTTGGCCAGCCGCCGTTGCAGGTCCTCGATCGAGGTGGAGAGGCACAGAATCGCCATGATCTCGCTGGCGGCGGTGATGTCGAAGCCCGCCTCGCGCGGGTAGCCATTCGCCGGTCCGCCGAGGGAGGTCACGATCGAGCGCAGCGCGCGATCATTCATGTCCATGCAACGCCGCCAGGTGATGCGGCGCGAATCCATGCCCAGCGAATTCCCGAAGTAAATGTGATTGTCGATCATCGCGGCCAGCAGATTGTTGGCTGACGTAATGGCGTGCAGATCGCCGGTGAAATGCAGATTGATCTCGTCCATGGGCACGACCTGCGCATAGCCACCGCCCGCCGCCCCGCCCTTCATACCGAAGCACGGACCGAGGCTCGCCTCGCGTATGCAGATGGCCGTGCGCTTGCCGATGCGATTGAGTGCATCTCCGAGGCCGACGGTGGTGGTCGTCTTGCCCTCGCCGGCAGGGGTAGGGCTGATCGCGGTGACCAGCACCAGCTTGCCGGGCGACTTCTCGGCCAGTGCGCGGCGGATGAAGTCCATGCTGATCTTGGCCTTGGTCTGGCCGTACGGCTCGACCGCCTCGGCGGGAATGCCGAGCCGCTCCTTGGCGATTCGGGTTATGGGCCAGAGCTGTGCGGCGTTGGCGATCTCCCAGTCTGACTTGGGAGCGGCTCGGGAAGTGGCGGTACTGTCGTTCATGGGGGTGACTCGATATTGACGCTGTGTGTGATCAGGGATTCATTCGACTGCGGCGGCAATGCTTCCGCTGCGAGCCAGTGAACCCACTGCGCTGCCGCTTGCTGCCGCTTGCTGCCTCTTGCTGCCGCTCGTTGTCGCTCGCTGTCGCTCGCTGCCGCTAGCGGGCCGATGCCGCTTGCACGGTATTGGACAGCAGCATCGCGATCGTCATGGGGCCGAGGCCGCCGGGGACGGGCGTGATCCACCCGGCTCGCTGCGCGGCAGGCTCGAATTCCACATCGCCGACCAGCTTGCCGCCCGGCGTGAAGTTGATGCCGACATCGAATACCGCCGCTCCGGGGCGAATCCACTCGCCGCGGATGAAGCCCGCCTTGCCGACCGCAGCTACCAATACCTCGGCGGCCTCTACCTCGGCGCGCAGGTTGCGCGTGAGGCTGCGGCACACCGTGATCGTGGAGCCCTCGATCAGCAGCTCGAGTACCATCGGGCGCCCGACGATGTTGGAAGCCCCCACCACCGTCGCCTTCGCTCCGGCGAGCGTGATGCCGTACTCGTGCGCCAGACGGATGACCCCGTAGGGTGTGCACGGCCGCAGTCTCGGCCGCTTCTGCGCCAGCAGTCCCATATTGAACGGATGGAAGCCGTCCACGTCCTTGGCCGGATCGATGGCATCCATGATGCGATCGGATACCAGGCCGGCGGGCAGTGGCAATTGCACCAGAATGCCGTCGACATGCTCATCCCGGTTGAGCCTGTCCACCAGCGCCAGCAGCTCGGTCTCGCTGGTGGTGGCCGGCAGGTCGTGCGCGAAGGATGCGATACCGACCTCCTCGCAGGACTTGCGCTTGTTGCGCACGTACACCGCCGAGGCGCGGTCCTGACCGACCAGTACCACCGCCAGGCCCGGCCGGCGGCCGCGACGCTGGGCGAATTCGCCGGCGCGAGCGGCCACTTCCTGGCGCACCTTGCGCGCCACCGCGACACCATCCATCACGATGGCGCGGGGGCGCGATTCGAACGGATCGGGCTCCGCCATAGTCATCTCCTCAGCGGACCCTAGTGTCCGCGTCGTGCCCGGCCGCGTGGTCACCGGGTCGCCGGTCACCGCCTCGCCCGCGCCCTCGCCGGCGGCGAGGCCCACGGCCATGCCGCGAAAGTCCCTCATGGACGGCTGCAGAGCGGCGACGGCCGCGATTGCGGCGGCCGGCTGCGCCGGCCGCCGAGTCAGCCGCAGTTCAGTAGCGATAATGATCCGACTTGTAGGGACCGGCTTTGCTCACACCGATGTAGCGCGCCTGCACGTCGGTGAGCTCGGTGAGCTGCGCGCTGAGCTTCTTCAGCTGCAGCCGCGCGACCTTCTCGTCGAGGTGCTTGGGCAGCACGTACACGCCGATCGGATACTTCGCGGTGTTGGTGTACAGCTCGATCTGCGCCAACGTCTGGTTGGCGAATGAGGAGCTCATCACGTAGCTCGGATGCCCGGTGCCGCAGCCGAGGTTCACCAGGCGCCCTTCCGCCAGCAGAATGATGCGCTTGCCGTCCGGGAAGATGATGTGATCGACCTGCGGCTTGATGTTCTCCCACTGGTACTGCTTGAGCGCCGCGACCTCGATCTCGTTGTCGAAGTGCCCGATGTTGCAGACGATGGCGTTGTTCTTCATGCGCTTCATGTGCTCATGCGTGATCACATGGAAGTTGCCCGTGGCGGTCACGAAGATGTCGGCTTTGTCGGCGGCGTAGTCCATGGTGACCACGCGATAGCCTTCCATCGAGGCCTGCAGCGCGCAGATCGGATCGATCTCGGTGACCCACACCTGCGCCGACAGGGAGCGCAGCGCCTGGGCCGAGCCCTTGCCGACGTCGCCGTAGCCTGCGACGACAGCGATCTTGCCCGCTACCATGACATCGGTGGCGCGCTTGACGCCGTCCACCAGCGACTCGCGGCAGCCGTACAGGTTGTCGAACTTCGACTTGGTGACCGAGTCGTTGACGTTGAAGGCCGGGAACGCGAGCTCGCCGGTCTTGGCCATGTGATACAGCCGCTTCACGCCGGTGGTAGTCTCCTCGCTCACGCCCTTGACGGCCTTCAGGCGCGTGGAGTACCAGGTGGGGTCCTTCTTCAACGTCTCGCGGATGGCCGCGAACAGCGCCTCTTCCTCTTCGCTGCTGGGCTTGGCGATGAGCGAGAGATCACGCTCGGCCTTCGCGCCCAGGTGCAACAGCAGCGTCGCGTCCCCGCCGTCATCGAGGATCATGTTCGAGTGGCCGCCGTCGGGCCACGTGAAGGTGCGATGCGTGAATTCCCAGTACTCCGGCAGCGACTCGCCCTTGTACGCGAACACCGCCGTACCGCGCGCGGCGATTGCCGCGGCGGCGTGATCCTGCGTCGAGAAGATGTTGCACGAGGCCCAGCGTACCTGGGCGCCGAGCGCCTGCAGCGTCTCGATCAGCACCGCGGTCTGGATCGTCATGTGCAGCGAGCCGGTGATGCGCGCGCCGCGCAGCGGCTGGCCGGCGGCGTACTCCTCGCGGATCGCCATCAGCCCGGGCATCTCGGTCTCGGCGATGAGAATTTCCTTGCGTCCCCAGTCCGCGAGCTTGATGTCGGCAATGCGGTAGGGATCCTTGCCGACGCTCGTTTGCAGTACTGCGTTCATTGATCTGTTCTCCATCCGATAGGGTGCCGACATCAACCGACGGCGCGAGCCTTCACGCCCGCATCGGCCGCCAGCGCCTGCGCCTTGTCGGTCCTCTCCCAGGTGAAGCTCGGCAACTCCCGGCCAAAGTGACCATAGGCGGCGGTCTGCTGGTAGATCGGGCGCAGCAGGTCGAGCATCTGGATGATGCCCTTGGGACGCAGGTCGAAGTGCTTGAGCACCAGCTCCTCGAGCTTCTCGTCGGACAGTTTGCTGGTGCCGAAGGTGGTCACCATGGCGCTGGTGGGGCGCGCAACACCGATCGCATAGGACAGCTGCACCTGAGCGCGCGTGGCGAGCCCGGCGGCGACGATGTTCTTGGCGACGTAGCGCGCGGCATAAGCGGCCGAGCGGTCGACCTTGGAAGGATCCTTGCCCGAGAACGCGCCGCCGCCGTGCGGCGCGGCCCCGCCGTAGGTGTCCACGATGATCTTGCGGCCCGTCACACCGCAGTCGCCGTGCGGACCGCCGACCACGAACCGGCCGGTGGGGTTCACCAGGTAGCGGATGTTCTTGCCGATCATGTCCTTGGGCAGCACCGGCTTGATGATCTCCTCGATCACCGCTTCGGAGAGCTTGCCGTGTTCGATGTCCGGCGCGTGCTGCGTGGAGATCACGACCGTATCGATGTCCTTGGGCTTGCCGTCCACGTAGCGCAGCGTGACCTGCGACTTGGCGTCCGGGCGCAGCCAGGGGTGCTTGCCCGAGCGGCGCAGCTCCGCCTGTCGCTCCACCAGGCGGTGGGCCAGGTGGATCGCCAGCGGCATCAGCTCGGGGGTCTCATTGCAGGCGTAACCGAACATCATGCCCTGGTCGCCGGCACCCTGCTCGAGGTTCAGGCCGCGTCCCTCGTCCACGCCCTGGGCGATATCCGGGGACTGCTTGTCATAGGCGACCAGCACGGCGCAGCCGCGGTAGTCGATGCCGTAGTCGGTATTGTCGTAACCGATGCGCTTGAGTGTCTCGCGCGCCAGCGTCTGGTAGTCGACCGTGGCCTTGGAAGTGATCTCGCCGGCGAGCACCACCAGGCCCGTGCTGCACAGCGTCTCGGCACCCACCCGCGAATACTTGTCCTGCTCCAGCAGAGCGTCCAGGACCGCATCGGAGATCTGGTCGGCGACTTTGTCCGGGTGTCCCTCTGAGACCGACTCGGAGGTAAACAGATATTCATTGGCCATTGGCGTAATCCTGCAAAAGTGTTGTGAGTAGTTTCGTACGGGTGGAAATTTCTGCTGTCGATTGGTGAATTCGTCGTTGGATCGGATCCCGGGGGCGAATCGGTTGCATCAGCTGCCGGTGCGCGCGCGCGCGCTCGGCAGGCTCGCCCCGAAGCTCTCGGTGAACCGCCGCTCGAATTCCTCGTGCGTGAAGCGGTGATTCTGCGTGCCGCGCGTCTCGATCTTGATCGCGCCCATCAGCGAGGCGATGCGACCTGTGGCCTGCCAGTCCAGGCCATGCAGCAGGCCGTGCAGGATGCCCGCACGGTAGGCATCGCCGCAGCCGGTCGGATCCACCACCGCGCGCGGCTTGGCGCTGGGAATCTCCAGGTTCGCCTCACGGGTGTGGATCAGCGAGCCGTTCGCGCCGCGTGTGACGATCAGTGCCTGTACGCGCGCGGTGACGTCACGTACGCTCCAGCCGGTCTTCTGCTGCACCATCTGCCATTCGTAGTCGTTGACCGCGACCCAGGTGGCCTGGCCTACGAATTTGTCCAGCTCCTCGCGGCCGAACATCGGCAGGCCCTGGCCCGGATCGAAGATGAACGGGATGCCGGCGTCGGCGAACTGCTGTGCGTGCTGGATCATGCCATCGCGCCCATCGGGTGCGACGATGCCGATGGCGATATCGCGTGCGTCGGTGGCGCGGTTCAGATGCGAGGATTGCATGGCCCCCGGGTGGAACGCGGTGATCTGATTGTCATCCAGGTCCGTGGTGATGAAGGCCTGCGCGGTGAGCTCGCTGTCGATCACCCGGACGTAATCGGTGGGCACGCCATTGTTGGACATCCAATCGCGGTACGCCCCGAAGTCGCGGCCCACCGTGGCCATGGGATAGCCGCGATCGCCGAGCAGCTTCAGGCCGTAGGCGATGTTGCCCGCACAGCCGCCGTACTCGCGCCGCAGCTGTGGCACGAGGAACGACACGTTCAGCATGTGGATCTTGTCGGGCAGGATGTGATTCTTGAAGCGATCGCCGAATACCATGATGTTGTCGAACGCGACCGATCCGCAGATCAGCGCGCTGCGCGAGGAGCCGTCGATGCGCGACGCGCCGTGCGCCGCTGGAGCGTGGGGACTGGCCATGGAATGTTGCTCTCGCCTCTCTACGTCAATGCCTGCAGGTCCGTCACCATCAGTTCATTTGGAACTTGCCGCCGTCCTCCGGCAGCTCGAAGCGCCCTGCGGATACCCGTCGCAGCCACTGTGCGGTGGCCAGCGTGCCGCCAAAGGCGAAGAAGTGCGGCTTCACCAGGTGCGTGGGGCCGTTGCCGGTGCCGCGTACCAGGCCCACCAGCATCTCGTCGGGAGAAGTCGCCAGGCGCGCCATTTTACTCATGGTCGCCATGTTCTTCATCACCGCGCGCAGTGAGGCGCCGACTCCGCATTGCATGGCGAACTTCACCAGCTTGGGCAGCGGGGTCGGCCCCGCGATGCCCACGTGCACCGGCAGGTTGATGCCGTGCTCGGTCAGCGCGCGGTCGAAGTCGCAGATCGCCTGCGGATCGAAGCTGAACTGCGTGACGACGTGTACCTGGACGCCGCTCGCCGCCGCCCAGGCCTGCTTGCGCTCGAGTGCCTGCCACAGCGCCGCGGGGCTGATGGCGCTGTTGCCTTCGGGATGACCGGCGACACCGGCGCGCGGCATGCCGGCGCCCTCCAGGCAACCGGTGTCGAGCACGTCCAGGGTGCTCGCGAAGCCGCCGGCCGGCTGGGCCGTATCTCCGGCCACGAGCAGTACCTGCTCGACGCCACCCGCGCGCAGCGCCGCGAGCGCGCGCACGAGCGCCTCGCGGCTCTCGAGGCGCCGTGCCACGAGATGCGGGCAGGCCGGCAGGCCGAGCGCCTGCACCTTCAGCGCGACGCGCACCACCTCGTCGAGCGATGCCTTGGGCGTATGCGCCACGTACACCGTCGTGCCGGGCGGCAGCTCGGCGGCGAGCGTTGCGAGCTGCGCCTCGTCGTGTGTGGAGATCTCCGTGGAAGCGCCGCTCATGAACTGCACGATGCGCTGCTTCAGCGTTTCTCCTACCAGCGGCGCTGTCATCACGGCACTCATGACGGGCTCATCGGGGTCATCCGGTTCATCGGGCTCTAGAGCTTGCGGCGTGTGACCGTGAACGTCTCGTCGTTGAACCACAGCCCGCCATGCTTCTGCAACACGCCCTGAGTCGCCTCCAGATAGGCGCTGTTGTTGGTGGGATCGAGCCGCTCGTCCTCGATCTGATTGACGTAGATCGCGGCATTCCACGCCGCGTACAGCGTGGAGGTACCGATGCGGTCGCTGATTTCCGAGGGCAGAGTGTGCATGTCGTAACGAAACACCGCCTTCTCGTCCGGCTGCGACGTGAAGTTGAAATCCTTGGCGTTCTGCCCGAGCTCGGTCTTGAGGGCGGCGATCAGCTGATGGCGATCGACCGCGAACGGGCTCTCGTTCGGCCAGAGCCGCTGGATGATCTCCAGCCCCGGGTCCTTGCCGAAGGATTGAATGACCAGCATGCGTCCGTTGGGAGCGAGGCTCAACGCGAGCGGGCCGAGCACCTTCTGCGCCTTGAATTGCGCCGACATGCGTGCGCGCCACGGCTGCGAGGCGAGCACCAGGTCATAGCTCTCGGAGATGCGCCCGGGCTTCGGGATCACTGAATCGAGCAGGAACTTGTGATCGTCGCGGTAGATCACCAGCACGGAGGGACGCACGTGGATCGGATTGCCGGTTTTCGGGCTCGGCTTGGTTTGCCAGCCATAGCCGAGCGTCGGGTCGAGCTCCTCGATCTGCTCGGAGTATTCGGCCGCCGAGTGTCCTGTGAGGCGCACCTCCTGCCAGTTCAGTGCGGCCGCCGACTGCGCATCACGCGGCATGAGTCGCGGCGCCTCGGCATAGTTGAGATTGGTGACCACCAGCACCGTGGCCGGATGCTCGAAGAAGCGATCGGGCATCTTGTCCAACCCGAGGCGGACATCCTCGAGGGAGATTTCCTTCGCCACGACCAGCAACGGTACGGTGGGGAACAACTGGTGCGTGCTGCGCATCAGACGCGAGAGCACCGTGGCGTCGCCCATGCCCGCATCGAACAGACGCAGCGCGGGCGGTGAGGGGCGCAGATGACTGAGCTCCTGCGCGGCGCGGCGCGCGACAGCCGACTTCTCGTTGCAGGTGTTGACGAACGCGAGGTACTTCTGGCGATTGTCGTAGAAGCGGAACGGCGGCTTAACGTCATTCGCCGACGCGTTCGGCGCGGCTGCAGTGCCCGCCGTGTCGGGCCTCGAGTCGGCGGCGGTCGAATTTCTGGCGAGATTCATGGGCTACTGCCCCCCCTCTTGGGCTACTGCCCCCCTCTAGGGAAGGCGCACACTACTCGCTTCGCCAGCGGGACTGAAATCCAAAGTTTGGATGACAGGTATAGCGGGACCGAGTAACTGCACGGCCAGTAACTGCAAGGCCAATCATTGCAACGCCAATCATTGCAACGTCAAGCGGCGCTGCGATGCGACCGGATCATGTGGTGCTGCAGCATTCGGTCGGGACGCGATTCAGCCGGGACGCGACGCATCGGCGATCAGGCGACGCATCCAGGCGTGTCCCGGATCGGGCTCGCTGCGCCGGTGCCAGAACAGTGTGATGCGACCCTGCAGGTTGAGGCCGGCCGGCAGAGGAAAGATGCGGATGGCCAGCGACGGTTGCAGCATCTGGGCGAGCGTCTCGGGCAGGATGGCCAGAAGCGTCGTGCCCGGGAGCATGAAGGGCACCTCCAGCACGTTCTCAGTGGTTGCGCGCACGTCGATGCGCACGCCGAGCTCACGACGCACCACGTCCTCCGTGGGGAGCATCTCTCCGGGTGAGCGTACGTAGACGTGCGGCAGGCTGAGGTACTGCTCGCGCGTCAGTTCCTCGCGCACCGTGGGGTGGTCGGCGGAGACCGCGCACACCCAATGCACGCGCAGCAGCTCGACGCGCGCCAGCCACTCGGGAAAGCTCGGTATGCCGAGCAGCGCCGGATTGTCGAGCATCACCAGGAAGTCGATCTCGCCGGCGGCGAGCTTTTCCACGCCGGAGCGCGACCAGGCGACGAAGTTCAGCTGTACTCCCGGTGCTTCGGGCACGATCCGCTGCAGCAGTCGCGCGGCCAGCCGGGGCACCAGCGTGTCCGCCAGCATCACGGAAAAGCTGCGATGCGCCGCCGCCGGGTCGAAGATCGGCTGAGTGCCGAGCGTCGCCTGGATGTGCAGCAACGTGTTGCGTACCGGCTCGACCAGCGAGAGGCCGCGTGGGGTTAGCTCGTAGTCGCGGCCGACGCGCACCAGCAGCTCATCATTGAAGTATTCGCGCAAGCGGTGCAGCGCTGCGCTCATCGCCGGCTGCGAGACGTAGATGTGTTCGGCCGCGCGCGTGACGTTCTTGTGATGCAGCACCGCGTCCAGTGCGATCAGCAGGTTCAGGTCGAAGCCACTCAGGCGCATGCCGGACTCCGTGGTCGCGTCATGGCGCTCGATCGACCGCGGCGGCCGCGCAGCCTCGCGGCGCGCGCAGGCGGGCGCCAAACCGCGAATCTTGCTGCGGCACGATCCCTCCTAATCTGTAAATAAATCAATTATATCCGCAGGTCATGCATGTTCGCAGCACACGGCGCTATGTCAAGCGCAGCCGCGGCGCGTACGTGGCGCGAGCGCCGCGCGCGGTGACCGGCCGCGGCCACGCGAAGCGGTATCATGCCGGGCATGGAAACCGTCGTCGCACCCAGTCAGGTTGAGGCACCGGCGCCCAGCGGCACGATGAACGTGCGCGTGCTGCGGGCGGGTCTCGAGTCCCGATTCGAGAAGGACGATCGGGTGGCCGTCGAGGGGCCGCTGGAGTACATGCTCCAGCATCCCATGCTCGGCTATGAGCCCATCTCCTTCGGGACGACGATGCGGACGCCGGGCGACGATGAAAATCTCGCGGTCGGCCTGTTGTATGGCGAGGGCATCGTCAACCAGCCCGGCGACATCGACGCGATCGAGTCGAGCACCCGTCGCCCCAATGTCGTCAATGTCCGGCTGCGTCCGGAGGTGCAGTTCGAGCTGCAGCCGCCGGCGCGGCGATTTTCCGCGGGCTCGAGCTGTGGAGTTTGCGGCACGACCGGGCTGGATGCCGCCATCGCCAAAGCAGCCGCTACTCGCATCGCCGAGGGGGGGACAGTCGAGCTGCCGACTCTGCTGAGCTTGCCGGATGTCATGCGCAAGCAGCAGGCGAAGTTTGGCGACACGGGCGGCGTGCACGCCGCGGCATTGTTCGACCTCTCAGGCAGTCTGCTGAGTATTGCCGAGGACGTGGGGCGCCACAACGCACTGGACAAGCTGGTTGGGAAGAGTTTGATGGCCGGACGCCTCCCACTCGAGGAGCACATCGTGCTGCTGAGTGGACGCGCCAGCTACGAGCTCGTACAGAAGGCCCTGCGCGCCGGCGTCGCGGTGCTCGCCGCCATCGGTGCTCCCTCCAGCCTGGCGGTGAATCTGGCGCGCGCTTCCGGGCTGACCTTGGCGGGATTCGTGCGCTCGACGCAGTGCAATGTCTATTCGAATCCGCAACGCCTGACCGCGGCGCGTCATTAGGACTCGGCGTCGAAGTCATTTGCGCCGACGTAGCAGAGGTAGCGTTGCGGGGCCGCGTGTCCGATGATCGTCATGCCGAGGCGCGCGGCCAGATCGAAGCACGCACTGGTAATACCCTTGAGCGTCACCAGGACGGGGATGCCGTTGATGGCCGCCTTGATGACCACTTCGGCCGTCAGCCGCCCGGTGGTCAATAAGGCCTTGTCGTCACCGGCAACGCCGTGAAGCGCCATCCACCCGGCGATGACGTCAAAGCAGTTGCGACGGCTGACGTCTTCCACACTGAGCCAGAGCTCGGTTCCACAGAACAGGGCGCAGGCCTGTACCGAGCCCGCCGCGCGGTGCACGGCATCGGTTCCCTGCATCGCCTCGAGCATCCTCAGAAGCGCCGTCCCCGTCAGGCGCCCGCGTGCGCTGAAACCGCGGGGCTCCCGGTGGGTGCTGGCCAGTATGACTCGCCAATCGACCGGGTACGTGCGCCGCGTGAGTACCGTGGCAGTTCCTGCGGCCCATTCAATCGACACCGATTCGATCTCGGTGACGTTCTCTATGATGCGCCGATTGCGCAGGTATCCGAGGACCAGCCACTCCGGTTGTGATCCGAGCGTCCAGAGCTTACCGATGAGGCGACCATCGACGATCACTGCCAAATCGCGCTCGATGGGGATGTGAACCGCGTGATGAATGCCGGACTCGTCGGTGACCTCGATCTGCCGGAGCACCTCTGCCCCGATGGAGCGCAGGTGGGGAGCATCGGTCACGGCGCGCAGTTCACGCGCCGGCGCACCCAGATGCACTGCGGTCAGGGGAACCGCGGATGGATGCTGCGGGGTGAGGGCGCTGAACGCTTCCAAGGCCGGCGCGGCAGGCGTGGGAGAATGAGTCTGCAAGCTAGCACACTGCGCGCAGCTTATCGAACCGCGACGTGGCGCTACACTGTGCGCTCGCGCCAGCGCCTCACCGGTGCCGGTGGCGCTGATGCGAAGCCCAATCGTCGATCGCTGGAGGCGTTACGCCCATCACTGTACAACAGGCCGAGGAGGCCATTCTGAGCCAGCTCGCGGTTCTGCCCGCCGAGGTACAGCCTCTGGAGGACTGCATCGGGCAGACATTGCGCCAGGACGTATTCGCCGAGCGGGAGAATCCTCCCTTCGATCGCGTCTGTATGGATGGAATCGCCATCGCCAGCGAGGCGTTCGGACGCGGATTGCGGCGCTTTCGGATCGAATCCGTGCAACCTGCCGGCGCTCCTGCGCTCAGCCTCTCGGATCCCGCGAACGCGGTCGAAGTGATGACAGGGGCGATGCTGCCCGCGGGAACCGATTGCATCATTCCGCTCGAGGAGTACGACCTGCAGGCGGATGTGGCCGCGCTGAAGCCGCAGGCGTTCGGCAGGGCGCTGCGAAACATTCAGCGTCGCGGGGCAGACAGCCAGCCGGGGGTGCCGATGCTGCAGGCCGGTATCCGTCTGGGCGCTGCCGAGATCGCGGTTGCGGCCTCGGCCGGGCTTGCACGCGTGAGCGTCACGCGCCAGCCTCGCATCGTCGCAATCTCGACCGGAGACGAGCTGGTCGAGCCGGGCGAGCCCATTCTGGAATACCAGGTACGCCGTTCCAACGCATACGCCATCGTGGCGGCCCTGCGTGATCGCGGATATGAGCACGTCACGCACGATCACATTCGGGACAGCGAGCAGTTGCTGACCGAGCGCCTGGCGCATCATCTATCCGAACGGAACGTGCTGATCCTGAGTGGCGGCGTGTCGAAGGGAAAATTCGATTTTGTTCCCAGGGTATTGGAGCAACTCGGGGTCAGGCAGATATTTTATCGGGTGGCCCAGCGGCCCGGAATGCCGATGTTCTTCGGGATGGGTCCCGCGGGACAGGCGGTGTTCGGGCTTCCGGGCAATCCCGTATCGACCTGCATTTGTCTGGTGCGTTACGTCGTCGCTGCACTCATTCGCATGTCCGGTCGCGGTCAGCCGGCGCCGCAGCACCTGCCGCTCGCATCCACGGGCAAATTCGGCCTGGCGGCTGCCACCTACTTCCTGCCCGTCACCGTGCAGACCGACGAGCGCGGCGCGCCGACGGCGGCACCTGCTCCGCCCAATGGGCCGGGGGATTTCCTCGCGCTCACATCGACGCAGGGGTTCGTGGAGCTTCCCCCGGGCGCGCCTCCCTTCCCGCCCGGCTTCGTTGCGCGGTTCTATCCGTGGTGATCGGCAGGCCTGCCTCTCGCCTCATGTTCAGTAATCCGCCTGCAGGCTCGCCTCGAAGGTGCGCGGCGCGGCGCTGAAAGCCGTGATCGGGCTGGGGCTGCCGGCGACGGCGCCATCCTCGATCGCCGAATAATAGAACTGGTTGGTGGCGTTGATGACCTGGAAGCGGACAGTTAGGTGATGCCGGGTCAGCACCGGCAGGGAATAGCGAGCGCCGAGATCGACTGTCGCATAGGCCGGCGCGAAGGAGCTATTGGCGTCGGTCGCCGCGCGCTGGGTTTCGCTGTGCACCACTGCGGTAAAGCCCAGGCCCGGCACGATGGCGGGATGGTAGTCGAACACCACATCCTCCTTCACGTGCGGCACGCCAACCACGAGTTTGCCGTTGATGGACACGCCGTTGACGAGCACGTGGCCGGGACTGACGATCCTGGGATCCAGATAGGTGACGCCGCCGTAAATCGAGAGATCGCGCACGAGGTCGCCTTCGACGAAGAACTCGCTGCCCGAGTCGCGCTGCGTACCCACCACCTCGTAGGTCTCGACGGTCGGGGTGATGAATACCGTCTGCGCGTTCGGTTGCGCCATGCGGAAGCCATCCAGCGTCAGCAGCACGCGATCGGTCAGCGCATATTTGGCCCCGACTTCGTAAGAGTGGTCCGTATAGGGCGACAGATAGGCGCCGGAGTTGGTCACCGTGATTCCTCCGCCCGAGGTCCCGGCCTGACCACCCTCTTCCACGCTGTCGGCGAAGGTCGCGTAGGCCGTGAGCGCCGAAATGGGCTTGTAGATCAGGCTGGTGGTTGGGCTGAGCACGCCGTTACGATCGTCGTCGGAGGTGAGCGCGCCGGTCTTGCCGAACGCCTTCGAGTCCAGAAACGAGTCGCTGAGGACCGCCTGCAACGCCCACTGCGGGTTGAAGTGGACCGTATCGCCGATGATGATGGCCTGCTCGGTCAGGTTCGCTGAATGATAGAGCCCGCCAAAGCTCTCGCCACTGGTGTAGGGAGCGCTGATCGCCACGGTCTTTCCCAATGCCGTCGGACTGGCGCATCGACCGTCGATGGCGATGGAATCCAACGGGTCCGCCAGATTGGCGCAGCCCAGGATCGGGGAGGTGGGGGCCTTGACGTAGGAATAGGTGTCGTTGATGAAGCCGTTGGTGCCGAAGGTCACATCGTTCTCGATGCCCAGTATGTCCAGCTTCCCATTCAGATAGGCCGAGTTGCTGCCGATGGTCATGTGCGGCCAGGCGGTATATTGGTTTTGAATGACGGTGTAATCGCCCGCGTTGTCGGTCAGCGTGTCGGCGACGCCGAACAGATTGCGTTCGGCGCTTTCGTAAAGCCCGCCCGCTTCCAGAGTCCAACCGCCGCCGAAACTGTGCGTGATCTTGGCGAGGCCGATGTCGGTGGTCAGGTCGGCGCCGAGATTGGGCTCGCCATAGCCGAGCTCCGCCGGGTCGATGGCAGGGGGCAGGAAGCTGTTCTTGGTGGAGCCGTTTGCGGCGCCGTCAAAGGAGACCGCGCCCGGCAGACCGACCGAAGCCGTCTCGTAGTGGTCGCCGTGAGCCTCGATCACCGTATTGGACCCGAGTCGCCAGTCGAAGGTACCGCTGGCCAGTCTCCGATTGAAATTGCTGTCCGCTACGTAGCTCTCGCCATTGCTATAGGCGACATTCACACGGTAGCCGAACGCCTGGTCGGGGCCGGCCCGGCCGCCGACATCCAGATGCTCGGTGAGCATGGCGTCCGACTGGTAGCTTTCGGTGTAGCGCAGCAGCGTGTTGTCGGTCGGCTGCTTGATCTGATAGTCGAACACGCCGGCCGGAGTTTCGGGGCCATAGAGCGCGCCGCCCAGGCCGTTCAGCACCGTGATACCGGACAGGTCCTCCGCGGCGTAGGCGATGGGGCCGATGATGCTGAGCCCTTCCATGCGCGTGTTCTGCACGATGCTGCTGATGAAGCCGCGCGATTGCGGGCGCGATACTTCGAACCCCTGCTGGTCGCGTATCTCGACCGAGGGCAGATAGCGCAGCGTGTCATTGACGGTATAGGCCTGCAGGTTCGTCATCAGGCTTTCCGGCACCACGGTGACCGATGAGGGCGTATCCAGCAGGTTCTGCTCGCCCAGCGGGCCGAGAGCGGCGCTGTCGCTCTTGTAGGCCGGCTGGGCCGGCTCGCGCGCGCCATAAACGTAGACCGTTTGCTGCTGTGTCTGCGTGGCAGGACTGGCACTGTCCGCCTGCTGTGCCTGAACGGTGCTGACCAGACAAACAAAGCTCATGGCGGCGGTACAGCCGCCGAGGACGAAATGTTTCATGCGGATGTGTCTCAGCGGTAAAGGCCGCGGTAAAGGCAAGAATGCAGGGACGGTGACTGCGGACCGAACGGGACCCGCGGTATCATTACCGGTATCATTGCTCCCTCGAATCGTTGTTGCCTCGAATTGGTTATATACACAACTATGTAGCGTGCCGGCAATAGCTATATACTTGTGTATATAACGATTTATAATGTGGCCCCAACGTACGGGCGGACCCATATCGGGAGCAGTCGATGATTCGAGGCGCCATCGTGGCACTGATGGGGCTCGCGGCGAGCGGCACGGCGCTGGCGCAGACCAGGCCGGTCATCGTGCGGATATTCGCCGCCGGAAGCCTGCGCGGCGTGGTGAGCGCGCTCGCCGAGAAGGCCGCCGCGGACTACGGCATCGAAGTCAGGCCCACCTTCGGCGGATCGGGATCGCTGCGCGAGCGCATCGAAAAGGGTGCACCGGCCGATCTGTTCATGTCCGCGGACGTCGCTTCCCCGAGCAAGCTGTCGCTCGAGCACCGCGCCGTCGTTCCCGCCATCCCATTCGCGCGCAACCGCATGTGCATCGTCTCGCGGCGCGCGGCCGGTGTGACCGCGGCCAACCTGGTGGATCGGATGCTGAGCAGGCAGGTGCGTCTCAAGACTTCGACGCCGGTCGTGGACCCTTCCGGGGACTACGCCTGGGCCATCTTCGATCGTATCGACACACTGCGTCCGGGGTCCGGCGACATTCTGAAGGCCAAGGCCCGGGCCTCCATGAGCGTCACCGCCACTCCCACCAAGCCTGGTGAGAGTGCAGCGGCCGCGCTGTTCGCTGCGAAGAAGATCGACATGTCCATTACCTATTGCAGCGGCGCGGACGCACTCGAGAAGCAGGTGCCGGGGCTGACGAGTCTCGTGGTACCCCCGCGGCTCGATCCGCATCCGCTCTACGGGCTCGCCGTTCTATCCGACAAGCCGCAGGCGCAGAGGCTCGCGCTCTTTCTGCTCTCGGAGGAAGGGCAGGCCATCATCGAGCATCAGGGACTGGTCCCGCTGACGCAGCCCGCCCGCGCCGGTCCTCGGGCCGGCGCGCCGCCGTAGACCCTGCATCGAGCGCGGCGGGGGCGCGAGCGTCGCATCGGGAGGCCCTCCGCGAACCCAGCTGACCGGCTGACAGCGCATGACGTAGGGGTATCCGTGTAGATAGGGTGACCCTTCAGGCGAATACGTCAGATGTATTCGCCTGAAGGGTCACCTTATCTACACGTATTGGCTACGACGGGCGCTATCAGCCGATTAGATGCGTTCGCGGAGGGCCTCCCGATGCGGCTAGCGCGCCTCGGCCGCCTCGCGTATGGGCGTCACGCGTGCCGCGCAGAACTTGAACTCGGGTATCTTCCCCGCGGGGTCCAGCGCCGGATTGGTCAGAAGATTCACCGCGGCTTCCGCGTAACAGAACGGCATGAACACCATGCCGACCGGCACATCGCGGTCCGCGCGGACATGCACTTCCACGGCGCCCCGCCGTGTCTCGAGCCGCAACCGGTCTCCCGGCCTGATGTCGAGGCGCTGCAGCTCGCGCGGTGAAAGAAATGCCATCGCTTCCGGCTCGAGATCGTCCAGCACCGCGGCCCGGCGTGTCATCGCGCCCGTGTGCCAGTGTTCCAGCACGCGGCCCGTGGAGAGCACCATCGGGTACTCCATATCCGGGATCTCATCGGGCGGCCGGACATTGGCGGGCACGATCTTCGCGCGTCCATTGGCAGTGGGAAACCGGTCGCCGAATATGATCGCATTGCCCGGGACATCGGGGCCGTCCACCGGATAGGTGACCGCGCCTTCGCGCTGCAGTCGCTCCCAGGTGATGTTCTTGAAAGAGGGCGTGGTGATCGCGAGCTCGGCAAAGATGTCGGCAGGCCCGGCGTAGCTCCATTCCAGGCCCAGGCGCCGCGCGATCTCCTGGATGATCCACCAGTCCTGGCGTGCATCCCGCGGCGGTTCGAGCGTCTGCCGACCGAGCTGCACCCGCCGATCGGTGTTGGTGAACGTCCCGGACTTCTCCGCGAAGGCCGAGGCCGGCAGCACCACGTCCGCGTGGAAGGCGGTTTCGGTGAGAAACAGATCCTGCACGACCAGATGATCGAGCATCGCCAGCGCGTGACGTGCATGGTTGAGATCGGGATCCGACATCGCCGGATTCTCCCCTTCGACGTACATGCCGCGAATCTGCCCGGCATGAATCGCCCGCATGATCTCCACGACCGTGAGGCCCTTTTGCGGATCGAGCTGACGCTTCCACAGGGCCTCGAAGGCCAGGCGGACTCTGGGATCCTCGACCGACTGGTAGTCCGGATAGACCATCGGGATCAGGCCGGCGTCGGAGGCGCCCTGCACATTGTTCTGACCGCGCAATGGATGCAGCCCCGTGCCCTTCTTGCCGATCTGTCCGGTGATCAGCGCCAGTGCGATCAGGCAGCGCGAGTTGTCCGTACCGTGCACGTGCTGGCTGATGCCCATGCCCCAGAAGATGATGGAGGCCCTGGACGTCGCGTAGAGGCGTGCGATCTCGCGAATGGTTTCGGCATCGATGCCGCACACCGGCGCCATCTTCTCCGGCGTGAACTGCACGATGTTGCCCTTCAGCGCTTCGAAATTCTCCGTATGTGCGTCGATGAATCCCTGGTCATAGAGTTTCTCGGTGACGATGACGTTCAGCATCGCATTCAGCAGCGAGACGTCGGATCCCGGCTTGAAGGCGAGGTGCTTGTAGGCATGGCGCGAGAGCGCCTGCAGCCTGGGATCGATCACGATGAGCTTGGCGCCCTTCTGCTTGGCCGCGTTCTTGATGAACGTGGCTGCCACCGGATGATTCACCGTGGGATTGGCGCCGATGACGATGATCACCTCGGCGTCCAGTGCCGCCTCGAAGGGCGCCGAAACCGCCCCCGAATTGAGTCCTTCCATCAGCGCGGCCACCGACGAGGCATGGCACAGACGGGTGCAGTGATCGACGTTGTTCGACCCGAAGCCGGTGCGTACCAGCTTCTGGAATAGATAAGCTTCCTCGTTCGAGCCCTTGGCGGAACCGAAGCCGGCGAGCGCCTTCGCGCCCTGGGTGTCACGAATTCTCTTCAGGCCTGCCGCGGCCCGATCGAGGGCTTCCTCCCACGTCGCTGCACGAAAATGCGTCCATGGATTGGCCGGATCCACCTGGCCGTTCGCGTCCTTGGCGACGCCGTCGAGCCGGATGAGGGGTTGCGTCAGCCGGTGTGGATGATGGATGTAGTCGAAGCCGAATCGGCCCTTGACGCACAGGCGGTTGTGATTGGCCGGCCCATTGCGTCCTTCGGCGTAGATGATCCGCTCGCCCTTGACCTTATAAGACACCTGACAGCCGACGCCGCAGTAGGGGCACAGCGAATCGACCTCGCGGTCGGGATAGACGACCCGGGTCTGCTGCGGGTCGAGATAGGCGGCAGGCATGAGCGCGCCGGTCGGACAGGCCTGTACGCATTCGCCGCAGGCCACGCAGGTCGATTCGCCCATGGGGTCGTCGAAGTCGAACACGACCTTGGAGCCCGCCGACCGATACGCCATGCCGATGACGTCATTGACCTGCACTTCGCGGCAGGCGCGTACGCAAAGATTGCATTGAATGCACGCGTCCAGATTGACGCGCATCGCGGCGTGACTGCTGTCCGGTCGCCAGCGCGCGGTCGTGGGAAAGCGGCTGGCGGCGATCCGGACGAGGTCGGCCTGCCTCCAGAAATGCGAGGTGGGATCATGTGAGCCGGCGCGCGCCGGCTGATCGGCGAGCAACAGCTCGATCACCATGGCGCGCGCTTTGACCGCACGCTCCGTGGCGGTCCTGACTTTCATTCCCGCAGTGGGGGTGCGCCTGCAGGACGGGGCCAGCACGCGCTCGCCCTCGATCTCGACCATGCAGGCACGGCAATTGCCGTCGGGACGGTAACCCGGCTCGGGCCTGTGACACAGATGTGGGATCTGCGTGCCCACACGCCGGGCAACGTCCCAGAGGGTCTCTCCGGGGCGCGCCTGCACGCTGCGGCCGTCGAGTTCGAAGACGATGGCCGGCTGCGCGGCGGCGCTGCGCGCAACAGGTGCCTCACGAGCCGTCATCGGACGGGACGGTGGGGATTGCGGGGCGGCAGTCGGTTGTGGGACCGCAGTCGGACTCTCGGGTCTGGCGTTCATGGGTCATCACCTCGACGGCGATTCGGCCGCGCCGGTCGCGGCGAATAATTCGGGGAAGTACTTGATGACGGTCGTCACGGGGTTCGGCGCGGCCTGACCCAGACCGCAGATCGATGCATCCCGCATGCACTGGGACAGCTCTTCGAGCAGTGCCGTGTCCCACCTGGGGCGCTCCATCAGCATGCGAGCCTTCTGCGTGCCCGAACGACACGGTGTGCACTGCCCGCAGGATTCGTCCTC
>JASHPX010000300.1 GCA_030037905.1 Gammaproteobacteria bacterium
AGCGCTGCGCGCCTGGCGGCTGCAGGTGGCGCGCGAGCACGACGTGCCCGCGTACACGGTGTTCCACGACAGCACGCTGCGCGCGATCGCGCAGCGCCTGCCGCGCTCGCTGCAGGCGCTCGCCGCGATCAACGGCGTGGGCGCCGTGAAGCTACAGCGCCATGGCGAGGCGCTGCTGGCGCTGGTCGCCGGGCGCCCGAGCGCGTGAGCTCAGGTCGCGGTGCCGGCATGCCGCCGCACGGCCTCGACGAGCCCCGCGACGTCGGTTTCGCGTGTGTCGAAGGTGGTCACCAGCCGGATCGTGGTGCTGCGATCGTCGAGCCAGCGATAGAACTTGAAGCCGTCGGCCAGCAACTGCCCAATGAGGCGCTCGGGCAGCTGCACGAACACTTCATTTGCCTCCACGGGATGCACGAGGCGTACCTCGGAAATGGCGGCGAGACCTGCGGCGAGCCGCTGTGCCATCGTGTTGGCGTGGCGCGCCAGCCGCAGCCACAGGCCGTCTGCAAGGTAGGCCTCCAGCTGCGCGGACAGCACACGCATCTTCGAGAACAGGTGTCCGCCGCGCTTGCGACGGTAACCGAGTGATGCGGCCAGCGCCGGGTCGAACACGATCACCGCCTCGGCCGCGAGCGCGCCATTCTTGCTCGCCCCGAAGCTGAGCACATCGACACCGGCACGCCAGGACAGATCGGCGGGACTGGCATCGAGGAAGGCAAGCGCATTGGCGAAGCGCGCGCCGTCCACATGCACGCGCAGTCCGTGGGTATGCGCGACCTGTGCGATGGCGCTGATGTCGGCCGCGCGATAGCAGGTCACGGCCTCGGTGGCCTGACTGAGGCTGATCGCCGCGGGCTGCGCGTGATGCACGACGCCGAGGCCGTCAGGCAACAGCTCGGCGAGCCGCGCCGCCGACAGTCGTCCATGCGCGCCCGGCAGGGGGTGCAGCTGCGCCCCGCCGGTGTAGAACGCCGGCGCGCCGCACTCGTCGAGCGCGATGTGCGCCTCCTCGTGACAGTAGATCACGCCCCAGGGGGCAGCGAGCAGCGATAAGCCCAGCACATTGGCGGCAGTTCCCGTAGCCACGAAAAAAGCCGCCAGGTCGGTCTCGAACAGCTCGCAGAGATGCGTCTGCACGCGCCGGCTTTGCGCATCCTCGCCGTAGGGTGTGCGTGCGCCGTCGTTCGCGGCCGCGAGCGCGGCGAGCATCTCGGGGGCAAAGCCGGCGGTGTTATCGCTGCGAAAGTCCATGAGGCGGGGCGCTGCGGGCTACGTGCGGTGGGCGATGGGCGGTGGGCGTCGGACGATGGGCAGCGGCTCAGTGGCGATGGATCGTGGCGGTATTGTAAAGTGCCGGCGCGTGACCCACTACGCGCGCGGCGGCGCGCCACGACGGGGAGTGATGACATGAAGGGGATCGGAGCTGTACTGGTGGCCTGCGCGGCGATGTGTGTGTGGGTGCCGACGGCCTTTGCGGCCGATCCCGTGGACGGTGTCAACTATTTCGACGTCCAGCCGCAGCAACCCCTCAACGTTCCGGCGGGCGACGTCGAGGTCACGGAAGTGTTCTCGTATGCCTGCCCGGCCTGCAACCAGTTCCACACGCTGCTCGATAAGTACGCGGCGACTCTGCCGCACAACGTGGTACTCGACTACGTTCCGGCCTCCTTCAGTGCGGCCGAGGATTTTCCGATGTTTCAGCGTGCCTACCTGACCGCACAGGCGCTGGGCCTGGTGAACCCTCGCGTGCACGATGCCATGTTCGATGCCGTCTGGAAGACCGGACAGCTGGCGGTCGTAGTGTATGGCACCGATCAGATCAAGCAGCCGGCGCCCAGTATCGCCGATGCCGCTGCATTCTACGCGTCCCAGAGCGGCGTGAAGGCAGCGACCTTCATCGCGACTGCCAACTCCTTCAGTGTCGACGTGAAGATCCGCCAGGCCGATCAATATGTGCAGACCTGCCTGGTCGATTCCACTCCCACCATGATCGTCGATGGCAAGTACCGCGTGTCGGAGGGGTCCGCGGGCAGCTTTCAGCAGCTCATCGACGTGACGCAGTGGCTCGTGGCCCGCGAGCTGGCGGCGCTGCCGTCAGTGGCCCCCCTGCACAAATAGCCCTGCCGCGCGCAGCGCCTCGGCCAGCGCGCTTTCGATGTCCAGGGCTTCGGCCCGTCCGATGCGCTGCAGGTGGTGTGTCGGGCCGGTGAGTACTTCCAACCCCCGGCGCAGTACGCTTCCGGCGGCGCGGATCCCGGCCTTGTGCTGATCGAAGCGTTGCGCCGGCGCGTAGTGGCTCATACCGACGTAGTAGCCGTACGGCTCGGGACGGCTGTCACGATAGTCGAGCAGCACCAGATAGATGTTGTACGACCCGCGGGTACCAGGCCGAAACCGTGCGCTCACCTCGTACAGCAGGGGAAGCTGCTCGAAGTGCCGCATGGGAAGCCAATCGGGAATACTGGCGGCGGCGCGCTTCCACAACCGCTCGAGGGCCGCGTCGATGGCAAGGCCTATCTCTCCACGCATCCACAACTCGTGGATGCAGTGTGCGCCGGCGAGACCCCGCCCATGCGCCAGCGACTGCTCGAGCAACACATGCAACGCTGCCGCGCTCTCGCCGCTCAGCGGTCGCGAAGCGGGCGGCAGTGCGCGCTCGATGGCTGGCGCGTTCATGCGGGTGCATTCCGCTCGCCAGGCCAGTGCACGCGGCCGGCCGGTCTGAGGCCGTGGCAGTCAGGTACGATCAGAGCCTGAACATTTTTTATCATGAAATCAGGTAGTCATACCATACATCTAATGTAAGAAATAGACAAGTCACTGTCGCGCGCACTCGCGCGCCCATAGCCGGCAGTTATGAGAAGACGGCTGACACCAAGTGCGGACAGCGCCAGCTGTGGCGCGATGGCGCTCCTGGCACTCTGAGGCCTCTATGGGCACGCCAGAGCCAAGCAAGGTGCGCATTGGCCGTAAGCGCAAGAGCGCAGAGGATCCGCAGCGCAAGCCGCCACCTCCACCGTCACCGCTGGGACCCAAGATCCCGCCGCAGACCCCCGGTCCGCGCAGTCCACAACCCTTTCGCTATGCACCTCTCTGGTGGGTCATCTTCGCGTTGCTGATGGTGTGGAACTTCTACTCGTTCTTCCCGCGAAAGACGGCGCAGGCGACGCTGCCATACAGCGAGTTCGTCACGCAGCTCGATAACGGCAACGTCAGCAGCGTGCGTATCGTCGGCGCCGCGATCACCGGCACGCTCGAGCACGCGATCACCTGGCCGCCGCCGCGGGCAGCGGCTGCCGCCGCGCCGACAGGCAAACAGACGCCGGCGCAAGGTGGTCGGGCGCCCCCGGGCGCGAACACGCCCCCGAAGACACCGGCGAACACAACCGCGAAGCCCGCCGCACCGAGCGCGCAGCGGTCCACCCCGCCCAGGCCCCAGGTCGCACCGCAGCCGCAGCCGCAGCCGCAGGCGCAGGCGCAGACGGTGCAGCCGGCGATGTACACGCAGTTTCGCACGACCTTCCCCGAGCTCGTCGGCGATCCGACTCTCATGCCGACGCTGCGCTCCAAACACGTGGTCATCAACGTCGCACAGCCCGCCACGCCGTGGTTCGCGTTCCTGCTGACCGACGGATTGCCGATCCTGCTGGCGATCGGCCTGCTGGTGTGGATGGGCCGGCAGGCTTCGCGCAGCCAGAGTGGCCTGTTCGGCTTCGGACGCACGCGCGCCCGGCGTTACAGCGAGGAGCAGCCCAAGCTCACGTTCCAGGACGTGGCCGGCGCGGATGAGGCCAAGAAGGACCTCACCGAGGTGGTCGACTTTCTGCGTCACCCGTCGAAGTATCTGGCCATCGGAGCGCGCATTCCGCGCGGGGTGCTGCTGGTCGGCCCGCCCGGTACCGGCAAGACGCTGCTGGCGCGCGCGGTGGCAGGGGAGGCGGGCGTGCCGTTCTTCCATATCAGCGGCTCGGAATTCGTCGAGATGTTCGTCGGGGTGGGCGCGAGCCGCGTGCGCGATCTGTTCACGCAGGCCAAGGCTGCGCAACCGGCGATCGTGTTCGTCGATGAGCTCGATGCGGTAGGGCGCCGGCGTGGTGCAGGACTCGGGGCCACCAACGATGAGCGCGAGCAGACTCTCAATCAGCTGCTGGTGGAGATGGATGGATTCGATGAGCGCCAGCAGGTCATCCTGCTGGCGGCGACCAACCGGCCGGACGTGCTCGACCCGGCGCTGCTGCGCCCCGGACGCTTCGATAGGCAGGTCGTGGTACCGGTGCCCGATTGGCGCGGGCGCATGGGTATTCTGAAGATCCACACGCGCCACCTGCAGCTCGCCTCCGATGTGGACCTCGAGCGCCTCGCGCGAACCGCCACGGGGCTGAGCGGTGCGGATCTGGCAAATCTGTGCAATGAGGCGGCGCTCGGAGCGGCACGCGCCAATCGCAAGGAAGTGCAAATGGGGGATTTCGAGAATGCCTGGGAGAAGATAGTGCTGGGCGCCGAGCGCAGTACCGTGCTCACTGCGCGCGACCGGCGTGTGGTCGCCTACCACGAGGGCGGTCACGCAGTGGTTGCCTGGCTGACGCCGGCCGCCGACCCGGTGAGAAAGGTCAGCATCGTGCCGCACGGGCGCGCGCTCGGAATCACGGCCCAGCTACCCGACGAGGACCGCTACAACATGAGCCGCACCGACCTCATGGCGAAACTCGACGTCATGCTCGGCGGTCGCGGTGCCGAGGCGCTGGTGATCGGAGATATCACCACCGGGGCCGAGAACGATCTGGTCGAGGCCACGCGCCTCGGCCGACGTATGATCACACGCTGGGGCATGGGAAGCCTGGGACCGGTAGCGTTCGACTATCACGACGAGCAACCGTTTCTCGGCTATCAGCTCTCGCAGGGCAGGGACTATTCGGAGGCTACCGCGGCCAGGATCGACGAGGAAATCGAAGCGCTGCTCGCCGAGCGCCAGGCCGCCGTGCGGCAGTTACTCACCGGCGCACGCGAGCGCCTGGACCGTCTGGTGGAGGCACTCCTCAAGGAGGAGACCGTCGGAGACACCGAGCTGCGCCGTCTGCTCGGGCCCCGACCCGAAGGCCCCGCCGCACCCAGCGCGCTGCGCGCCGCAGCGATCGTCAAGGCAGCGCCAGCCGTAAAGTAGGCTGGCCGGTGGCTGCCGCAGTGCGGTCTCGCCCCGTCAACCGGCCCGCACTATACTGTCGGGAACAAGATCCGGGCGTCGAGGCGCTTCGCCCGGCGGACCAAACAAAGGGGAGGGACATCATGAGCGCTGGCTGTCTATCGTTTGCGCTGCGGGGCTTGCCGCTCACGGCGATCGCGGTAATGCTGTGCGCATGCGCGGCGCTCGGCGCGCCGACGCAGCAGGGGTACAATACGGCGATGGAAACCTGGGTAGGGGAGCCAACTTCGGATCTGATCGCGCGCTGGGGCCAGCCCGCAAATCGCTACCTCGGTCCCAACGGTGGCATCATCCTGCAGTACACGCGCACCACCAGCGCCACCCAGGCCGCCTCGACGAGCGAGGCGGGCATTACCCCGGGCGGCGGGGCCAACGCGGCCGCGGAAGAGTTCCGCAGCGCCAGCCAGTCGCAGGGGGAGTCGGCGCAGGCGACGTTTACCTGTACCACGCGCTTCATCGCCGATAGCGGCGGAGTCATCCGCCAGTTTCAGTTTGCCGGAACGGCATGCCGCGCGGAAGCGCCGCAGGATGGTCACTGGGGCACCAGCGTACAGCCGCTGCTGTCCCCGCGCGCCGCCTCGGCCACCTCGGCGGGTTGAGCTTCCATGAACACCTTCCGCATTCGAGGGTTCATTCGAGGGTTGCTGCCGGTAGTGCTCGCGGGGCTGGTGTGCGGGTGCGCGGCGCTCGGCGCACCGACGCAGAAGGGGTACGACGAGGCGCTGCAGACCTGGGTCGGGACACCCAGCTCGGATCTCATCACGCGCTGGGGCCAGCCACAGAATCGCTACCTCGGTCCCAATGGCGGCGTCATCCTGCAATACACGCGTAATGTCGGTAGTTCGGCCAGTCTGCAGAGCGGCCAGCAGACCAGCTTCGCCGAGCAGGCTTCCGGGACGAACGACCTGCACTCGGTCGGCGGATCGAACGCCGGCGCCGAGGAGTTCCGGAACATCGCCTCGCAGTCGACGTTGTCGGAGCAGATCAGCAATACCTGCACCACGCGCTTCATCGCCGACAGCGGCGGAGTCATCCGCCAGTTTCAGTTTGCCGGAACGGCATGCCGCGCCGAGGAGCCGCAGAATGGCCACTGGGGTGCCAGCGCGCAACCGCTGCTGTCCCCCCGCGCCGTGGCCAACGCGGGCGGCTGAAGGCTTGAAGCGGCCGTGGGCTGTGGCCCTGGGGCTGCGGCTCTGGATGATCAGCCGTCGATGCTCAGCCGTGCAGTCGACTGAGCATCCAGAATAGGCCCGCACAACTCAGCCCGGCGGTCACGAGGTCCGCCGCGAGGCTCGCTCCCGCGCGAGCTCGCCGGCGCAGCCATGCCGCCACGGCGGCCACCGTGAGGCCCAGCACGGCCAGCACCACGATCTCCGCCAGCAGGGCTCCCACGTCGAATCCCGCAGCCATCGGCAGCACCACCCGGCTCGGTAACTGCATCGGTACGACTTCAGCCGGCAGAACGAAGCCGTCCAGAAAGCCGAACAGCGCGGGCACCAGCAACCAGCCCAGAGGGCGTGTCTGCAGTTGCTCTGCGGCGGCGAGATAACTACCCGCGAAGACGCCGGCACCTGCCAGCAACAGCACCGGCCAGCGTGCATGCGCAATCCACACCAGAACCGCGAGGCACAGCAGCACGACCGTGGCTGCCGCGGCCAGACGCCGCGGCTGCGCGCGCGATTGGCAAACGAACTGCGCGGCCAGCAACACCACCAACCCACCGATGGCGGCGTCCAGCAGCCGCTCGCGTGGTGCGAGGCCCAGGGCGAGCGCCGCAATCAAGGACAGGGCATAGCCGGCCGCGAGTCCTGCGAGCAGGTAGGTCGCGGCCTCGAGCCACGCGCGCCGTGTCGCTGGCCTCCCTGTCCCTGGCCTCCCTGTCCCTGGCCTCTGTCCTGGCACCGACCCGAGCAGCAGCAATGCACCCACCAGGAAGCACAGCCGATCAGCGCTGCCGAGCACATCGTCAAAGCCGAGGGCGGCGTAGCGGCTGACGCCGGCGGAGGGGACCCTCGCGGAGCGTGCAGTGCCCACTACGGCGGAGACGGGAAGCACGGACCTGATGACGACACCAGGAATCCGAAGCGCCAGCTGCTGATGATGGCGTGTGAAGAGCTGTTCGCTCGAGTAATCACCCATCTGCAGGCGCGCAAAGTCCACGTGGCCGGGTATGCGACCGAACTGCGCTCGATTTTCCAGCACCAGATCCAGCGGGGGGGGTGGCGCCAATTGTGTCGGCGTCAGCGCCATCAATGCAGGCTGCGGTGGCGGGGGCGGTGGGCATTGGAAGAATATCTCGAATCCGTACAGCCCCGAGGCCACGGTCAGCGGATCGACGCGACCGATGTCATAGCCCTGATCGATCGCGGGGCAATCGCGCCCGTCGGCACGTACGGCCAGACGTGACAGCAGGTAATCGCCGACGCGCTGCTGCACCAGCACTTCGATATCGCTACCGGCCAGGCGCTCGGCATCGCTGCTCGGCAGCAGGTAGCGCACGATGAAAATGTCGCCGCTGAGGCTCCAGGTCGAGTAGCTGACGCTGCGGTCCCCGACGCTGCCACCGCCGGCCCCCCCATTGCCCACCCAATCGATACGCTGCGCGGAGCCGCCGGCGCGCGCGCCTGCCGCAGCCCCTCCTGATGCGGCTGGCGTTGCGGCCGCCAGGGGCGGCGTCGCGGCCGAGGCTGACACGGGGGCCGCGAAAGCCAGCCCGATTGCGCAGCTCATCGCCAGCGCACCCAGCGCACCCAGTGCACGCGGCGCACCTGGTGCACCCAGCGCGCCCAGTGCGCCCGGCGCGCCCGTGAGCGCCCTGATCATTCGGATTGTCCCGGCGCGAGCAGGATCTGCGCCTGACTGCGCAGGAACTGCAGATTCTGCTGGGCGGCCACATCGGACTCGGCGAGGCGAAAATCGGTGTAGACCTGCGCGTGGGCGGCCGAGAAATCCTCCACCGCAGGCGGCTGGCGCTGCTGCATCACCAGGATATGTACGCCGTCGCTCTGCACGATGGGATCGGAGATCTCGCCGCTGCCGAGCGTGGTGGCGACCTGATAGAGCTGCGGGCCCAGGTGCAGCTTGGCGGCGAAATCCAGCTGCTGCGTGTCGTACTGGGGCGAGGCGTCGACGAAGCCGAAATGCTCCTCGATGTAATCGATCGCGCTGCCCGAGCGCAGCTGATAGTCCGCCTCCACGGCGTCGGCTTCGGCCTGGCTGACGCTCTGGTCGGCGTTCTGATAACCGCCCACATGCAGCACCAGATTGATCACGGTCATCGTACCCTGGCTGGCGTAGCGGTCTAGATGCGCGTTGTAGTAGGCGCGTAACTGCGCCTCCGTGGGCTCCTCGGCCAGCAGCGGCGCGCCGGCCTGCGCATTCACCGCATCGGACATGGCGGTGCGCACCTCGATGGTCGTCTCGGGCAAGTCGAGCACCAAGGCACGCTGCACGAGCAGCTCCTTGTCGATCATCTCGTGCAGCACCTGTGCGCGCTGCGCCGGGGTGGTCTGATCGAACGGCTCCTCCGTCTCGGTGGCCACCTGTGAGATGAAATCGCTCATCAGAACGCCCTGTTGATTGACCAGAGCGACGTAGCCAGGCGGCACGCTGGTCAACGGATGGTGAACCTCGTGGAAGATGCCTATGCCGGCAAGCACCAGCCCCACCGCCATCCCGGCCAGCGGCGGCGCCAGGCCGCGCTGCGGCGGGGTGCCCCAGTGCGCCAGCTGCTGCATGAGCCGCCTCACCAGAGATGACCGCGGGTTCACTTTCTGCAGCATGGCGTGCTCTCGCTAATTCAGCGCCACGGAATCATCAGCCGCGGCGCTGGCGGGCGGCGCCGGGCGCGGCGGCGCATTCTTCGCCACTTCGTGAATGTAGACCGCCAGCGCACGGATCTGCTCCAGGCTCAGCACCTCGTCCCACGCGGGCATGATGCGGTGGCGGCCGTAATAGATGCTGTTGTAGATGGATTGCTCGTCACCGCCGTTGTAGAAAATGTCGAGCGTGAGATTCGGCGCGCCGTAGTCCGCGTTACCCCCCGCGTCCGCCCCGTGACAGTCGTAGCAATTGACGCGGTCTTCGTGAAACAACATGTCCCCCTCGTTGGCGGCCTCCGTGTCATACGGGCGGTGGCTGAGCTTCATCACATACTGTACGAGCTCCTGGATCTGTCCATCGCTGATCTGCCCCCGCAGCCCAAAGGCCGGCATGTCCGTGACGTTCAGCGCCTTGGGGTTGCCGGAGCGGATGCCATACAGAACGATGCGCTCGATCTGGAACACCGTGCCCTTACCCCAGAGCCAGTCGTGATCGAGGAAGCTCGGCGCGCCGATAACGACGTTGCCGCGCATATCCGCGCCATGACACGCTGCACAGTATTTCGCATAGAGTGGCCGCGCCTGCGCCTGCGCAAAACGCACCAGCGCCGGGTGCATCGTCACATCCTGCGGATAGGTTTGCAGCAGCGCGCGTGCCAGCGTCGCCTGCGCTCGCTCGTGCCGTAGCAGGAGACTGACCACCACCACGGCGATCAGCAGCAGCCCCAGGCCCGCGAGAGCGCCGCGGCGCCGCCGGCCCGCGACGTGCCTCGAATCAGCGTGCTCGCGATCGGCTCGCCACACGAGCGCTCAGGCCGCGGCCGTCTGCACGGCCGGCAGGCCTGCCTGCGCCGCGGTCGCGACGCCGGAAGTC
>JASHPX010000301.1 GCA_030037905.1 Gammaproteobacteria bacterium
TCATTTCGTTCCGTGAAGTGTCGGCTGCAGTGTTCCTTTACTCGCAAAGTACCCAGGTCGTAGCTATAACGATCTTCTCCCTCTGGTCAGCCGGAGTCTATCCCGTCGTCGCCGCGCTCGGCGTGGTCATGGTGGGGATCCTGGCGCTTATGGTGGCTATTGTCTTGGGCGTTGGCAAGTACCTTAATCACAGCATGTATAAAGCCGGGGTGAGAACGTAATCCGTTCGACCGAGCGACGCGAGCGGTACAGCGACAAGATGGCAGCGCCGTGGAAAGAGAACGCCGAGGCAGGCTCGTGACACCGCTCAAGATGGAGCGTATAGCACGACCACTACGCTGCGGCTATCTCTCTAGGTTGGAGCGACCGGAGCGACTGAGACCTTGATCGCCAGAAGGATTAATGTGCGCACCAGTGCAGGTACCTACACCTGGGGGCCGATCCGCATACGTCTGCCTGCCCGATAACTCGGATTGATTGACCCAATACGCAACCCGAGTCCTACTCGGTGGCATCCACTGGCTCGGACCGGAGGTGATCGTCGACTGTGTCAGGGTCATCGTCCGAACGGTCAGCACGAATCACAATCGCGGCATCGTCCGGCGTGAGGAAGATCGTATCGCCGGTTGACAGGCCAACTTTCTCGCGATAGACGCGAACGCGAATCGGCGCTTCGGCGACCTTGACGTAGTAGTCCCAGGAGTCACCGTGATAGATGCTGAAGTCGACCGTGGCCTCCCACGCGCCTTCGCTATACTTGCGCGACAGTCTGAAGCTCTCAGGGCGGACGAATACGCGTACATTCTCGCCAAGTGAGAGCGATTGCGACCTGTGACACTGTAGTCGGCCGTACTTGAGGTCGACGTCTACCGTCGTGTCCGATACCCGCGCGACAGTGCCCTCGAACTCGTTCGCGACGCCCAGGAACTGAGCGGTGAACTGTGACCTCGGCCAGGTGTAGATCTCCTGTGGCAGGCCGCGCTCTACGATGTGGCCGGAATCCATGACAACGACCTCGTCGGAGATTGCCATCGCCTCGTCTTGATCATGCGTTACGAACACGGTGGTGATCCCGAGGCGTTGCTGCAGAGCCCGAATCTCATCGCGCATACGGTCCCGCAGCCCTGCGTCGAGGTTGCTAAGAGGCTCGTCAAGCAACAGCACCTTCGGTTCACGAATCAGGGCGCGTGCCAGCGCAACACGCTGTTGCTGTCCACCTGACAGCAACGGCGCAGGGCGCTCAGCCAAGTCCGCCAGTCCGACCAGCTCAAGACTCGCAAGAGCCCGCGTCCGGCACTCCCGCCTACTTGGGTGCGGCCGCGTGACGCGGAGTGGAAATACCACATTCTGCAAGACGGTCATGTGCGGCCAGATGGCATAGCTTTGGAAAACGATGCCGATCGGCCGCCGGTCTGGAGTTACGAACACGCCTCGGGCAGGAGCGCACATCGTCCTACTGTCGATTGTGATCTCGCCCGCGTCCGGCCGCTCCAACCCAGCGATGAGCCGCAGCGTCGTCGTCTTGCCGCATCCACTCGGGCCAAGCAGAGTTACGAGCGCACCGTCAGCAATCTCTAGGTCAAGACCTTCGACGGCATTGTTCGTGACGGTTTTACCCCTGTACCGCTTGCGCAGCCCTGTCATTCGGATCACGCTTTCACCCCAACTCCATGCAAACCGCTGCGGCGGTACTCGCCGCAAACCGAGACGACGGCGATGACCAGTACGAACATCGCTCTTATCGGTCCTCCTGGGCAGCGGCAACCGGACAGTCGCGGTCTCGGCGCCAGTCTGAAGGTCCTCGCTGCTGCGACCCCGGTTCTTGCAAGAATGAAAGCCATGGCAGCCGATACTTGACGGATCGTAGTAGTCATCGAACAGGGCAGCGTTGCCACCATGTACGACTCGAGGAAACGGTCTGCCGACGCGGGGTCGGTCCGCGCCCAGGAAGACTCACTGGGCTGTGGCCAGCTCATCAGGTTGCCTCGTGAACTGGACGCAGTCCAGGCGCTATGTGCTGGACTGCGGTAGATACTGCTGTTGGTATAGGTGCCATAATAATACCATATTCATATACTTGCACATTGGCCACCGCATAACAATGAGCACATCTGTATACGACGGTACACGGCACTGCGGAGGGCCGTCAAGCAGTGGCCGAAAGGCAGCAGGAAACCGGGGCTGGTTTGGCGGATCTTCGAACTTGAGAGAGGGCTGGTCACCCTCGCGTCGGCTGACTGGTGATCGTCCGCTTGCAGTGCAGCCGTACTCTGCGTCTCTGGTTTTCGAGGTTGCGGAACCCGAAGGCGATGCGGCGCAGCGTTCTTTGACCATTCTGTTCATCGACTCGGTCCGGGTGTTAGTGATGCCGGTGTCGATGAACGCAATGAGGCTGGCCGGTAACGCGCGACACTACGTATCTCACGCCGATCGACTGCTGACCGAGCTGGAGCCGCTCGCGGTGGTGGGGATCGACGAGACTCGCTGCGGCGCGCATGGAGTGGGTACAGGACGCGCAGACCAGCCGCTGGGTGCGCACCGAGCGGTTCGAGAGGAACTTCACTGACCTGGCCGGGCAGGGCTGGCTGCTCGGGCAGGTCGCTGGGCGGACCGGCGAGGCCGTGACCGGGTGGCTGGATGACCTGAGTTGGGCCACCATCGTACCTTTCATGATCTTGCAGCTTGCTGCCCTGCTGATTTGATGACCGTAGACGCCGAAGGTGGCGCACTACGACGTCCCCCGAGCTGACCGAGGTCATCACCTTAGCCTCGATCCACTGCTGGCTTCTGAGTGATCGTTTCCCTGGGATTGCTGCCGGACGTTCGTGCCTTGCGGTTTGCGCGGGCGCGGTGGTGCTGCCGCTGACTGGTTGTGCGGCTTGTCCGGGTTCCTGGCTGGTGCCGGGGTTTGGGGGTGGCTGGGCCGT
>JASHPX010000302.1 GCA_030037905.1 Gammaproteobacteria bacterium
TCGCGCGCGGCCTGCCGCCGATGGGTACGCTCGCGGCAGCCTGCGCCAGGCTCCTCTGGGGCCGTATCCCCCGTTGGGGGGACCGGCTCATCCAGGACACGTTGCGAGTGCTTACGCGCGCACGTCGCCAGGCCGCCGGAGTCTGGCCCATCGACTGGCGGAAATGCTTGCACAGGTGCGCCTGGTCCGAGAACCCACAATGCGCCGCGATATCGCTCAGCGATGCGCTCGTCATCAGCATGCAATGCGCCGCCAGCTGCACACGTCGCCGGATCAGGAAGGCATGCGGTGACTGCCCGAAGGTGCGTTTAAAGGAGCGCGCAAAGTGGGCTTTGCTGCGTTGAACGAGTGCGCACAGGTCCGCGATCAGCACCGGACCTGCGATATGGGCGTCAATGTAGGCGCGCACTCGATGAACCTGCCATGCCAGCAGACCTCCCTTCGCCTCCGCCCCTGTGCCGCGCAAATCCATCTGCATGCGCAGCAGCCCCCTGGCTTCAACGATGGCCTGCTGCGCGCCCCGATGTGACGAGAGGTCACGGGCCGCGGTGTCGAGCAGGCTGATCACGTGATGGACCCAGTCATGCGGTGGTCTGGCCGCCGCGGGCGCGGCCTCGAACACCTCGGCCATCTCCTCGCATCCCATCGCCCGGATTTCCATCATGAGGCGGCCCCGCAGTGAACAGAGCATGGGCCAAATCAGGCAATAACCGGGCCAAGCACAAGGTGCGGGGCCCAAAGGGATTTTTGTTGAGAGCCCAGTGACGATCGTTCGCCAATGGCGAACTTTCGTACACCAGTTCGTCGCTAGCTTTTGGCGGCGCGCGGCCGAAAGCGGTTCTTGTTGATTTTCAGCGTCCGGATCTTCGATTCGAGCGTGGAGCGCGGAATCCCCAATCGTCTCGCTGCGCCCAACGGGCCGAACACCCGCCCCTCACAGGCACGCAGGGCCTCCTCGATGATCGTCTTCTCCTGAGACGCCAGCGCCGTGGGCAGTACCAGCCGCTCTTCGAGTCTGGGGCTCGAGGACAACCAGCTCTCGTCAATCTTGAATTCCGCGGAATCGCACACGATCACCGATCGCTCGATCACGTTCTGCAGTTCGCGGACGTTCCCCGGCCAGGGATAGGACTGCAGCCGATGCAGGGCGCGCTTGTTGACGTGCTTGAATTTCTTGCCCATCTTGCGGGCATATTGGTCGACAAAGTACTCGACCAGCAGCGGAATGTCGTCCTGTCGCTCACGCAGCGGCGGCATCTGCACCGGAAACACATTCAGTCGATAATAGAGATCGCGGCGGAAGGTGCCAGCGGCGACCGCTTCCTCCAGGTCGCGATTGGTCGCGGCGACGACCCGCACATCGACGCCGATCAGCTCCCGCCCCCCTACGCGCTCAAAATGCCGCTCCTGCAGGACCCTCAGCAGCGAGGCCTGCGTGTCCGGCAGCAGTTCCCCCACCTCATCCAGAAACAGGGTGCCCCCGTCGGCGAGCTCGAAGCGGCCGAGTTGCCGCTGCATGGCGCCCGTGAATGCACCTTTTTCATGGCCGAAGAGCTCCGAGGCCACCAGCTCGCGCGGAATGGCCGCACAGTTCACGGCGACAAAAGCTCTGGAGGCACGGCGTGACTGCCGGTGAATCGCGCGCGCGACCAGCTCCTTGCCGGTGCCGGTCTCTCCCGTGAGCAGCACGGTGGAGTCGCTGGCTGCGACCTTGGAAACCCGGGAGAGCACGACGGCGAGTGCCGGCGATACCCCGACGATCTCGTCGAACATCGAGCTCTTGGCGATTTCCTCGCGTAGCGCGACATTCTCCTGTTGCAGCCTCTCCTCCGCTCGCTTGCGCTCGTCAATGTCTGCACAGGCCACATACCAGCGCAGCACCTGGCCTCGTTCGTCGAACACCGGCTGGTAGCGGGTGAGGAACCAGCGATAGGATCCATCGCGGCCGCGCAGGCGCAGCTCCAGTTCCTGGGCGGCCGCGCTTGAGAGCCGCTCCTCCAGCGCTTTGTGACGCTCCCGGTCCTCCGGATGGACAAAGGAGGGGGCCCGCAGCCACTCCTCGGCAGTGACACCAAAATAAGCGAGCGCACCCCGGTTCGCGTAGATACGCTCGCCCTTCGGTCCCATGACCCCGGCCATCTGTGGCGTGAGGTCCACGATCTGCCGCAACTCGTGTTCGCTTTTGCGCAGTGCCTCGGTGAGCACCTCCTGCTCGGTGACATCGATCGCCGTGCCGACGAAGCCACGACAGGCGTCTGCGTCGCTCAGTGGGGTGCCGACGTAACGGATGCGACGCACCTCGCCATCGGGCCGCACGATGCGCTGTGTGAAGTCGAGGCTCTCGCGCGCCAGCGGCGTACGCTGAATCGTGCGCGCCATGGCATCGCGATCCTCGGGATGTACGCGCGCCAGATATTTCGACAGATCCGGTGCCTTGCCACCCGCATCGAGGCCGAAGATCTGAAACATCCCCTGAGACCAATATTCGAAGCCGCTGCTGTTGAAGGCCCAACTCCCCGAATGCCCCAGCCGCTGACCTTCCGCAAGATAAAACTCCGCTTGCCGGCGCTCTTCGACATCGAGATTGATCCCGATCCAGCCCCGAACCTCTCCCTGCGACCGGAGGGGCTCAGCGCGAGAGAGAAACCAGCGATAGCCGCCGTCCGCGCTGCGCACCCGAAAGGTGGCATCCCCGGGAACATTGGCTGAGAGGCAAGCCGACCAGATCCTGCGGGTTGCGGCGTGATCGTCCGGGTGCAGCAAGGTGATATGCGAGTCCCACGCGGCACCCGTCTCGGTGCCAACTCGAAGCGGACTGTCCTTGGCAAGGCCCAGATAATCCGCGCAGCGCTCGTTCACGAAGGTGAGCGCGCCGGATCGATTCGCGTACCAGGTATGCGCCGGGATCAGATTCAGCGTGACCTGGAGAGGCTCCAAGCTGAAGCTATTCATACGATAACGGGCGGCGCCAGCATCGGCCGAAGTAGGCGTCTGTTGTTCAGGATATCGCCATTGGTCATTCAGCGCCAACGGCGGACTATGAGAATACCTCGCAATTCAGGTACTTGCATCTGGACCGGAATTTGCCTGCTGAGCGCGAGGCCAGTTAGATGCTTAAGATTCAACGCAGCGCCGACGGTGAGGTTGTGTTCACCGTCATGGGTCAGCTCAATGCCCACAATATCGGCGAACTCTCCGCACTGCTCGCCCAGGAGAAAGCCGGTACGGCGCTGGTGCTGGACCTCGCGGACCTGATGGGTGTCGATCGTCAGACGGTGAGCTTTCTGCGCGAGTGGCGAGCGCGGGGTATTGCGCTTCGCCATTGTCCCGATTACCTGCGCACCTGGATCGAGAGCGGCGCGGATGTCCCCTGAAGCCTCAGAAGCGGAAGGCGATGTCGAGGCCCGCCGTCCAACCCTGGATGCCCGGCCCCCAGACGTACGAGGCACCCACGCCGATCCATTGGAACTTCCAGAGTCGGTTGAGGAAATCGAGCACCACGCGCGCATGCAGCTCGTAGAGATGCTGCACATCGAGCCCGTGTTCCAGGTCGCCCAGCAACTCGGTGCGGGCGAGATAGCCGCCGCTGCGCAGCTCATGATCCCAGAGCTCTACCCCCAAGGGGATATCGATATCGACCTTGTCCGTCACAAACCCGGAGTTGCCGTTGATGCGGATGGGAGCATGGCCGGCGCCAAAATTCTCCGTATGGAAATAGGTCAGGTCGGATGAGAGGGTCACGATGGTTCGATCGATCAGGGCCAGATACTGCGCATTGAGTGCCGGTCGCACGGCCCATACGTCCACGCGCCAGTCGAGCAGGCCCAGCTGCTGCAGTTGCGAGGTGCTGGTGACCGCTGCGCCCGGGGCAAAGAATTCATTGACGGCCTGCCCATAGACACCCATGAGCGTGGGCGCAAAGCTCAGCGAGTCGTTGACCCAAAGGCGCAGACCGCCGCCGAATTCGATCGACCTGTCCGTGAACCGAGTGCTGTCTCCACTCAGAAACGATGAGTGAAAGTGATCGGTGAGACTGAGATATCCCATATCGCCCTGCAGGTGGGGCTGCCAGCCTATCGGGTATGCGCTCAGAGGTCGCGGATCCCCGACATCACCGTAGCCGCCAAACTTGGTACTGTTCACCTGGTCGCTGCTGGACACTCCCGGGAGCAGCTCGCCCGACAGGGTGAGATTGCCGTCGGTGAAGCCAAAATCACCGCCGAGTATGGTCAGTGCCTCGATGCGGTTGCCGATGGAGTCGCGAATCGCAGCGACCTCGGCGCCCGAGAGCCCGGTCTGTGCCCAGGAGCGCTGCGCGGCGCACAGTGCGCCTGCGCTGGCCAGCAGGCAGCACAGGACCGGCAGGTGTAATCCGCGCCGGTCCTGCCTCATGACTGCGGGCAACGTCCGGCCGCCAGCGCCGCCGGGCGCGTTGAGGCGGCGATCGCATCGGCCAGCATCACCACCGCCCGCTGGTAGCCCGCGACCAGCGCGGCATAGCCGGACGCCACCGGTTGTACGAAAGGCGCGTCGCAGACGAGCTCTTGCGTACCTGCGGACACCCACCACTGCGCCCTGATGAGCGCGTAGCCTCCCAGCTGTGCCTCGAAGCGCTCGATCTGCAGGCGGATCCGCGGCGGCTCGGGGCCGGCGGCGGTGCCCGCACTGCGCAGCGCACGCTCAAGCTCCACAGACACCGCCTGCCACAATTGCGCGGGCAGCGGCGCACTCCATTGCTCGTCCTCCGCCAGCAGCACTTCGCTGGTTCCCCGGCGCAGCACCAGTTCGCTGCGGTCCACCTCGGCCGGTACCTCTACCGGCTCGAGCACGAAGCGCACCGCCGCGGAGATCGGGACGGCCGGCTCACCCGAAGCAGGAGGCAGCAGACTATAAAAGTGCACCGGCACGGACCTGCAGCCCAGCGGCAGCAGCAGCACGGCCAGCGCCGCGGCCAGTCGCCCCGCCCGCGCATTGCCACCCCGCGTCCTCATGGCGGCGAACGCGGGTCAGGGGACACCGCAGCAGAGATCGGCTGCCGGCTGCGCCCGCGCAGCAGTGCCTCCGGGTGGCGATCGAGGTAGTCTGCGAGGGAGCGCACCGAGCGCAGCGTCAGCTCGGCCTGCTGCAGCGTTGACTGCAGCCGCAGACGCGCGGGGGAATCCTCCATCAACATCTGCTCCAGGCTGTCGAGCGTGCCGCGGGCCGAAGTCAGCGTATCGCGCGCGGAGGGCAGCACTTCCCGGTCCACCTGGTCGAGCACTGCGTTCAGGCTGCGCAGGCTGGTGTCTGCATCCCCGCCGATCTTTGCAAGCGGCAGCGCATCGAGCTTGGCCAGAATGCTCATCACACGGGTCTGCAGCTGCTGGATGTCCCCCGGCACGGTGGGTATCTCCAGAGGCTCGGCATGCACGTCGAACGCGGCCGGCGCCGCAGACGGAATGAAGTCGAGCGCCAGATAGAGCTGATCGCTGAGCAGGCTTTCGGGTCGCGGCTGCGCACGCAGGCCGCGCGCCACCAGCTCTCCGACGAGTCTCGCCATGCGATCGGTGCCCGCGGCTGCGCCCTGCTCGCGCAGTTGCTGGTAGGCGCGTCCCATGCGCTGCGGATAGACCTTGGCCGTGACCACCACCGGGAAGCGGTGCGAGCGCGCGTCGTAGTCCAGGTCGATCGAAACCACCTGGCCGACTTCAATGCCCACGAATTCCACCGGCGCGCCGACCGTCAGACCCCGCAGCGACTGCAGGAACCGCATGCGCACCAGGCTTGGCTGGCCTTCCGGGGGCGCACGAGCTTCCTGCTCGGTCGCGAACAGCTCGAAGCGGGTACCGGAGGCGACGGGCAGCGCGTCGGAGGAGTCAGAGACCTCATCGAAGGCGATGCCGCCCACGAGCAGCGCGGCCAGCGATTCGGTCCGGATGCTCAGCCCGCTGCCGCTGAGTGATGCCTCAACACCGCTGGCATCCCAGAAGCGCGTCGCGGGCGTGATGAAGCGGTCGTAGGGCGCGTCGATGAAAGTATCGATGCGCACGTGGGACCCATCGGGATCCAGGGTCTCATTGATCACCTTGCCGACCGCAAAACGATGAAAGTACACCGGTGCCCCGAGGCCCACGGACCCCTGCTGCGTCTCGAGCGTGATCAACTTGCCCGCAGGACCATGCGCGAGCGGTGGCGGGGATTCCAGACCGACGAAGGATCGACTGGGCGTTGTCGAGGTTCCCGATTCCATGCTGATGTAGGCGCCGGAGAGCAGGGTTTCCAGACCCGACACCGATCCGACGCTGATGCGCGGCCGAACCACCCAGAACTGCGCGTCGGCCGTGGTCAGGGGCGCGACGCTGCGGGTAAGATCCACCGTGATGAGCACACGCCTGTGATCCTCACTGAGCGCAATGCCCGAGACCTGCCCGACCGCCACGTCGCGGTACTTGACCGGTGTCTTTCCGACCTCGAGGCCCTCGGCCGTCAGGAAGCTGATCGTGATGCGTGGCCCGCTGGCGCGCCAGCTCTGCACCAGCAGCGACACGCCGATGAGGGCCGCGATGAGGGGCACGACCCATACGGGCGAGGGCCATCGCCGCCCCGCCCTCACGTGCGGCTGCGGTAACCCCGGGGGCGCTGTCGGTGTCTCAGGCATGCCCGGCCGCATCCCAGATGAGGCGCGGGTCGAAGCTGCGCGCCGACAACATCGTGGTCACAACCACGGCGCAGAAAAACACGATGCCGGGGCGGGGCTGGGCAGAGCCCAGATCCGCGAACTGCAACAGTGCGGTACTCAGTGCGACCACCACCACGTCGAGCATCGACCAGTAACCGATGATCTCGAGGCATCGATACAGGTGCCCGCGAGCGCGCGCGCCCCGAGGTCTGCCGGCACGCACGCTCCACAGCAGCCAGCCCAGCCCGGCAAATTTGGCCGCCGGCACCATCACACTCGCGGTGAATATCAGCGCCGCCAGATCCCAGTCACCCGAACGCCAGAAGCCCAGCACCCCATCGAGGATGGTGCTGTCCTGGGCGCCTCCAACGCCGCGGGTGGAGATCACCGGCAGCAGGTTCGCCGGCAGGTAGAGAATCAGCGCGCTGAGCAGCCAGGCGAGCGTGCGCTCGAGG
>JASHPX010000303.1 GCA_030037905.1 Gammaproteobacteria bacterium
AGCGCATGGCCGCCAGACGCGAGAGCGCATTGTCTACAGCGGGCGGCAGCAGTGCGCCGGCTTGCACTGCACGCTCGACCTGCTTGGCCATGGCTGTCAACTGCAGCGCGAGTTTTTTCGCCGCCTCCTGCGTGCGCAGTGCCCTGACGGTGGTCGCGTCGGCACCGCTGGCCACTGCCTGTGCGAGCAGTTGCTCGGCGGTCCTGAAATCGCCGGCCGCGATATCCTGCGCGGCCCGCTGTGCGAGCCACTTCGGTCGCGCCGCGCTGATGGCGCTCGCCAGTGGCTGTAGATCGCCGGCGTCCAGACGCGCAGCCTCGAACAGTCCCAGCAGGCGGCTCGCGTCGTCGAGCTTACCGCTGGCCGCGTCCGTGGTAATGCGCGCGCGGCCCAGGACCAGCAGACGCTGCACGCCGGCGAGAGCTTCATCATTCTGCGGGTCCTGGCTGAGCACCTGAACATACAGCTCGAGCGCGCTGTCACCGCGCAATTCCCCCTCGGGCTGCGGCAACAGCCTCTTCTCACGGAAGGCGACGCGTGCCGCCGACAGCAACTCCAGGACGTTTTGCTGCCGGTCCGGGGCGCCTTGCTGCCGGTTCGCGAAGGGATTGAGGGCTTGCGAGCTCGCCGCATCGCCGGTCTGCGCGCCGGCGGGCACCGTGCTCGCGCCGTTATTCGTGCCGATGTTCGCGCCAGTATTCGCGCCAATATTCGCGCCGACAGTAACGGTGCGCACTGCGTACCGGTGGTATAGCCAACTCCCCGTGACCCCCAGCACCACCAGCAGCACGGCCGCGCCCGCCCAAACCGGGTGGCGCCGCAGTGGGCTCACCACGAATCGGTTGCCTGTGGAGCTCGACCGCGGTGCATCCTGCGCGCCGACGCCGTCCGTGAGTAATCGCCTCTCAGCAGCCTGCAGCGCCTGGCTCAGCCGTGTCGTGCCGATCTGATCGCGGCCGATGGCCGCCAGCACCGAGCCGCGGGCAATGCTGTCGGCCCACTCTGCGGGGTGCTCAGTGATCACAATCAGTGGACAGCCCGGGTGCTGCGTCTCCAGGCGCGAGATGGCGCCGTGCGCGCCCGCCTGCGACTCTGCATCCACGATTCCGATCCAGCGGTCGATACGCACCTGCCCGCCAAGGTTGGCGAGCGTGTCGACGGCATGGACGCGGTAGCGATCGCCGAGCAGCGCTCCCAGCTCGATCAATAAACTATCATCGTTGCAGATGACGAGCGCATCGATGCGATCTGCGCGTGTCCCCGCGGTGATCGGGTGCTGCGAGTCCGGCGGGAGAATGCACCCGCTGATTGCTGCGACCCCCAGAACGCGTAGCACCATTCGCTCCGATCATTCGCAACCGCTTTTTGCGAACGGCGGCGATGCTAAAGCGAGCCCAACAGTTTGGTGCAACTGACTCCGGTCAGCGACAGGGCCTCGCGAGGGGTGGATCTCTCGCGTCGCGCGAGCTTGCACCCCAGTGTTCAGCTACCGCGTGAACTTCGTGGCACCTGCTGCGCCGCGCCGAGGCGTGAAAAACTCAACTCGCCGCTGCGTACAGGGGGATCTGGCTCTCTTCGATGACGCGCTTCAGCGTAGCGTCGACCAGGGCAGCCAGTTCGACCAGGTCCACGCGCTGGCCCAGGAGCGCCTCGAGCTCGGCTTTGAAATCAAAATATCGGTGTGCAGCGGATGGGTGTGCAGCGGAGCGATGTGCAGCGGAGCGCTCCGCCGCGCCGGCGAATTCCACTGCGAAATCGATGGCGCTGCGGGTAGGGTCGAACTCCGGGCGCAGCGCGGAGCCGAAGACCGCGAGTCGCCGCACGGCGGACCGCTTGCACAGGGCCACGATCGCCGTTGCGTGGCGTGTGATCGCTGCCGGCAATCGAGGCAGCGGCTTGCCGGTCCGGTATGGAGGATTTGCCGCGGACGGGTTCGTGCGCAGGCGCACCGGGGCGCGGTCCGTGAAACGACATAGCAGCTCGAGCGTGCCGCCGAGCGAACGCACATAGCTCTGCAGCGTCGACAGCAGCAGGTCGGCGCGATTCTCGATGCGCGAGATTTCCTCCTGCCCCTTCTGCAACCGTCGTGCGATCTCCCGCTGCGGCAGACCCAGGGTGCGCCGCAGTTCCCGCAGCGTCATCGGAACGGCCGCAGATGACCTGGGCATTTAATGATTTAAACATCATATGATCTCAAACGCAACCAGAGGCGAGACGCCAGGCAGACCCCGCTGAGCTTGCCGATGACCTCTTCCGGCAGCATGCTCGCCTGGCTGATCCCGACTGATGACAACCGCTCGCGTGGTCGCACGCGCACAGCTTGGGGGAGTATCACGATGCGCATCTGTCACGTTCCCGCAGCAGTGGCGACGGTGCTTGCAGCCCTTGCGCTCGGTGCGATCGCAATCGCACCGCGCCCGGCGAAGGCGGCGTCTCCCGCGGCGACCTGCGACCGGGCCTGCCTCGAAGGCTTCGTCGATCAGTATCTGGACGCCCTCCTCGCACACGACCCCGCACGCCTGCCGATCACGCAGGATGTGAGATTCACCGAGAATGGCCAGCAGCTCGAGCTGGGCGATGGACTGTGGCGCACGATGACCGGCAAGGGCACGTTCCGCATGGTCGTCGCCGATACGGCGGCCGGTCACGTCGCATTCCTCGGCTCCATCCGTGAGGCCGGCATGCCGGCCATGCTCGCGCTGCACCTCACCATCCGCAACCACCGTATTGCGCAGATCGAAACGCTGGTCCAGCGTAGCGACCGGTCGGCGCTGGGCTTCGAGAAGCTCGGTTACGCCTGGACATCCACGATTCCGCCGCGCGAGCGCATGTCGCGCGACGATCTCGTGCGCATCGCGAACATGTATTTTTCCGGTATGCAACAGAATGACGGCAAGGGCGTCTATCCGTTCGCCAGCGACTGTAACCGCATCGAGAACGGCGCGTTCACCACGAACGTGCCGACCCCACCGGGCCAGACGCGACCCGACCCCAGGACCGCCGACATGTACTCCGCCCAGTGGAGCTGCATGGAGCAGTTCAAGTCCGGCCTTCTGCACTTCGTGACTCGCATTCGCGACCGCAGGTTCGTCGCGGTCGACCCCGAGAGAGGGCTCGTGTTCAGCTTCGTCTTCTTCGATCACTCGGCCGGAAACACTCGGACCTTCCAGACGCCCGACGGCCGCACCGTGACCGCCGGCCCGCGTCAGCCTTGGACCTGGGAGATCGCTGAGACCTTCCGGATCGAGCACGGGAAGATCCACCAGATCATGGCCGTCATGAACCACGTCGAATACGGAATGATCTCGGGCTGGAGCACGTGGGAGCAAGGACACTCCAGCCGGGCGCGATATTTGGGCGAGACTTACTGACACGCACCGGCAGTCGAAGCCCCCCCTGTGAAACAATAGCGCCCATGGCAGTACGGCTCGGCATTGTCGGTGCGACCGGTCTCGTGGGTCAGGCCATGCGTGACATCCTCGAGGAGCGTCGCTTCCCCGTGGAGCAAATCCGCTTCTTTGCCTCTACGCGCTCCGCCGGCCTCGCGCTGCGTTGGCGCCAAAACGAGGTCTGCGTCGAGGATGCCGCTACCGCGGACTACACAGGGCTGCACATCGTGTTGTTCTCGGCGGGAGCCTCCACGTCACGTGCCCTCGCGCCAAGAGTCGCGGCCGCCGGCGCCGTCGTGATCGACAACTCATCGGCCTGGCGCATGGATCCGGAGGTTCCGCTGGTCGTCAGCGAGGTGAATCCCCATGCTCTGGGCTCCATTCCCAAGCGTATCGTGGCCAACCCGAATTGCACGACCATGGCCGCAATGCCGGTGCTCAAGCCATTACACGCCGAAGCGCGCCTGATCCGTTTGGTCGCCTCGACTTATCAGGCGGTCTCCGGCGGCGGCATTGCGGGAATCGAGGACCTGGAGAGCCAGGTCCGATCGGTCGCAGACCAGTCGGCGCGGCTGGCTCAAAGCGGGGATGCGGTGTCGTTACCGAAGCCCAAAAAGTTCGCCGCGCCGATCGCCTTCAATGTACTGCCCCTCGCGGGCACCTACAGTGGCGATGAGGGCTGGACCGATGAGGAGCTCAAGCTGCGCAATGAAACGAGGAAGATTCTGGAGATTCCCGACCTGCCGGTTGCCGGGACGTGTGTGCGGGTGCCGGTGTACACGGGACATTCCCTATCGCTCAATGCCGAATTCGCCAAGCCGCTGCCGGTAAACCACGCCATCGAGCTGTTGCGTTCCGCTCCTGGCGTCCAGGTCGTCGATGTTCCAACACCGCTGATGGCCGCCGGCAGGAATCCCAGCTATGTGGGACGCATACGTAGGGACCCTACGGTACCCCATGGCCTGGTGCTGTTTGTTTCCAACGATAACCTGCGCAAGGGGGCAGCGCTGAACGCGGTGCAGCTCGCCGAATTGCTGGTCGGCAGAGCCGCCTAGCCGCGGCCAAAGAGCGCCACCGATGAGCCCAGCGCCACCGATGAGCCCAGCGCGACCGATGAGCCCCGAGCTTCGAGCCCCCACGGCTGTGCGGGCCATCTCCTCGATGGCCACGGCAGCGCTGCTGCGCGCGCTGGTCGACCACTACCAGCGCCACGCCGGTCAGACGGTCGAGCTCGTATCGATCGGCGGCGTCGATGCCCTGCGGCGCGTCACGGAGGGTGAGCAGCTCGACCTCGTGATACTCGCGTCGGATGCGATCGAGCGGCTGGCTCAGGGCAACCACCTGCTGCCCGGCAGCCGCGTCGATCTGGTGCGCTCGAGCGTGGCGGTCGCAGTCCCGGCTGGCGCGCGGCATCCCGACGTCAGCAGTGAGCAAGCGCTGCGCGCCGCCGTGCTCGCGGCCGCGCACATCGGCTATTCCACCGGCCCGAGTGGCGCGGGGCTGATCGCCCTGCTGCAGCGCTGGGGAATCGAGGAGCAGGTGCGATCGCGGCTGGTGCAGGCCAAGCCCGGTGTGCCGGTCGGCAGCCTGGTGGCCAGTGGGCAGGTCACGCTGGGTTTTCAGCAGCGCAGCGAGCTGCAGACGCAGCCTGGCGTCGAGGTGCTTGGAGATCTTCCGGCGGCGTGTGCGATCGAGACCATCTTCAGCGGTGCGATCTGCTCGCTGTCGCAGCAGCCCACGGCGGCCGGCGCGCTGCTCACGTACCTGCATTCGCAGGAGACCGCACCGATCAAGCGCCAGCACGGTATGGCGCCGGCGTGAGAGCCCCGAGGCAGCGATGAGCACGTTCACGATGGACGAGGGCTGGCTGGTCTATCACCCCCACCCCTCGAAACCCTCATTCCGCGCGCCACCGGGGGCGGTCGATGCGCATTGCCACGTGTTCGGCCCGGGCGATCTGTTTCCGTATGCGCCGGAGCGCAAGTACACCCCCTGCGATGCGCCGGCCGAGGCGCTGTTCGCCCTCCGGGATCTGCTCGGATTCGAGCGCAACGTGATCGTACAGGCTACCTGCCACGGCGCCGACAACCGCGCGCTCGTGGATGCGATGCGACGCGCCGCGGGACGGGCTCGCGGGGTCGCCACGGTGCGCGCGGACGTGTCCGACCAGGCGCTGCGGGAGCTGGATGCGGCCGGAGTGCGCGCGGTACGCTTCAACTTCGTGCGGCGTCTGGCCGACAGCGTACCGCGCGAAACACTGTTGGACATCGCCCGGCGTATTGCGCCACTCGGCTGGCACGTGGTGATCTACTTCGAGGCGGCGGAATTGCCGCAGCTGTACGACTTCTTCAGCTCTCTGCCGACCATCGTCGTCGTGGATCACATGGGACGGCCGGATGTGCGCAAGCCCCTCGACGGCCCGGAATTCGGCCTGTTCCTGCGCCTCATGCGCGAGCATTCCAACTTCTGGAGCAAGGTCAGCTGTCCGGAGCGTCTCTCCTGCGTCGGTCCGCCGCGCTATGAGGATGTCGTTCCATTCGCACGGCGGCTGGTGGAGAGCTTTCCTGATCGGGTGCTCTGGGGCACGGACTGGCCGCATCCCAATCTGAAGACTCACATGCCCGACGACGGCAAGCTCGTGGACTATATTCCGAGCATCGCGGTCACCCCCGAACTGCAGCACCGGCTGCTGGTCGATAATCCGATGCGGCTCTACTGGAGCCGCTAGTCGCGGAGGTAGCATGGCGCTCGAAAAGCCCTATCTGGACATTCCCGGCACGACCATTTTCGACGCCGACCTGGCGCGCCGCGGCTATCACCTCAACATGTTCTGCATGTCGCTGATGAAGGCGGAAAACCGCGAGCGTTTCAAGGCCGACGAGCGCGCCTACCTGGATGCTTGGTCGCTCACCGAGGAGCAGAAACAGGCCGTGCTGGCCCGCGACTACAACCGCATGATCTCCCTGGGCGGCAACATCTATTTCCTCGCGAAGATCTTTGCGACCGACGGTAAGAGCTATCAGTATGCCGCCGCATCGATGACCGGCATGTCGCAGCAGGAATACGCGCAAATGATGTTGAAAGGTGGCCGATCGGTGCAAGGCAACCGCTACATCGGCGAGCGCTCGGATGGCTAGGATCACTGCCGGGGTCACCGCCTCGCACATACCGGCGATCGCCGCGGCGATCGATCAGGGCAAGACGCGCGATGCGTACTGGGCCCCGTTGTTCCAGGGCTTCGAGTTCTCCAAGCGATGGATCGCCGAGCACCGGCCGGACGTGATCTTCCTCGTCTACAACGACCATGCGACCGCCTTCACCCCGGAGATCATTCCGACCTTCGCGATCGGCTGTGCGGAGCGCTTCACGCCGGCGGACGAGGGTTGGGGCCCCCGTCCGGTGCCGGTCGTGCAGGGTTATCCGGAATTTGCGAGCCATCTCGCCCAGGCGCTCATCCAGGCGGATTTCGACCTCACCATCGTCAATCGCATGGACGTGGACCACGGACTGACGGTGCCGCTGTCGCTGATGTTCGGAGAGCCTGCGGCCTGGCCGTGCCGCGTGATTCCATTTCCCGTCAATGTCATCCAGTATCCGCCACCCTCCGGACGGCGCTGCTATCAGCTCGGGCGGGCGCTGCGCCGGGCAGTAGAGCTCTTCGATGAGGATCTGAACGTACACGTCTGGGGCACTGGCGGCATGAGTCACCAGCTCCAGGGAAAGCGCGCCGGGCTCATCAACAGGGAGTTCGACGCGCGCTTCATGGACCTCATCGTGCATGATCCCGAACGCGCGGCCCAGATCCCTCACATCGAGTACGTGCGCGAAGCGGGCTCGGAAGCCATCGAGCTGGTGATGTGGTTGATCATGCGCGGGGCGCTGGCTGAGCAGGTACACGAGGTCTATCGCTTCTATCACGTGCCGGCGTCCAATACGGCCGTCGGACATCTGATCCTGGAAAATCCTGCCGGAGGGAAACCATGAAGATCGTACTGGCCGGCGCGGGCGCCTTCGGCGAGAAGCATCTGGAAGCCATCCGCACCATCGGCGGCATCGAGGTCGTTTCACTCGTGGGGCGCGAGCTGGAGAAGACTCGTGCGATCGCCGACCGTTATCGCATCTCGCACGTGACCACCTCGCTCGGCGAGGCGCTGAGCCTTCCGGGGGTGCAGGCTGCGATCCTCTGCACCCCGACGCAGATGCACGCCCGTCAGGCCATCGAATGCCTCGAGGCAGGCAAGCACGTGCAGGTGGAAATTCCGCTGGCAGACAGCTGGCGCGACGCCGAAGCGGTCGCGCAGGCGCAGCGGCGTACCGGCCTGGTGTGCATGGTCGGGCACACGCGACGTTTCAACCCCTCGCATCAGTGGATCCATCAGCGCATTGCGCGCGGGGAGCTGCGCGTCCTGCACATGGATGTGCAGACATTCTTTTTCCGGCGCACCAATCTGAACGCGAAGGGGCAACCGCGCTCCTGGACCGATCACCTGCTCTGGCACCACGCGGCCCATACCGTGGATCTGTTCCGCTATCAGGCCGGTGGGGAGATCGTCACCGCTCGCGGGTTGGAAGGCCCGCATCATCCCGCACTCGGCATTGCGATGGAGATGTCCGTCCAGATGCAGACCCGCGGCGGGGCCCTGTGTACGCTCGCCCTTTCGTTCAACAATGAAGGACCGCTCGGCACTTCCTTCCGTTATATCTGCGACAACGGTACCTACATCGCGCGCTACGACGAGCTGGTCACCGGCAAAGACGAGAAAGTGGACCTCTCCAAGCTGGACGTGTCGCTCAACGGTATCGAGCTGCAGGATCGCGAGTTCTTCGCGGCCATTCGGGAAGGCCGGGAACCCAACGCCAGCGTGCACCAGGTCCTGCCGTGCTACCTGACGCTACATCAGATCGAAGAGGGGTTGGGGGACGCATGAGGGGCCGGAAGGGGGTGGACGGGGCCGCCGACCCCTGACCCCTGACCCCTGACCCCTGGCCTCTGGCCCCCTGGCCGCGAGCCCCTGGATCCGCCCACCAGACGGCTTAATCGTGGCTCAAGCAAATAGTTACGCCGGGTCCGCACGCGCAGGTGCACAATATCCGGTGATCGACAGCTGCCCTGCCACGACTGCGGGCAGATGGGGGGCCGCGGCGATGAGTTTGCTCCTACGCGTCAATGCACTGCTCATCACGGTGCTCGTGCTCGCGGGAGTGCTGGTGGCGTCGGTGTGCTCGGCGCTGCTGCGCGCCAATGCCAAGCGCGGAGTGGTGCAGACCGCGCAGCTCATGATCGACAGTGCGCTGGCGATGCGCACCTATACCGCCGATGAGATCGCACCGCTGCTGTCCGAGCAGATGAAGACCCGCTTCCTGCCGCAGAGCATCCCGTTTTATGCAGCCACGCAGCACTTCCTGCAGCTGCGCCGGCAGCATCCGGAGTTCTACTACAAGGAAGCCTCCCTCAATCCGACCAACCCGCGCGACCGCGCTACCGACTGGGAAGCCGACATCATCCAGCAGTTCCGCAACAATCCCGCCACGCAGGAGCTGCAGGGCGAGCGTGACACGCCGAGCGGCCGCTCGCTGTATCTGGCGCGCCCCATCCGCGCGGAAGCCGGTTGCCTCGAGTGTCACGGGCTGGCCAGCGCAGCCCCGCCGACGCTCATCGCCCGCTACGGTAAGGACAACGGCTTCGGCTGGCAGGTGAACGAGGTGATCGGGGCGCAGATCGTATCGACCCCGTTTGCGGACGCCAACGCCAGCGCGGCCCACATCTTCCGCGGCGTCATGAGCGCGGTGATCGCAGGGCTGGTCGCGGTGCTGGTGCTGGTCAACGCTGCGCTCTACTGGTTGGTGGTGCGGCCGCTGCAGCGCATATCCGGACTCGCCGAGCAGGTGAGTCTCGGTGACATGAGCGTGCCCGACTTCCCGGGTGGCGGCGGCCGGGAGCTCGCGGCGCTCGCGGCCTCGTTCAGCCGGCTGCGCAAGAGCCTGGAGAAGGCTCTGAAGCTGATCGGCTCCTGACACCATGACCCCCGAAGTGTTCGTCAGCTATTCGGAGCCGGATCGCGAGTGTGCATTCGAGCTCACCGAGCACGTCGAGTCCAGCGGCATCCCCGTGTGGATTGCGCCGCGTGACGTGTCGCCCTCGGCCGATTGGGCCGAGGAGATCATCGATGCGATCTCCAGCGCGCGCATCATGGTGCTGGTGTTCTCTTCCCACAGCAACAGCTCCGCGCAGGTGCGCCGCGAGGTCGAGCGCGCCGTGCACAAGCAGCTGCGCATACTGCCGTTTCGCATCGAGGACGTGCTGCCTTCGCGCAGCCTCGAATACTTTCTGAGCACCCAGCACTGGCTCGACGCATTCCCGCCGCCGCGCACTGCGCACCTCGACCGGCTGTGCCACTACCTGCACGGCATGCTGCGGCCGGCGGTGACGCCGTCTGCACCATCGGCCGGCGCGCTCAGCACGCCCGTGGCCTCGCCGGCCGCGCTCGTCTCACCGGCTCCTGCCGCCCAGGCGCCGAGCGTCCAGGCGCTGAGCACTCAGGCGCCGAGCGCCCAGGCCACGGGGGGCATCGACCCCGCGAAGCTGCAGGATGTGGAGCGAGAGCTCGCCGCTCAGCTCGGGCCGATCGCCGCACACCTCGTGCGCCGTGCCACCGCCGGGGCGGCGAGTTTGGAGGAGCTGCTACAGCGGCTTGCCCGGGAGCTCGATTCCGACGCCGAGCGCAGTCGATTCCTCGAGCGCTGCCGGCCGAAATACCGGCGGCTGCCTTGACCCGGGCCGACGGCGAGCGCGCCGCAGACGGCGCTGCGGATGGCCGCCTGCCGATCGTCATCGGCGTGGCGGGTCACCGCCATCTGCGCGAGGCAGATCTGCCCGATTACCGCCGCCGCGTGGCCGCGCTGCTCGAGCAGCTGCGAGGGCGTTATCCAAGCACCCCGCTGCGGGTGCTCTCGGCGCTGGCCGAGGGCGCCGACCAGCTGGTAGCCGAGGTCGCTCTGGAGCATGGCTGCGAGCTGTTCGTGCCGCTACCCCTGGTCGCCGAAGAATACGAGCGCGACTTCCCGGACAGCGTGGCGCGATTTCGCGCGATCATGCAGCGCCTGCGCCCCGAGCAGATCCTGCTCGTGCCCGAGAGCAGACATCTCTCCGAGGCACCGGCCAAGCCGCCGGCGAGGCCGGACCGCGAGCAGCGCTACACCGACGCCGGCGCCTTCATCGCCCAGCACTGCCATCTGCTGCTGGCGCTCTGGGACGGTGAACCGGGCTCGAGTGTCGGCGCGGGCACCGCGGCGGTGGTGCGCTTCAAGCTGGAAGGCTCGGCCGCCTCGCGCGACCAGCGGCCTCGCGCGCTGGATCCGGACGACACCGGTCCGGTCTATCACATTCATGCCGTGCGCGCCGGTGATGTGCACGGCGCGATGCGTGCAGCCGTGTGGATGTTCCCGCCGGATGACGGCGAGAAGCGCTTCCATCGCATCTGCGAGCGTCTCGAGCGCTTCAATGCCGAACCGGCACGCGCCAGGCTCACAGCCCAGATCGGCGCCGCAGCCGCATCCCTCTTACCGGACATCAAAACGCGCCCGCTCGGCGACCGCATGCTCGCGACCGCCTTCGCCTATGCCGACCTGCTGGCGCGACACTACCAGCGCATCACGCATAGCGTGATGCGCCTGACGCTATTGCTCGCCGCGGCGCTTGCCCTGATTTTCGAGCTGTACGCGGAGATGCTGCCCTCACGCTGGCTGCCGGTGGCGTACCTGGCCAGCTTCGCCTCGCTGACCATCGTGCTGCTATGGCAGCGCCGCCGGGACGTGCAGGGCCGCTATCTGGACTATCGTGCCCTCGCCGAGGGGCTGCGTGTACAGTTTTACTGGCACCTGGCGGGCCTTCCGGACAGTGCGTCCTCCTCGTACCTGCGCAAGCAGCTCGACGAGCTGCGCTGGATCCGTGAGGCATTGCGCGCCGCGAGCACCACCCCGCGACTGAGCGTCGCGAGTCCGGAGCTGGCGCTGCGCTACTGGGTGCAGGACCAGACGCGCTACTACGCGGGTCACACCACGCTGCAGAAGCAGCGCATCCATGCGATCGAGCGCTGGTCGGGCCTGTGCATGGCGATTGGCCTCGTGGCGGCGGCCAGCATGGTGATCTTCTGGCACCCGCTGACGCGCGCGCTGCAGTGGAAGCACTGGGCGGTGCTGATCATGGGCTTTGCGCCGATCGGCGCGGCGCTGTGGGAAGCCTACGGCGAGCGCTTTGGCCTGCGCACACAGGCCAACCAGTACGCCCGCTTCGCCGGCATTTTCCGGCGCGCGCACCGCTTCGTCGAGCGGCTCGAGCACGAGCCGCACGTGCCCGCGCGTCGCGCGGCCGAGCTCGAGCTGATCCGCGAGCTCGGGCGCGAGGCGCTCATGGAGAACGGCGACTGGGTGCTGCTGCTTCGCGACCGCCCGATCGTGCTACCCAAGGGTTGAGGACGGCCTCAGGCCACCAATACCGCCAGAATCGTGGCCCGACGCGCCACTTCCTGGTAGGTATCGAGCACCTTCTCCAGCGGGACCGGAGCGGTCAGCATCGGCGTGGGATCGAAGCTGCCGTTGTCGAGAAAGCTCACGAACTTCGGGATGTCGCGCAGCGGGCTGCAGCCCCCGGCCTGGCCCGAGTGCACGGAGCGGCCGGCGAGCGCAAACACGCCGGCATTGAACGAGAGATTGCCGAACGCCAGGCTCGTCAGGACGGCGTGCCCGGTTCCGTGCAGCATGTCGTAAGCCTGCTGCATCGGCAGCAGACCCGTGGGGTCTGGGCCACGCTCCAGCGCCGGTGGCAGCCACTCCCCACCCGCGGCCTCCACGACAAAGTCTGCGCCGCCGTCCTGGAAGGGTGCGGAGTAGATGCCGCCGCCCCAGATACTCGGATTCTCCTCGCTGGTGAGCTCACGCACCTTGTCGACCACGTCGCCCGGCTCGTTCGGATCGAGCACGTGGCTCGCTCCGACCTTCATGGCGGCCTCGCGCCGCACGCGGATCGGATCCACTCCGATGATCATCTTCGCGCCGGCGATGCGCGCCCCCTGAATCGCACTGAGTCCGAGAGGTCCACATCCCACGACGGCAACTTTGGCAGCCGGCGGCAGCACTGCGATCCCCTGCGAGGTCGTGGCACCGAGTCCGGCCACGCTCGTGCAGGCACAGGCGACCTCCAGATGCGCCGCCGGTGCCTTGGTGATGATCGGTACCACCCACTCTTCCACGGTCACCATGTACTCGCCGAATCCACCGATCTGCGAGTTCATGTACACGGGAGTGCCGTCACGCATGTCCGCCACCGGCGTCATGCCCTCAGGGGTGTTGGCGGGCCCGAGGAACTGGCACATATCGGAGCGTCCGCGCAGGCAGGCGTAGCAGACGCCACACTGCGGAGTGCCCGAGACACACACCCGATCGCCGACTTTGACCCGCCGCACCTCGGGCCCGATGGCCTCGACGATACCCACACCGCCATGTCCCTGAATGGTGGCCATGTTGTTCAGACGATCGCGCCGAGCGCGCTGCTGGGCTGTCAGGGGTCGCTGAGGACCCTGGAACTGGCGCACGATGCCGAGCATCGCCGGGGACAGTGTGTAGCAAAGATTCGCCGCCTCGGTACGGACCACGACCTGCCGGCCGCCGATGGGACGCAGCGCCAGCTCCTGCAACGTGGTACGCCCCGGACCTTCACCGCGCGACACCCACGCGCGAAATTTGCGCCCGCCGACCGAATCCCCGGCCTGCGCATACAGCGGCGAATACGGCTGGGAATCGTCCGCGCGGGCACTGCCCGCGGCGCCCGCCGCGATCGCGGCGACGCTGCCTGCCATCGCCAGGCCATTCTTGAGCAGACCCCTGCGCGTGACGCCGGTCGCGCCCTCACTGCCAGCTTCGTCGGAAGTGCCTTGATTGTCCGTTTCGTCCGCGCTCATGTGAACCTCCAGCCGCTCGCCAAACCAGAGCGCGCCGATGATCCCCCCGATCCCCCGGTCTTTTCAAGGGCAATAGCCCAAGCGCGGGCAATTCCGAATTCCGCTATATACGTTAGAATATGACGCTATCGGTCGCGGTACACCACGTCGGCGATGGTGTTGAGCGGGGCTTACCAGGGATGTTTCGGTCCGATCGCACGCAAGGGAAGCAAGGGAAGCACACAAAATGATGAAGCTGGCGAATGCGGTTTTTCTGACGGTTCTCCTATCAAGCGCGGCCCACGCTCAGATCAATGCCGGCGAACAGAAGCCCGATCCTGACCTTCCCTTCAACATCACGCAGGTGGCGACTTTCGATCTGCCCTGGCGTATCGCCTTTCTGCCCGATGGACGCATGCTGGTGACCGAGAAAGTCGGCCGGCTGGATCTGGTCACCCCGCAAGGCGCCAAGACCGAAATCCGAGGCGTCCCTCCCAGCTACTACGAGGGACAGAACGGCATGCTGGGGGTCTTCCTGTCGCCCCATTACGCGACCGACCACTCTATTTACCTCACCTATGTCGAGCCCGGTGATTACGGCGGGGGGCTGGCACTGGGTCGTGGCCGGCTCGACCTCGCCGGCGCACGGCCGGCGTTGGATGGATTCCAGGTGCTATGGCGCCAAATGCCCAAGGGCAAGGGCGGCCAGGAAGGCGCGCAGGTCGCCTTCTCGCCGGACGGCAAGTACCTCTTTCTTACGGTGGGCGACCGCCAGCGCTTCACTCCCGCGCAGGACCCCAATCAGCCGGAAGGCAAGATCCTGCGCTTGACGCTGGACGGCAAGCCCGCACCGGGCAACCCGATGGCAGGCAAGGTCGGCGCGCGCACCATTCCCCTGATCGATCCGGCGCTGGATACCGAGGCGGCCAAGACGGCGCCGGTGGTCAGCACCTATACGTTCCCTGGGCCCAATCTGACGCCGGCCGAAACGTGGACCACCGGCCATCGAACGCCCTACGGCCTCGCCTTCGCTCCGGATGGCCGGCTCTGGGAGGTCGAGCATGGTCCGCGCGGCGGCGACAAACTGAATCTGATCCAACGCGGCAAGAATTACGGCTGGCCGCTGGTCTCCTATGGCGTCAACTATGACGGCGTGCCGATTCCCAGTCCCGATACGCGGCCCGATCTCGCCAAGCCGGTCATCTACTGGGTGCCGGTGATCGCGCCGGGCAATCTGATGTTCTACAAGGGCAACGTTTTCAGGCACTGGAACGGCAGCGCCCTGATCAGCGGCCTGGCTTCGGAAGCGATCGTCCGCATCACGTTCGACGGCAAGGGCGGAGCGACCGCGGTTCAACGCTGGAGCATGGGTAAACGTATCCGCGATATCGAAGAGGCGCCCGACGGCTCGCTCTGGATGCTGGAGGACGCTGACTCCGGCGGACTGTTCCACCTGACCCCGAAATAGGGAGAAATGCGCGCATCCAGCCAGTCGAACACCCGCTCGTGAAAGAGCGCGCGGTTCCCGCTGACGCAGTGCTCGCCGGCTCCTTCTTCAGCCGTGAAGCGCAGGTAGTCTTTCTCGCAGAGATCCTCCTGCTCATACCGGGCTGCGTCGATGAAGTAGTCCCACGGCGTCGGCACTCCATGAGTAAGCATGCCGCGCCGAAGCGCCCAGCCGGTGGGGCTCCGCTCGATGAGCATCTCGCCCTGGCCTGGCCCATCGAAGATCAGGGCGTGATAGCCCCGCGCGCCTGCCGCCGCCGCGTTCCAGAAGAAGGATTCTTCGGCGGTGCTGTCATAGCCGCCGACTGAGATGACGAGCGGTCGGCGGGTCGTGTCCACGGCACAGAAGTATCCCGGCAGCGTGGTGTCCTCGAGGGGGATCGCGAGCATCTCGGGCGGGTGGACCATCACGGCCGCTGCGCGGCGAAAAGCCGTGACCGGGCGAGGTTCTCCAGGACCGCGTCGTTGGACCCCTGCACGCTGCTGTTCGCGGATCACACGCGCAGTCGGGCACGGCGCTGGTGCAGCATGGCCCTATGTGGAAATCGCGCCAGGCAGGCGGCTCATCGGCATGGACGCCAGGTCAACCGATGACGATGAGCGGGCGCGGTATTACACGATCACCTCATTGACGACATCCCCGAACTGGTCCGTGAGTCGATAGTTGCGGCCCAGATAAAAGTAGGTCAGCCGTTCATGGTCAATGCCGAGCAGGCGCAGCATCGTCGCATTCAGGTCGTAAGTCGTCACCGGCTTGCCGATGACGTTGTAATTGAAATCATCCGTCTCCCCATGCGTATAGCCCGCGCGGGTGCCACCGCCGGCCATCCAAAAGGTGTAATTTCCGCCGTGATGATCCCGGCCCCACGCGCTCGGCGAGCCCTGCGCAAAGGGTGTACGCCCGAATTCGCTGCCACAAATCACCAAGGTATCTTCCAGCATGCCACGCTGTTTGAGATCTCTGATCAGTGCGGCAGCGGGCTGGTCGAACTTCTTGGCGCATGCGGTCATACGCGCCGGCAGCTGGAAGTGATGGTCCCAGGCCAGGTCATACA
>JASHPX010000304.1 GCA_030037905.1 Gammaproteobacteria bacterium
GCCACAATTTGTAGCTGCTGACGCTTGGCTTGCTCATACAGTGCGCGTAATACCGTACGGCCGATGCGGCCGTATCCGTTGATGCCAATCTTTAGCATTAAACGCTCCTTTAGGGCGCCCCGGCACGAGCAATGTGCTTACTCGTATGCAGCGCTTTTTGCAGATCCGCGACGTCGATGATCGGATGGGTTGTGATATTGACCGTTCCACGTGAGCCTACATCTATCGCCAGATGTGCTGCGGTCACGCTATCGCTTGTCTCGATGATCGTGATGAAGTCTGGATTGCCGAGCAAAGCGTACTGCGCGAGCACCTTGCAGCCGAGCTTCTCAATCTCCTTGTTGACGTCATTGATTCGCTCGGGGTTGTGATGCAGCGATTGACGTCCTTCGGTCGTCAATGTGCTGAAGAGCGCAAACTTGGCCATGGGACACCTCGAAATGCGTTGCGGGCAATGGAGACTGCAGCGACTGAGGCGTAGAAGGAAATTCGTACTTTCACCTATAGATAACGGCTCAGAGGGAAACCGGCCTGGCCTCTCAAGGTGACTACGTAGTTGCCGGCATGCACACGGATATCTTAGAGCTGGTAGCTTGTGCTGCAGCTGAGGGTTGCAAACGTGATCTTCAGCACGGAGTTCACGGCATGGAATGCGTGAATGCGTTTGCCATCACCCAATCCCCCCGGGTGGGCAGCGAGCGCGCAGACGGTACCATTGCCGTGAACTCTTCTTTTTGTAGATCTTTTGAAATGCGTCAGTCAGTCCGGGACGGCATCGTTCGGCGATGCATATCGGGCATCAACGTCATTCGATCTCGGGGCAAACCGGGTGGCGCCGCTTCGCAGATATCCGGCGGTCGTGGACGCTAAGTTCCTGAGGCGCTGCTTGCGGGCAGGGTCACGGTGAAGATCGCGCCACGAGGCTGGTTCGGCTCAAAGTCGAGTCTCCCGCGATGCGCTTCAACGATGCTGCGGCTGATTGCGAGACCCAGGCCTGTGCCGTGTGGCTTGGTCGTCATGAAGGGTGTGAAGAGCTGGTCGCGCAGCTCCTCCGGGATGCCGGCGCCGTTGTCCAGCACGAGAATCTGCACTTCGCCGTTGGGGCCGGTGCAGGTTCGGATGCGCACTTCGCGTTGTCCGGGCGATAAGGTTTGCACCGCATCGATACCATTACGCAGCAGATTCAGCACGACCTGTTGCATCTGGATGGGGTCCAGCTGCGCGCGTGGTAGCTTTGGGTCGAGCTCCAGCAGTACGCGTACGTCACTTGCACGGGCGTCGGCGCGCGCGAGCGGTTCGAGCTCACGGATGACAGCGTTAAGATCGGTCAGCTCGCGCGTGCTGGTGCGATTTCGCACGAGGCTGCGCAGACGCCGGATAATCTCGCCCGCTCGCAGTGCCTGTGCAGCGATCTGGTGGTACACGTCGCGCGCCTCGCCGAGATCAGGATCGGCGGCATCGAGCAGACGTGCACCCGCCTGCGCGTACGTGGTAATGGCCGCGAGCGGCTGGTTGAGCTCATGAGAGATGCCGCTCGCCATCTCACCCATAGTCGCCAGGCGCGACACATGCATGACGCGCTCGCGAGCCTCGCGGACGTCCTGCTCGGCACGCCGGCCGTCAGTCACGTCGTCACCGGAACAGAGTATGCCGCTGGCGATGCCCTGGGGTTCCTCGATCACGACACAGCGCCAGGCGACCTGGCGCACCGCGCCGTTGCGGGTGAGCACGGGGCACTCGAAATGGCGCGGGCCGCGAGGATGGTGCTCCAACAAGGTGCCGAACTGAACCGCCAACTCGGCGCGCTGATCGGCGGGAATGGCACTCTCGTACCAGCTGGTTCCCAGCAGGGATGCCTCATTGCGGCCGAGCACCTCACAGCCCTTGCGGTTGATCATGGTAACGCGCAGGTCGAGATCCAGGCCTACCAACATTGTCTGAGCGGCCTCCAGGTAGCGATTGGCACGTTCGCGCTCGCGCTGGGCAGCTTGCAGGGCCTGATGGCGCAGCGTCATGTCCTGAAGGAAGCCTACAAAGCGCGGTGGATCAGCGCCGATTCTCCCTACCGACAAAAAGGCCGAGAAGACGCTGCCATTCTTGCGTCGCGCCTGGACCTCGCGTCCGATGCCTATGATATGTGCAACGCCTGTTCGCAGGTACCGGGAGATATAGGCGTCATGTTGATCCCGGTCGCGCTCGGTCATCAGCATGCTGACATTGCGGCCGAGTGTTTCCTCGGCGCTATAGCCAAACATGCGCACGGCCGCATGATTGAATACCTGCATAATGCCTTTGTGGTCGATCAGGATGACCGCGTCCACAGTGGCATCGAGCAGCGCCTGAGCTTCTAGTGACTGGGGCGGAGGATGCGTCATTGTTGAGTGATATCCGTATCGCCGACCAAATGCCATCCGCATTTGCCACAAGGCGGTAGGCGAAGCAGCGCATGGCGTCTTAGCGGGGCTTTTCTCAGTATGCGGTGCTATGAGTTCCGTGTCATGCGTGCTGCTGCTCGTCGAGCGGGACGAGCGCGTTCATAGCTGCCTAAACAAGGCGTTATTGCTGGCCCGTCACTTTACGGCGAGGCTGGAGCTGCTGCTGTGTGATACGCATTATGCGACTGGTAGCGCTGAGGGGCGCGCTGCGGAAGACATGCGCGCCGCCCGTGTCGCTGAGGGGTTGATTTATCTTCAGGCGCTATGTCAGACCGTCGTGTCCGCTGACGTACCGATCGGCGCTGAGGCCATGTGTGTGCCATCCCTAGCCATCGGATTGACTGAGAAGCTACGACGGACGCCCGCCGAGATTATGGTAAAGGCGGGGCATTCGGGAGCAGGAATGGCGAGTGCTCTGGAGTGGCAGCTCGCACAGTGCGCCGTACCTTTACTGCTGACGGCCGGTCGGCCTTGGCGCGCGATACCGCGATTCGCGGCGGCCGTGGATTTGAGCGATCGCGCTGATCGTCGAACGGGACTACAAGTCGTGAACTTGTGTGAGGCGCTGGCCCATCGCTGCGGCGCTGAATTGGACTACCTTTTCGCTGGCTCCGCGCAAGAGCGCTCCGGAGAGGCGGCGAGCCAAGCCCATCGTCAATTGGCCTCCCTGTTGCCCGCGGGAAATCGAGGCCTCGGGCGTTTGCAGTACTGCAGCGGCGAGCCGGCGGAAGCTCTGCCGCGCCTCATTAACCATCGCGACTACGATCTGTTAGCGCTCGGCGGTGTCATGAGCGAGGAGTGCTGGAATCCGGATAGTCTGGCCAAGGCGCTGCTGCGGCAGATGGCGGGGGATGTTCTGCTCATTTAGGCCGGGTGCTGACGGTGATGATGGTACAAAGACCCGTTGGCCCGAAAGCCCAGGAGGAGAACCAAGACAGCCGCGAGGGATACGGTGGGTGCGACGGCCGAGACGGCGTGCAGCGGATGCTTCGATACCGTATTTTGATGCGCACTGCGATGCTACAAAATCCAAAATATCCTTGACCTCTATCGCGAGATTGGCGGAACGTCTCGTGGCCTCAACGATTCGAGTGCAGCTCAGTCCCCGGAGATTCCCTCATGGTAGACAAAACACCTGGTACTACAGACGCTTTCTCTGAGCGGCAGAGGGCTCTCTCGAAATGGGATGCCGAGGCCGGCATGGAGCCCACCCATACGCAACGAGGCTTACCCTCCAGTGCTGAGTTATCTCATGTCCCTTCACTAACAGACGCCGAGCTGATACATCTTCGTATTCGTGTTATCGCCTTGGAAAATATGGTGATAGCGCTACTTGCACAGGCATCGAACGAGCAGCTCGAACTTGCTCGCGACATGGCCACCTACATCTTCCCGCGCCCGGGATTTACCGAGCATCCACTAACAGTCCATGCCTCGCATCAGATGATCGATCTCGTCGAGCGCGCCCAGCATTTTAGGTCCACGCTGCCCGCGTGAAAGCGCGCTCTGAGCTGGAGCGAATCGACTTCCTGCTTCACAGGGACGGCCAGGAAGTGACGCGAGCCTACGTCCAGGTCACGCTGCACACCTATTGCAGCGCGCTGGCGCGACCCGAGCACTACGCGAGTACTCCATACTACCGCTGGCGGTTCGAACAAGCCGTGCAGGAGTTCCAGCAGTGGCTCGACGAGGCCTCGCACTGATCGAGGACCGTGTTGCGGTGAGCGCTTCGGTGTGCCGTCGGTGTTCAGATTCTTGAGGACGCGCCCCTACAAATCGCGTACTCCTGGGGTGTTTCGGTCCGCATGGTTTGGGCAGGCTGCGGTGTTCATTGTCCGTCATCGATCCGCGTGAGGTCCCGCGCGCGATGCATTATTACCCCAATGATGAGGGCTGTCGGTGGCCGCAGTGCTGAGGGGCTTCCGGTCCAGGCGGGCGGTCGACAAGCTGGGTCGTCCCGCCCGGCCAGAGCGGTCGAGTCAGCAGGTCGTTGAGTTTGCCCGCGGACCGAGTAGCCTCAGCGATGGCGTTCGACCAGTATTGTCACAGAGACGCGGCAGCCAAGGTATGATCGGACTATGTAGGAGATGGTCTTTATGTCCAAAGCCGATCGGTATAGCGACAGCCCAGCCCGCCGGCGCTTTCTGCAGGCGGTGGGTGCCTGCGGGTTGGCCGTTGCAACGCGTGCGCACGCTGCCACTGCTCCGAGAGCAGGAGGCGCTTGGGCCGATCACCGTACCGTATCGTTCGTCCATACGCACACCGGCGAGCGGCTAACAGCCGAATATTTTGCCGGCGGTCAGTATCAGACCGACTGTCTGCTGCGCGTGAACCACCTATTACGCGATTTTCGTACAGGGGAGGTTCATCCGATAGATCCCGGGTTGCTCGATATCCTTTTCGAGGTGCAGCGGCAGGCACTTGGTACGACTGCTTTCGAGGTGATTTCGGGCTACCGATCACCGGCCACGAACGCTATGCTACGGCGAACGACCGAAGGGGTCGCTCAGCACAGCATGCACCTGGTCGGCCGTGCAATCGACGTACGGCTTGAAGGCTTTCCGACTGCGCGCCTGCATCTACTGGCTCGCTCCCTGGGGCGTGGCGGAGTGGGTTATTACCCGGCTTCTGATTTCGTGCACATGGACACTGGCCGCGTACGCTTCTGGTAAGGCGGGTAGGCCGAGTAGCGTCTGTAGGTGCTCATCCTGCCCGTAGATGTCATCGAAGAAGTGTAGCTGGCCGTCTTCGCTCGCAATCGCCGTACCGTAAAGAATCAGCACGTGTACAGGGTGCGAGAGCCCGACGCGCTGCGTGCTTGAGCCATTCATGGCGGCAAGAATGCTCTCGCGCGTCCAATGCCCCGGTGCACCGTTCAGCACATATTGGGCAAGGCTGACCGGGTCGCTGACCCGAATGCAGCCATGGCTGAAGGTGCGGCGCACCTGCTCGAAGAGCTGTACGGCTGGCGTGGAGTGCAGGTAAACATCGTGCGCGTTGGGCAGCAAGAATTTGATGAGACCGAGCGCATTGTCAGGACCCGGCTGCTGCCGCACCCGTAGCCTCCCCGCTGCCAGGGCGCGGATATTCTCGGCCGTTGGGGGCACCACGGGCGACGCATCGGCCGGCCCATCCACCAGCTCCATGTGCTGCCTGATAAGGTAGTCAGGATCCTTGGCAATCGCCGGCAGGATCTCGCGCAGCACAATGCTCCGGGGCACATCCCAGTAGGGTCGGAACACCACGGTGCGCAGATCGGCCACGAACACTGGTGTGCGCGTGCGCGGGTATTGCCGTCCAACAATGACATCCATGCGCAGCATGCCCTGCTCACGATCGCTATCGCCGGCGAAGGCGAACAGGCGAAACTCTGGGATGTTCACCAGGATTGTGGGATAGCGTATCGGCGGTAGCCAACGCCACCGCTCTAGAGTCAGCTCGATCTGGCGCACGCGTTGTGCCAACGGCACGGTGAGAGCAGCGTAGGTGTGCGGTCCGAGCTTCCCATCGACCTGTAGCCCGTGCAGCCACTGGAA
>JASHPX010000305.1 GCA_030037905.1 Gammaproteobacteria bacterium
AGGTTGGTGGCCATCGCATTGACCGAGTCGGTCAGATCCTTCCACGTGCCCGCCACACCGGTCACGATCGCCTGGCCGCCGAGCTTGCCCTCGCTGCCCACCTCGCGCGCCACGCGCGTGACCTCGGAGGCAAACGAGCGCAGCTGATCCACCATGGTGTTGATGGCTTCCTTCAGCTGCAGGATCTCGCCGCGCACATCCACTGTGATCTTGCGCGACAGATCGCCGTTGGCGACCGCGATGGTGACCTCCGAGATGTTCCTGACCTGACCGGTCAGATTGCTGGCCATCGAGTTGACGCTGTCGGTCAGCTCCTTCCACGTGCCGGTCAGTCCCGGCACCGCGGCTTGGCCGCCGAGCTTGCCCTCACTGCCCACCTCGCGCGCCACGCGAGTGACTTCCGAAGTGAACATGCTCATCTGCTGGATCATCGCGTTGACCACCGTGGCCGAACGCAGGAACTCGCCCTCCAGCGGACGTCCATCCACTTCCAGCGGCATGGTCTGCGAGAGATCCCCCTTGGCGACCGCGGTGATGGCGCGCGTGACCTCCGTGGTCGGCCACAGCAGATCGTCTATCAGCGTATTGACCGAGCGCTCCATGGCGCCCCAGGAACCACCGCGCGTGCTCACGCTCATGCGGTGGCGTATCTTGCCCTCGCGGCCGACGTGCTGGCCGGCGCGCTCGAGCTCGACGGCCATCTCCTGATTGCACACCACGATCTCGTTGAAGGTATCGGCCAGCTTGCCCGTAAGACCCGTCTGGTCGCTCGGCAGCCGCACCGAGAAGTCTCCGTCGCGTACCGCCTGCAACGCACGCAGCAGCTCGCGCAGATCCAGCGTCGATGCGGACTCGCCGGGGTCCGTGCTCACAGTGGATCCGGGTGGGCGACGCGGATTGAGAACTTCGGCTTGCTGGGTGCTCATGCAGTCGGCTCCATCGGATCAGGCGGCGATGACGTGCCGCGCTGCGCGACTTCGAGATGACGTGACAATACGAGATGGCGATACGAGATAACGTGACAGTATGGCGGTACGCGAGCGGACGGGGGATCTGTAAAAGTTACAACGGCGCGTGGCTCCGCGGCTCGGACGGGTATGAGGAGGTGTTGCACCCCGTCCTTGTGTCTGCCGCGCGAGCCGTTGCGCCTCAGCGACGATCATGGTCTGGCCCTTGTGGGTGGTTGATCGACGCGCGGGTCAGAATATCAGAAGGTCCGATGGGCGCAAATAAGCGCGACAGCGCATCGCACGCACCGCCGCATCGCGCGCATCACAGCGCGCGCATCACATCGCGCGCATCACAGCGCGTGCATCACAGCGCGTGCATCACCGTGCGCGACGCGAGCGTACACCAGCACGGTGCACCATACGGCGGCGCGCGGATGATGGGAGCCTATGCGCCGTGCACATTCATTCGCTGCGCAGCGCCGCGCGTGCGCCGGAGCGGGCACGTGCGGCGGAGCGTGCGCGTCCTGGCGCGACTCCTGTACGCAAGCTCGCACGCGTGCGTGCGCGGTACAGCCGTCCGGCGTCAGCCTGCACGCGGCGGCGAAATGCCAGCAGCTGCTCGGATACGTGTGCCGCCACGTAGGCGCTCATCGCCAGCTCGATCAGGTGCGCCAGACGCAGGCCGCTGCGCGTGGCTAGGCGCCGCGTGCGCGCGAGCAGCCGTGAATCGAGCCAGAATGTCAAGTCCTGGGAAGGGCCGCCGGTCGAGCGTGAGCGCGGCTCGACCGGCCGGCTGCCCTGCCGATCGAGAAACCATGCGATGGCCTCGTCATGGACGCGATCCTTGGTCGCCCAGCGCCCATCGGGCGCGCGGTCCTCGTCCGACCACTGCTCGAGCACCAGGGCGCGGAACCAGACCTCCGTGTCGATCGCGTAGTGCGTCGCTGCAGGCAGGCTCTGATGCTGCAGCGTACGCAGTCCGCGCGCGCGGGCGCTGCGGCCCGCGCGCTTCAGTGCCCGGTCGGCCATGCGCGAGCCGGCCATGAAAGCTGTGAAATCCGACCATTTCGGTGCGGGCTCGAGGCGCTATATTTCTGTCGCATAACCTTGACGATACAGGAATTCCCCGAACCGATAACTGTTGAGACGTCACTTTAGGTTCGCGCTGTAAGCACCTTATACGGCGGACCTCGAGAAGCGTGTTCTGGCGGAGCTAACTGATGATCGAAGATTTGAACGGGCGGCTGGAGGCGGCCGCGCTGTCGCTGACGGGCCAGGGACCGATCAAGGAGCGGCTGTTCGCAGCCTACTGTACCTACCTGCAGGACATTCAGCAGTCCGATCTGCCGGCCCTCGGCGCGGAGTTCGGCGAGATGATCCAGGCGTTGCATCGCGAGCCGGCCCTGCCGGGCGATGACGTGGTGCGCGCATCGGTGCGCAAGTTATCCAATAGGGAGGCCTGTTATTACGCCGAGCTGGTGGTCAAGCTCTACGGCACGCTGGCGGGGCTGAAGCACCCGTACGTCGGTACGCGCGGCGCCCGGTCCCTGGCGGCGACCGCGACCTGAGCCGGCGGGCCGCGGCGCACGCGGGGCCGCAGGCCCGGTCGAGCTCGAACTCGCAAGCCTAGTCGAGCTTGAACTCGATCGTGTCCCAGCGCGTGGTTTCCTCGTGGCGCGCCTGACGCCTGACCGCATCGACCAGTGCACGCTCGTCCCAGGGCACGCTCTCGTCCACCAGGCCCTCGAGGACCTTGGGCTCGAGCGGCTCATGACCAAAGGGCGGCAGCAGCACCACAGGCTTGTCGCAGGCCTTGGCGAAATTGAGCTCGAACAGCAGCAGAGCCCGTTGCGACGAATACAGGCTCGCGAGCGCGATGACCACTTCCGCGAGGTTCATCTGCCGCCGCAGCTCCTCGTGCAGCGCCTCCTGGGTATTGGATGGAAGCTGCACATCCGCAGCACTGCAATTGCGATAATAGAAGTTGCGTGCGCTCTCGAGGTACTCGAACGCGCGGGCGTAGTCTTCGCTCTCTTCGAAGGCGTGGGTGACGAAGACGCGGATCGGGTCGCGCTGGGTCATGTCGGTGAGTGTACTGTGCGGTCCCGGCGAATGCCTAGGCACCTTTTGACCGGATGTCGATGGTGAGATTGCTTCTATACAATATCCGCTACGCGACCGGCACCGGGCCGGCATTTCACCTGCCCATGCCGGGGGCGGGGTATCTGCGCAGCAGCCGGCGCGTCCTCGAGCAGATCACCGGCTTTATTCGCGATGAGGACCCGGACGTGGTCGGGCTGATCGAGGTCGACACCGGCTCGGTGCGCACCGGCATGCTCAACCAGGCGACCTATATTGCCAATGCCGTGGGCCACTACACCGCCCACCAGTGCAAATATGGCGCCGGGTCGATCAATCAGCTGGTGCCCATCGTGCGGAAGCAGGCCAATGCGCTGCTGGCCGCTCCCCGTGTGACCGGAGAGCGATTCCATTACTTCGATACCGGCATCAAGCGGCTGATCATCGAGCTGGAGCTGGATGACATATGCATCTTTTTGGTGCATCTATCACTCAAATTCCGTCACCGCCAATATCAGCTGCGCACCCTGCACGATCTCGTGGTGCAGTCCCCCAAGCCGGTGATCGTCGCCGGCGACTTCAACACGTTCTGGGGCACACACGAGATTTATCTGTTCATGCGCGCCGCAGGGCTACGCAGCGCCAACAGCGAGGGCCTGCCTTCCTTCCCGGCGCGTCATCCACGCGTCGAGCTCGATTTCATCCTGCTCAGCAGCGGCATAGAGGCCACCTCGTTCCGCATTCCCGAAGTCACGTATTCGGATCATCGGCCGCTGGTCTGCGACTTCCATCTCAATGGGAAGGCTGCGGCGTGAGTAAGGCGCCAGCCTTCCGGTTCGAGCGTGACGAGCAGGGTATCGGCTGGCTGACTCTCGACAGGCCGGACAGCTCGGCAAATACACTCTCGGGCCCCATACTGCTCGAACTGCAGCGCCACATCGGCGCGCTCGGCGATGCCAGGGGCGAGGCCCCTTTGCGCGGGCTGGTGATCCGCTCGGGCAAGGCCTCCGGCTTCATCGCCGGAGCGGACATCCGCGAGTTCACGGCATTTGCCTCCGAGGCCGAGGCCCTCGCGCACATCGAGCTCGGCCAGCGCGTCTTCAATCAGCTCGAGGCACTGCCTTTCCCAACGGTGGCGCTGATTCACGGTTTCGCGCTGGGCGGCGGGTTGGAGCTGGCGCTCGCCTGCCGCTACCGCGTCGCGCTCGCGGACGCAAAGCTCGCACTCGGTCTGCCCGAGGTGCAACTGGGCATTCATCCCGGATTCGGCGGTACGGTGCGCAGCGTGCGCCTGCTGGGCGTGCGCGCCGCGATGAACCTGATGCTCACCGGCCGGCCCGTGCGGGCAGACCGCGCCCTGCAGGTGGGTCTCGTCGATCGGCTGGTGGCCAGCCGCCCGGAGCTCGAGCAGGTCGGCCGGCAGCTGATCGATGGTTCTCCACCTCCTCGTCGTCCGCCGCTGTCGGAGCGCGCATTGAGCTGGCCACTCGTGCGTCCCCTGCTCCGGCCGGCCCTGCTGCGCAGGGTCGGGGCACAGGCGCGACGCGACCATTATCCAGCCCCATACGCGATCGTGGATCTATGGTCGCGGTACGGAGCGCGCGGAGCGGCAGCCTATGCCGCCGAGGCTCGCTCGATCGCCGGGCTTTTCCAGCACGATTCCACGCGCAACCTGATCCGCGTCTTCCTGCTGCAGGACCGGCTCAAGGCGCTCGCCGGCAAATCAGCGCCCCCCCCGGCCAGCGGCTCTCACCCGGCCATCGAGCGCGTGCACGTGGTTGGCGCCGGAGTCATGGGCGGGGATATCGCCGCCTGGTGCGCGCTGCGCGGATTGAACGTCACGCTGCAGGATAGGGATTTACCGCTCATCGAGCCGGCGCTCGCGCGTGCCCGCTCACTGTATGAGAAGCGGCTGCCGACCGCCGCCGAGCGCGACGCCGCCCTGCAGCGCCTGCGCGCGGACGTCGAGGGCGCAGGCCTGGGCACGGCGGACCTGCTGATCGAGGCCATCTTCGAAGACCTGGCCGCCAAGCGCGCGCTGTTCGCCGCCGCCGAGCCGCGCCTGCACGCAGGGGCCGTGCTTGCCACCAATACTTCGAGCCTGACGCTGGAGTCATTGGCCCCTGGGCTCGCGGATTCTGGTCGCCTCGTCGGCCTGCACTTCTTCAACCCCGTCGCGCAAATGCCTCTCGTGGAAGTCGTGCATTTTCCAGGCACACGTCCAGAGACGCTGGCGGCGGCCATGAGCTTCACCCGCCGCATCGACAAGCTGCCGCTGCCCTGTCGCAGCAGCCCGGGCTTTCTCGTCAATCGAGTGCTGTTCCCGTACCTGCACGAGGCTCTGCGCGCGGCGGGCGAAGGTATCGGCACCGCCGCCATCGATCGGGCGGCCGTGGACTTCGGCATGCCGATGGGACCGCTGCAGCTGTGCGACGTCGTGGGACTGGACGTGCTGCTGCACGTAGGGGATATCGTCACGCGCGAGCTCGAGCAGGAACCGCCGGCGTTCATCGCCACGGTTCGGCGCATGGTCGGCGAGCGACGACTCGGACGCAAGAGCGGCCAGGGCTTCTACCTGTGGCGCGACGGCAAAGCGGCAGGACCCGCGGCCATCGACATCACCCCGGCGCAGTCCGCTGCCGGTGCGCCGACCGACCTCGCTGATCGGCTCGTCCTCGCCCTGGTCAACGAGTGCGTAGCCTGCCTGCGCGAGCGCCTCGTCGAGGATGCAGACCTGGTGGACGCGGGCGTGATCTTCGGCACGGGATTCGCACCGTTTCGCGGCGGCCCGTTGAACTATGCGCGCGCGCGCGGCGTGGACACATGCGTGCAGCGGCTGCAGGTCCTGGCGCAGCGCTACGGGGCGCGTTTCGACCCCGACCCGGGTTGGACGCAGCTGCGCGCCCCTCGCTGAGCGCCCCTCGCTGAGCGCCGCGCAGATGTGCTGCGCACGCAACCGCAGCCTGCGACGCACTGCGCTCGGCACCGCCTCGATACGTGAACTGTCGCACCGGGCCCGACATAACGCTGTGCTAACATCGAACTGCGTCACAAAAAGGGGTTTGTCAGAGCCGATGAGCGAGGAAGGGGCCGCCAACACGAGTCTGCTGAGAAAGTTCTCACCGCTCGATGGCATGAAGAAGGACAATCTGATCGCCCTGGCTCGCAAGATCCACCGCCAGCAGATCGCAGCCAATCGCTACCTCTTCAAGGAGGGCGACCGCGACAAGCGCACCTACTGGTTGATCTCCGGCATGCTGGAGTTGCGCGAGGGCGATCGCACCGTGGCCATCATCCGCGGCGGCAGCGCCGAAGCGCGCCATCCACTCGCTCCACAGCTGCCGCGTCGGGTCACGGCCCGCGCGGTGGACCCGATCGAGTACTTCGCCGTCGACAGCGAGCTGCTCGACATGATGATCACCTGGGACCAGACCGGCACCTACGAGGTCGCCGAGCTGCAGGCGCAGATGAGCGGTGGTGGCTCGGGCGGGGACTGGATGACGATGTTGCTGCAGACGCAGGCGTTTCACCGCATCCCGCCCGCCAACATTCAGGCCATCTTCACGCGCATGCAGCGCGTGAGCTATCGCGCGGGCGAGACCATCATTCAGCAGGGCGCCGAGGGCGATTATTTCTACGCCATCGTCAGCGGCAAGTGTCTGGTGGCGCGTGAAACCCCCCTCAACCGTGGCGGCCTGAAGCTCGCCGAGCTCGGCGTCGGCGACACTTTCGGGGAGGAAGCGCTGATCTCCGAAGCCAAGCGTAATGCCACCGTCACGATGCTGACCGACGGGGTGCTGATGCGGCTGAACAAGGAGAACTTCCGCGAGCTGCTCAACGAGCCGCTGGTGCAGTGGGTATCCTACCGTGACGCCCGCGCCATCGTGACCAAGGGCGGCCGCTGGCTCGATGTGCGTCTGCCGTCCGAGCATCAGAATCTGGCGATCGAGGGCTCGATCAACATTCCGCTCTACTTCATCCGCCTGAAGCTGTCGACACTGGATCGGGCCCTCAAATACGTCGTCTACTGCGACACCGGACGGCGCAGCTCCGCCGCTGCCTTCATCCTGGTGGAGCGCGGCTTCGACGCGCTCGTTCTGCGAGGCGGCCTGGACAGCGCCGAGCTCGCCGCCCGACCCACCGAGCACAGCACCTCCTGAGCATTGCGTGGCGCGTGGGCCGCGCTGCGTGCGTTAACCGTTCCACATAATCGCAGTCGCGCGCTGCCCCGCGCAGCCGTGCGCGGCCGAACTGAGCACTCGCGCGCAGTGGCCGAGGCTGCGCGGACGTTACAGTGCTCACGGCGCGTGCAGTGGGGTCGCCCGATCATGGAAGGACGCGCCGGCGGTACCGATGAGCTACGTCGACGGTACGGTGTATTCGCACGAGCGGGTAACGTTCTGGACCCGCCCACATGCCCTGGTGTTCGCCTGGCCGGTGCTGCTCGCACTGCTGCTCTTGCTGCTGCTGGCCGGCCTGATCGCCGTTGGGCACTACTGTGCCTCGCAGCAGCTCTGGGCCCCGCGGGTGCGCCCTCTGCCGGCAGTGCAGCGGGACTCTGCGGCTGTGCTACCGCAGCGCGCGGCGTAGGCAATCCTTACAGCGATTCGGACCCGCCGGGCGAATACGTCTGATGTATTCGCCCGGCGGGTCCGAATCGCTGTACGAAGAGGCTGCGCCAGACGCTGCTGCCGTTACATCGTGTGAGTCGCCTTGTCGCCCGAGAGGGCGCCGGCCAGGTAGTTTTCGATCTTGGTGCGTGTTTGACCGCGGTCCTGGTCCGAGAACTGCACGCCGATGCCCGCGGTGCGCTTGCCCTGCGCACCCTTGGGGGTGACCCAGATCACGCGTCCGGCCACCGGCAGCTTCTCATCCTCGCCCATCACATTCAGCAGCATGAAAACCTCGTCTCCCAGCCGGTAGCTGCTGTTCGTGGGAATGAACAGACCACCGTTCTGCACGAAAGGCATGTAGGCCAGGTATAGGGCGCTCTTGTCCTTGATCGTCAGCGTGAGCAGTCCGGGCTTGTTGATGCCGGACCGGGAATTGGGATCCTTGCTCATGTCCCCGGGCGTTACCTCTGTGCCAGCTCCCGCAGCAGCACTTCCAGCGCCAGTGGCCGGTTGATGGAGCTCAATCGCAACCGGCGCAGCTCGTGCAGGCCATCCAACGCTCGCAGCAATCTTGTCATATTCAATTCCGAACGGGCTGCCGGCGAGTGCGCGCCACTGCGCAGTTCGCGTGGTTGCCGCACCGGGCGCATCCCCTCTTCGATGCGCGATGTGAGCCAGTTCTCAAGGCAGGCGAGCCGCAGTTCCAGGGATGCTGCGCGTCCCCAGGCCTCCGCCGTGCGTGTAATGTCGAGTGTGCCTGCGTCGAGACCGGCAAGTGCTGCGTGTGTCTCGGCCTGCAGCCGCGCCACCTCGGCCGCATCGATCTCCAGAGCCTCGAATGGCGCCTCGCCGAGCACATCCAGTACCGCCTCCCAGGGGCCCGTGCCGCGCCGCTGCTCGAGCCAGGCGATGGCCGCGGCGCGCTCCGGCACCGCTACCCGCAGGCGCTGACAGCGGCTCACGACGGTGGCAGGCAGTGCCGAGGGCATGCTCGTCAGCAGTATCAGAGTCACGCCGGCGCGCGGCTCCTCCAGCGTCTTCAGCAGCGCATTGGCCGCGTTCGCATTCATCGCATCCGCCGGCGCAATCAGCGCCACGCTCGCCCCGCCTGCGTGCGAGGTCAAGGCCAGCTGCTCGCGCAGATCGCGGATTTGCTCCACGCGGATGAGTCTGGAGTCCTCCATGGGCGCAACGCGGATGAAGTCCGGATGCTGCCCCGAGCGCACCAGCCGGCAGTCGCGGCACTCCCCACAGGGCGCCGTAGCCGCGCGGCACAGCGCCAGCTGCGCAGCCAGCTGCGCCAGCGCGCTTCCCCCGGTACCGCGCTGCTCGTGGATCAGCAGCGCGCTGGGCAGACGCCCGGCGGCGTGCGCCCGTCGCAGCTGCTGCACGGCCGCCGCAAGCCATGGCGCATCCCACTCAGCCATTACGGCAGCAGGTCCGCGAGAGCTTCGAGCGCCGCCCGCGCCAGCAGCGCCGGCGTCGCCGTCGCATCCAGAATGCGTACGCGCTGCGGCTCGGCCGCGGCTATCTTCAGATACCCCGTGCGGACGCGCTCGAAGAAGCGCCGATCCTCCGCCTCGAACCGGTCCGCCGCGCCCGCGCCCGCGCGAGCGCGCGAGCGCCCGAGGCCCTGCTCCACCGGCAGGTCCAGCAACAACGTTCGATGCGGCCAGAGGTTCCCATGCACCGCTTCGGCGAGCTGCTCGATCAGCTCGGCGCTGACGCCGCGCCCACTGCCCTGGTAGGCACGGGTGGCATCCGTGAATCGGTCGCACAGCACCCAGTCACCCGCCTGCAGCGCCGGTCGGATGAGATTGTCGACATGCAGCGCCCGCGCCGCAAACATCAGCAGTGTCTCGCTCTGCGCGCTGATACGCTCCGGGCCGCGCGCGAGCACCAGTGAGCGCAGCTGCTCCGCGAGCGGCGTGCCGCCCGGCTCGCGCGTGAGGCACACGTTCAGCGCATGCTCGCGCAGCGCTGCCGCCAGCGCATTCGCGAGCGTCGATTTGCCTGCGCCCTCGATTCCCTCCAGGCTGACGAATCTGCCCACGCTCTGACTCACGGTCGCGTCGCCTGTGCCGCCGTATGCTGCGCGGCTGCGGCGCCGGCGCCTGTGCTGATACTCGCGCCCGCGGCTGCCACACCCAGCCGCTTGAGATAGGAGCGCAGCGCGACGTCGTGCTCGGCCAGCGTCGCGGAGAAATGGTGCGAGCCGTCACCCTCGCCTGTGGCAACGAAGTACAGCGCATCGATGTCCGCCGGATGCATCGCCGCCTGCAGCGAGGCGGCGCCCGGCAGTGCGATGGGTGTGGGCGGCAATCCCGCGCGGGTGTAGGTGTTGTACGGAGTATCGGTCTGCAGATCGCGTGTGTGGATGCTGCCGTCGTAATGCTCGCCGAGCCCATAGATGACCGTCGGGTCGGACTGCAGGCGCATCCCGAGCCGCAGCCGGTTCACGAACACCGCGGCGATCTTCGGCCGCTCGTCCGCTCGTCCGGTCTCCTTCTCGATGATCGATGCGAGGATCAGCGCCTGCCCGGGACCCGCGAGCGGAAGTCCACCGGCGCGCTGTGCCCAGTCCGCAGCGAGGGTGGCCTGCATGCGCTGGTAGGCCATCCCGAGGATCTTGCGATCGCTGATGCCGGCGGCGAACCGATAGGTGTCTGGAAAGAAGCGTCCCTCGGCGGGTTCTCCGGGGTGCCCGAGCACCTGCATCAGCTGCTCATCCGAGAGGCCACGAGTCTGGTGAGCGACATCGGGATCGCTATCGAGCGCCTGACGCATCTGGGCTACGGTCCAGCCCTCCACGAAGGTGATCGAGCTGAGCAGCACCCGACCGGCGGCGAACTGCTCCAGAATCTGGCTTGGGGTGGCATGCGCCGCGATTTGGTAGAGCCCCGCCTGCATCTTCGCTTGCCGTCCTGTGAGCCGCAGGTACAGCTCTACCCAGTGTGGGTGCTGCAGCGCGCCGTCGCGCCGCAGTTGGTCCAGGACGGAGCGTAGCCGAGCACCCTCAGGCACCTGTATGCGCACCGGTACCGATCCTGGCCCCGGTCGGTTCATGGCGGCGCGCAGCTGCCCCCACGCGCCCCAGCCTGCCGCTGCCAGCAGGCAAAGCACGACCAGGCCCACGAGCACCGCGCCTGCCACAGGCGCCGCTGTCCGAGGTCTGCTGTCATGACTGCGCTGCATCAATCAGCCTCCGCAGTTGCTGCGCATAATCATCACTAGCGAGCGCCCTGCCGTCGAGCGACCCGATCGACCTTATGCCCCAGCGCACGTTGGTCACGAAGGCTTCCCGTACCCGCGTCAGCTCTGCGAGCGTGACGTGCCGCACAGTGACACCGGTCGGGACGTCAATGGGTGTCTGCTGCGCGCCCTCCCGAGGCGTCCCGCCATGTTGCGACGCGCTGATCGCCTGCAGCACCCGCTGTCGCATCACGCCGGCCACGCCACACTCCTGCAGCTGCGGCGTGAACAATCCCGTCTCGTCGGCGAAGAACACGTTCGTCATGCTGCCGCCGATCACCTCCGCGCTGCTCGAGAGCATCAGTACCTCATCGACCCCGGGCGGCCGCGCCAGTTGCGCGAGCACCTGCTCGAGCCGGTTCAGATGCTTGAGGCCCGCCAGTCGTGGATTGATCCCCAGCCTTACCTCCGATACGCTCACACGCAGCGCTGCCGTGACGCTGCTGTCCTGGGGCCACTCGTAGCGGCTGACGATGCGTGTGGGTTGCTCTGCGCCGCTGGGGGCATACCCGCGGCGCGCCGCTATCCCTCGGCTGATGATCACCTTGACCAGGCAGCGCGGCTCGACCGACGGCGCCACGGCGACCGCCAGAGCGCCGATCTCACCTGACAGCACCGCGTAGTCATGGAAGGGCAGCTGCAGCCGCTCGCAGCCGAGCCGCAGCCGCGCCAAGTGCAGATCGAGCCAGCGCGGGCGACCGCCGATGCAGCTGATGGTCTCGAACAGGCCGTCGCCATATTGCAGCGCACGCTCGGCGATCGAGACCCGATCGCCGGGCTCGCCGTTCACCAGGGTCGTGGCCGGTGGTTTCATGCCGTTGGCTTCATGCCGGTGGCTTCATGCCGGCGCGGACAGCTGCAGAGCGGCGAGCAGGCCCCGCGCCTTGGCGCGTGTTTCCGACAGCTCTCGCTGCCAGTCCGAGTCGGCCACGATGCCGGCGCCGGCGCGCAACTCGAGCCGCTGATCCGCGAGCGTGAGGCTGCGGATCAGGATGTTGAAATCCATCGAACCGTCGTGGTTGATATAGCCGATCGTGCCCGTGTAGGCCCCGCGCGCCTCGGCCTCGAGCTCGGCGATGATCTGCATGCAGCGAAATTTGGGACAGCCGGTGATCGTGCCGCCGGGGAATACCGCGCGCAGCACGTCCAGCGGCGTCATGCCGACACGCAATCGGCCGCTCACATTGGAAACGATGTGATGCACGTGCGCATAGCTCTCGGTGATCATGATCGGGTCGGCGCGCACGCTGCCGGGTCGGCAGATGCGGCCCAGATCATTACGCTCCAGGTCGACCAGCATCACGTGCTCGGCGCGCTCCTTCGGATTGGCGATCAGTGCCGCGATTTCGTGCGCGTCCGCCCCTAGGCGGCGGCTGCGCGGGCGCGTACCGGCGATCGGACGCGTATCGACGCGGCCCGCCGCGACCCTCACCAGCCGCTCGGGCGAAGAGCACAGCAGGCGCCAGCCACGGTGATGGGCCAGCGCGGCGAACGGCGCCGGATTGGCCGTGCGCAGCCGCTCGTACAGACCCGCGGCGAGCTGGCAGGACGCATCTGCGGCGAAGTGTCCACGCCAGGCGCGCGACAGATTCGCCTGATAGATATCGCCAGCGCGGATATATTCGAGCGCGCGTTCGATGCACGCCCCATAGCGTTCGGGCGGCTCTTCCGTGAGCTCCAGCGGCACGGGCACCTGGGCAGCGTATGAAGCGATGCAGGCCGTGGAATCGGCTCGCGCAGCGCCGGCCAGCGCGTCGTGCAGATCCGCGGCGAGCTGCTCACGTCCGGCCTCGACGACGATCCAGGCGCGTGCGGCTGCGTGATCGAACAGCACCGCTGCGGGGATACGTAACGCCAGCGCCACCGGCGCGCGCTCATCGCCGCCATCGGGTGCGGGCAGCCAGCTGCGCAGTCGCGGCTCGATCTCCCCCGCGATCTCGTAGCTCAGGAACACCATCCATCCGCCCTGAAACGGTCCCGGCGTGAAATCACCGGTGGCGCCTGCCTGCGCGAAGCGGGTATCGCCGGCGAGCACCGCACCGGCCTCCTGCCGCCACAGCGCCTGCAGGGTCGAGAGAAACTGCGTCGGTGAATCGCTGCGATCGGTGTCGGCACCGATGTAGGCCCCGGCGTTCCCGCCGGTGTTGCCGCCGGTGTTGCCGCCGGCAGGTGCACGCTCCGCGGCGCTGCCAAACTGCGCGCTGCCCTCGGCATGCAGTCGGCCCTGCGAGTCCAGCCACAGGGCCCCCTGGGGATAGGCAGCGAGAATCGAATAGCGTCCGAGAGGACCGACGGCGCTGCTGTCGAGTAGCACCGGGAACGCCTGCGGGTCGGTATACGCCAGCCAGCGCAGCGCCTCGGGGCCCGCCTGAACCGCTCGTACGAGCGGGCCGCGCTCCATCACGGCCGCGCCCATCGCGGTTAGAGCAGTCGGCGGAACACCAGCGTGCCGTTGGTTCCGCCGAAGCCGAAGGAGTTCGACATCGCGACGTCGATCGGCAGGGAGCGCGCGGTGTTCGGCACGTAGTCCAGGTCGCAGTCGGGATCCGGTGTCGTGTAATTGATGGTCGGGGGGGCGACCTGATCGCGAATCGCCAGCACCGTGAACAATGCCTCGACCACGCCTGC
>JASHPX010000306.1 GCA_030037905.1 Gammaproteobacteria bacterium
GTGGTGTCCGACCAGAGCACGTGGCTGTTCCGGTTCGCGCCGCTGATCGAGTTCGTGATGCCGCTGTTCGTGGTGATGCTGATCCCGGCGCTCACCGCGTACCCGTTGTTCTTCGCGTTCGCGGGCGACATGATCGCGGTGGGCTTCCTGTTTTCCGCGAGCGGCTTCTTCGTGGTTCTCGCGGCCATGGATACCGCCCAGGTGTATGGCGGCATCGGCGCCAGCCGCACGCGCATGGTCGGGTTCCTGGTAGAGCCGGTGTTCATGCTGGTGTTCTTCGCGCTCTCCTACGTCGCCGACGCGACCATTCCCTACACGGTCAACGCCACCTGGGCGGCGTCGTGGGCCTCGACGCTGCAGCCAGCGCACCTGCTGGTGATCATCGCCTTCCTGCTGCTGGTACTGGCCGACGAGAAACGCCTGCCGGTGGACAATCCGGCCGGCAAGACCGAGACCGCCATGATCGGCCACTCCACCAAGCTCGAGTATTCGGGTACCGGCGCGGCGCTCATGCGCTGGGGCAGCGAGATGAAATTCATGGCAGTCCTGATCGTGTTCCTCAACGTCGTGATCACGCCGTGGGGACTCGCCGCCAGCACACACTGGGGCGATATCTTGTTCGCGATCCCGAAGGTGCTGGGGAAGATGTTCCTGTTTCTCGTGGTGCTGGCGGTGATCGAGACCACGCTGGCCAAGCTGCGCCTGTTCCGCATCAGCGAATTCCTGGCCACGGCGTTCGTGTTCGCGCTGTTTGCGATGGGCGTGCGCCTCGCGGGAGTCGGCTGATGCAGACCGCGCTCGCCGCCGACGGGTTCATCGCCGCGCTGTTCGTGGTGTTCGGCCTGGCGACCATCGTGACGCGGCAAATGCTCGGCACGCTGTACTTCTTCATGCTGCATGCCGTGGCCCTGACCGCTTCCGCCATCCTGATCGGCGTAGCGCTCCACAGTACCGAGCTCTACTGGGTCGCACTGATCACGTTCACGACCAAGGTCATCGCCGTGCCGCTGGTGCTGCGCTGGTCGGCCGGTGAGGAAGTCTACGAGCGCCGCGAGGTCGATCAGGTGCTGTCCATTCCGCGCTCGGTGCTGGTGGCGTGCGTACTAGCGCTCATCGCCTGGATCACCGCCAATCCTCTGGTGCACGCCGCTGCCGACCGGCCGTTCGCGGTGGTCAACCTGCCGACGGGCTTGATGGCGGTGTTCTTCGGCGCCATGACCGTCGCGGTGCGTCGCGAGGCCGTGGCACAGCTGATAGGCATCCTGATCATGGAGAGCGGAGCGTTCTTCGCATCCATCGCGATCGTGAATGAGCTTTCGGTCCTCGCCGAGGTCGCCGCCGCCGTGGACGTGCCGATCGTGGCGCTCGTGATCGGCCTCTTGATTCGCAGTATCCATCGGGTCACCGGCATGACCCGGGTGGGCCTGCTCGCCGAGCTGAAGGAGCGGCGGTGATCCTCGAATGGATCCTCATCGTGCCGGCGATCGCGACCGTGCTGACGCTGGTGACCGAGCGGGCCCGGCCATGGATCACGCTGATATCCGCCGCCGTGGTGCTGGTGCTGTCCTCGCTCGCAGCCCTCGCGGTCAATCGCGTCGGCCCGCTGCAGGAAGCCTTCGGCGGCCTTTCGCTGGACGCCTTCGCCGCCGTCTACCTGCTGTTGATCGCATTCGTCGGCTTCACCGCGGCGCTCTATTCGATCGGTTACCTGCCGACCCACTACCAGGAGCGGGAAGGCACGCCGCCGCCGCGCTACCGCGCGTACTGGCCGCTCTACAACCTGTTCCTGATCTCGATGCTGGGTGTGCCGCTGGCCTCGAACCTCGCGGTGTTGTGGATTTCGATCGAGCTCACGACGATCTTTTCCGCGTTCCTGGTGGCCTACAACGATCGCACTGCGGCTCTCGAGGCGGCATGGAAGTATGTAGCCCTCACCAGCGTCGGGGAGATGATTGCGTTGTTCGGGGTGCTGGTGCTCTATTACGGTGTCCACGACACCGGCCACCCGGTGACGTGGGCGGGGCTCGTCGCCGCAGCGCCCAACATCAAGCCCGCCATATTGCTGGTCAGCTTCGCGTTGTGGCTGGTCGGGTTCGGCACCAAGACGGGTCTCGTGCCGTTGCACACCTGGCTGCCGGACGCACACAGCCAAGCGCCCGCATCGATCTGCGCGCTGCTATCGGGCGTCGAGACCGCCGGCGCGTTGTACATGCTGCTCAGGATCTACCCCGCACTGGCGCGCAACCCCGGGATTCCGCATCCGCAGCAGTGGTATCTGATAGCGGGCCTGCTGAGCGTGGCGGTGGCCGCATTCCTGCTGGTGCAGGTGCACGATTTCAAGCGCCTGTTTGCGTATTCCACCATCGAGCATATGGGTGTGATTCTCGCCGCCTGCGGCCTCGGCGCCGGCACCGACCAGCTCGGCACCCTGTACCAGTTCTTCGGTCATGCCTTCACCAAGTCGTTCTGTTTCTACGCGGCGGGCATCGCGACCATCGTGTTCGGCACCCAGGAGATCCAGGCTGTGCGCGGATTGATCAGCCGCGCGCCGCTCGTGGGCTGGGGGCTGCTGCTCGGCAGTGTGGCGATTGCGGGCGCACCGCCGTTCGTCCTGTTCATCTCGGAGTTCAAGATCCTTTCGGTCGGATTCGGCGCCGGCGAGTACGCCGCCACCGGTGTGCTGACGGCGCTGGTGGTGCTGGCCTTCATCGCCATCCTCTACCAGGTAGGCCGCATCGTATTCGGCGAGCCCGTGGCCGGGGGGCACCACGAGTCATTGCCGAAGACCAGCCTGGTGGCGCTCGGCATCGCCTTCATCCCGATGTTCGTGTTCGGCTTCTACCTGCCACCGCCGCTCGCGGTGCTGATCCAGCACGCCGCCGCCAGCCTGGGAGGGGCGCCATGAGCGGGCGGCCGGAATGGATCGAGCGGCTGAGGAGCCTGAGCCACGGCGCCGCGGTCGAGGACGCGGGCGGCTGGCTCGACGTCCAGCCGGCATCCGACGCCACGGTGCCCGAGCTTGCGGCCACATTGGTGGAGGCGCACGGCTGCGAGTTTGCGACGCTGGTCGTGGAAACCGTTGCCGCCACGCATGGCACCATGATGCGGTACTTCCTTTACGCGCCGGGCGACGCCACGCTCATCGCCATCCGGGTCGATCTTCCGGAAGGCATGGCCGTGCCATCCATCAGTGACCGTGTCCACGCAGCTGACTGGCACGAACGTG
>JASHPX010000307.1 GCA_030037905.1 Gammaproteobacteria bacterium
AGGCACAGGCAGGCGAGGAGGGTGCAACGGGGGACTTGCCGCATGGCGGTATCCTTCAGCTGATTCGGTGAGACCGCGTGGTTCCGTCTACGAGGCCAGGGCGATGGCGCCAAGGCTATTGCAGGTTGCCGACCGATACGCCCTCGGGAACGAGAGCGGGCAGGTAGGCGATGCCGCGGAAGGCGCCCATGTGGCCGGTGTTGACGAACACCAGGTCCGACTGCACCACACTGAAGTGGCTGTGCCTGCCCGGGCGAGGACCCTGCGCGGCAGCCGCGGCCTGTATGCGCGAGAAGTAGTTGCCCAGCAGCTGCTGCAGATTGGGCGGGATCCGCCCCTGCCAGGTGACGGCGAACACCTGACCGCCGCGCGTAACGTATTCGTTCACCACTGCGTTACTGGTCGTGATCTGGTGCCGGTCGTACTGTACGAACGGGGTGCTGAGCAGTTGTCCATGCAGTACAGCAATGTCCGCAGTGACTGAATTGGCGCTGCCGCCCAGGCCGGCGAGCGCCGGGGTGACCAGTACTGCACTCGCGAGCAGAGCCGCCACCATGCGCAGGCAGCCCAGGGCATTGAATCTCATGGGATTAGGCGACTCCCTGATGTACAGAATTGCTTCCGTGGCCGGCCGGCGGGGCCGGATCCTGTCATGTTATATCCAAGTCACTGTCCGGCTTGCGACTCGCATCACGGGCACGGAGTTCCGCGACCTGATGGCCGACTGATGCCCGAGCGCGCAACCTGCCACGGCGGATGACGGCCCGGATCGTGTTAACAAAAGTTAAGGTTTGGTCTAGAAGTTGAAGGCGGCCGTCAGCCACAGGGCGTTGGAGCGATTGGTCTCCTGGAGGTGCAGCACGTCGTACTCCAGCCGCACGTCCAGATTGCGCACGAATACCAGGCCGAGACCGCCGCCATACACGAAGTGATCGTAGTTGTTGCTGTAGTAGCGATACACGCCCACGGGGGTGATGAAATCGTCGTGAAACTGGTAGAAGTACTCACCACCCTTGATGAACAGCTCGAACGGTCCGACGACCTGTGCGTGAGTCGAGCCCAGCGGCAGCGTAGCGACCAGCCAGGGTGCCCAGCCCTGGGTCGTCGTGGTGATCTCGTTGGGACCGGCGAAGGCGCGTCCAGTCCCCAGATCCATGTACTGGCCTTGCAACGCCAGGAAGGGCACGAAGCGGTACTTCACGAATGCCTGCCAGGCGGTGTCGTTGGTGGAGTAGGTATCCAGCGCCGTGCCGAGCGCCGCCGCGTTGGTAATGCGGAGGTCGTAGTCGCCGACGCCGCCGCCGAGGGAAAAACCCGATACCGAATTCGCGCGTGCCTGCGGGCATGCGAGCCCCGCGGCGGCGACCGCGCTGAGCAGCAGCGCCGCGCGCCGCGTGGCCGTCCGAAATGGATGGGACCTGCAACCGTTTGCGATGCGACGTCTCATGGCTTCACCATCCTCGCTGCCATATCTGCCGACACCCCACGCCAGCTGGGCTGCGGCGGACTCGACCGTGCGCGCTGGACTCGACCGTGCGCGCTGGACCGACCGTGGCGCGTGGGCATGGTGCTGATGCGCCGCCGCGGTCGATGCAGGTCCCTTGCTCATACACCGGGTCGGATTGCACTGATTTGGCCGGGGCCGGCGGATGGCGAGCGCGTCGGCGAAATCGCGAAGTCGGCGAATTCGCGAATGAACTCGCGAATGATTGCCGTCAGCCCGTCGCCGTGCTTTCATAGGCCGATTGCGGCCCTGGAGTAGCCGGCATGCCCGCCGCCAAGAGTGCCCCGCTGCCCGCGGAGCCGTTCCAGATCTCATTGCACCTGCGCCACCCCTCGCTCGACCCGCGGGAGATCTCGCGCGAGCTGGAATGCGAGGCTCAGGAATCGTTTGGAGCGGGTGAGCCACGCCGTTCACGCAGCGGCATCGCCGCGACGGCGGTGCACTGTGAGTCTTACTGGGCAGCGACGCTGGACGAGCGTTTTTGGGCCGCGGGCCCGTTGGCGATGGGTTTGCGTCCGCGCGACGCGAGGACGGAGGCGCGCCAGGCGCGCATCATGAACGTCAACACGGCACTCGAGCTGCTGACCACGCGGCTGGTGTGGCGACATGCCCAGTTCCTGCGGCGTATCCAGGCCGAGGGTGGCACTCTCACGCTGAACGTCAGCGTGTTCGAGCCCGGACAGGGTCCGATTCGTCTGCCGCCCGCGCTGTGTGCGCGACTGGCGGATCTCGGGGTCACGCTCGAGTTCGCTCTGTAGTGGGCGGCGCCTGGCTGGGCAGAGGGTGACGGCGGGCGGGCCGTTGTAGGCAAGCGCGACAGTAGGCGCTACCGTCCCGCCTCGGCGGGGGCCTATCCCAAGTCGGCGTTCAGGGCGGTAGCGGCGGCAGCGCCGACTCCGCTACATGGCGGCATGACGATTGCCTGCCCCGACTGCGGGACGCTGCAGCAGCTGCCACCGCTGCGGCGATGGGACATCGCGGTCTGTCGTCGCTGCAGCTCGCGCCTCGAGCGCGTCAATGCGCGCAGCGTCAGTGCCGCGCTGGCGTGTGCGCTGAGCACGCTGCTGCTGCTGTTTCCCGCCAATCTGCTGACGCTGCTGGAACTGCGCTTCGCGCAGCACACGGTGAACATCCGCCTCGCTTCGGGGGTGATCGGGCTGTGGGTCGACGGCTGGCCGCTGCTCGCGGCTCTCGTGTGTGCCTCGGCGGTGCTGCTGCCCTTCATCCGCTACCTGCTGCTGGTGCTGGGGACATGATCCGACGTACGCTCTCCGAGGATCTCGCAGCCCGTCTACCCGCCGGTACCGTGGTGCCGCCGCAGGCACCGGCGCCGCCGGCCACCCGGGGGCTCGTCATCGACGTGCAGGAGTTCCTACCCGAAGCCAATGGGCAGGTCGTGCTGCGGGCCGCATGGACGGTGCTCGCACCGCCGGACACTCAGCAGAATAGCGCTCAGCAGAATGGTGCAGGCGCGCCGACTGCCGGCAGCGCGCAGGGCGGTGACAGCATACCGGACGGCGGTGGCTCGCGGCGCTGGCAGATTCAGGCCGGCGCCGGCGCGGACGCACAAGTGGCGGCAATGAGCCGGCTGCTGGGACACCTCGCGGGCGCCATCGCCATGCAGCTCGGAGCACAGCGCGCCGGCCCGCATCGAGCCGGCCCGCACTGACCGACGAAAGTGGCCCGACGCAGGCGGCCCGACGAAAGTGGTATTGACTGAGCGCCGGCGCGCGTCAGTCGTCCGCCGTTTTCTTCAGGCCGTCCGCCGGCACGCCCTCGTTACGCTGATTGAGCTCCGCGGCGCTCCAGCCGCCGCCCACCTGTGAGATCAGATCCACGCTGGTGACGAGCTGCTGGGATTGAATGGCCAGCAGCGTGACCTCGGCTGCCAGGCGCGTGGTTTGCTCGGTCAGCACGCTGGCGTAGGAGACGATGCCGGCCTTGAACTGATTGGTATAGAGTTCCTCGGAGAGCTGCGCAGCGTTGACCGCCGTGACGTCCAGAGCATTGGACTGCTGCAGGACGCGCAGCGTCACCAGATCGTTCTCGACGGACTGGAACGCTGAGAGCACGGTCTCTCGATAGTTGGCGACCGCTTCATCGTAGGTCGCGCGTGCCTCGCGGCTCTGGGCAAGTCGGGTGCCGCCTTCGAAGAGCGTCTCGCCTAGTTGTGGACCAAAGGACCACACCGCATTGCGCGCACTCATCAGGCCCGCGATCCAGCCGGAGCTGTAGCCGACGTCTCCCGTTATCGTCAGACTCGGGAACCAGGCGGCGGTGGCAACGCCCCGCAGGGCGTTATCGCTCGCCATCGTGCGCTCGGCCTCGGCAATATCGGGGCGGCGCTCGAGCAGCTCGGAGGGCACGCCAGCGGGCACCACCGGCACGGTGGTCGTGAAGGGGCCCGCGGGAATCGACAGATCGGCAGGCGGCCGCCCGATCAGTACCGCGATCGCGTGTTCGAAGGTGGCGCGCGTCTGCTGCTCGTTGATCGCGGCCACCTGCGTGCTCTCGAGCTGGGCCTGCGCGGCGTAGACGTCCGCCAGCGTGTCGGTGCCGGCCCGCACCTCGTTCTGCACGATCTGCAGTGCGTTCTCCAGATCGGCGATGTAGGTCTCGTAGATCTGGATCGCCTGCTCGGACGCGCGCATCTGAAAGTAGTCCTCGGCGAGGGTCACCTGGGCCGATAGCTGCGCCGCCGCCACCTCGGCGGCGCTGACCTGCGCGAGATCCACATCGGATTCGATCTGGCGGCGGACCTTGCCCCAGATGTCCAGGGCCCAGCTGCCCTGCGCCTCCAGAGCGACACTGCTGAATCTGACGTACGGGGGAGGAGAGATCGTCTTGCCTACAGCGCTCGTCTGCGCGGTCTGCGTGGCGCCGCTGGACTCTCCGGAGCTGCTTTTCGTGCCTGCCAGATTCAGATCGGGGAACAGCTGACCGCGCGCCGCCGCGACGACCTGCACGGCACTGCGGTAGGCGGCCTCGGCAGCCTTCAGGGTCTGATTGGAGACTTCGACCTGGCTTTCCAGTGAGTCGAGCACCGGATCGTTGTAGATGGTCCACCACTGCTGGTTCGCGGGGATCTGCGCCGGCGTGGCCGGTACCCAGCCGCGATTCTCCTTGAAGGTCGTCGAGATCACCGCGGAGGGGCGATGATAGTTGGGCCCGACCGCGCAGGCGGTAAGCGTGCCGGTAATGAGCGCGCAGCTCAGCGCGCCGCCGACCAGAGACGTTCGAGAGCGCGCCCGCTGGCGCGCAGCACCTGCATACATCAATACTCTCCCTATCGAATCATGCCGACACTTCAGACCTGGGCAGCCGGCGCCGCCTCCCCGGGCCGTCGCCGCCAGCCGCTGGTCAGGCGACGCAGCCACAGACGGAAGCGATCCAGGTAGAGATAGACCACCGGGGTCGTGTAGAGGGTCAGGATCTGGCTCAGCAGCAGGCCCCCGACGATCGAGATGCCCAGCGGCTGGCGCAGCTCCGCCCCGTTGCCGGTGGTCACCGCCAGCGGCAGCGCCCCGAACAGCGCCGCCAGGGTCGTCATCATGATCG
>JASHPX010000308.1 GCA_030037905.1 Gammaproteobacteria bacterium
TCGGCAGGCAGTCGTACATGCGATCGCCCGCCTGCACGTCCATCATGCCGGCAAACCACAGGCTCCATTGCAGCACGCGCCGGTGACTGACGACGGCGGCCTTGGGCAGTCCCGTGGTCCCGGAGGTATAGATATAGAGAGCCCGATCGTTCAGGGCCGGCGGCATGCATTCGTCCGTGGTAATCGGATCTGCCGGCGTCTGCTCTACGGCCAGATCGGCACGCGGCAGCGGCGCTGCGCCCGCGCTCGCGCCGTAGGTCCACCACTGCACGGCGCCGGATACCAGCGCGCGCGCGCTTTGCGCGGCCTCGGCCAGCGCCGCGCTCACCAGCACTGCGCGCGGGGCGACGGCGTTGATGCAATGAGCGAGCAGCGCGCCGCGCAGGTTCGTATTCACCAGAGCGACCGCCACGCCGATGCGCGCGAGCCCCAACCAGATCGCGAGGTATTCCGGGCAGTTCGGCATCAGCAGCGCGACGACGTCCCCCGCCCGCAAGCCCTGCGCCAGTGCCCAGCGTGCGTGGCGCTGGATGCTGTCGGCGAGCTGCGCATAGGAGAGCTGCCTGCCCTCCGACAAGATCGCTGCAGCCTGCCCATGATGCACGCCCAGCTGCACCAGCCGCTCGGGCAGCGTCGGGCAGGTGCCCGCGCTGAGGGGTGCCGTTGCCTGCAGCGCCCGCATCCACGCCCGCGCAGCCGACTGCGCTGCCGGCCGCGTGTGTTCGCGCCCTTCTGCCTTCATAATGGCACTATCTCGAGACCACTGACTACTGAGCGATAGGACATCGCGAGCTGCCAGCGAATTGCGTAACGAAGCAAAGCAAGAGCGCCCGCGAAAGAGGATAATTCGCTCATGCCGCGCTCGGTCACGCGCACGCTGCGTCTGAAGGTACGGGGGGAATCCTATCCTTGGCTGCAGGCCGCCGCCACTGAAGTCAATCGTGTCTACAACTACTGCAACGAGATCTGCGTACATACCGCCCTTCGAACCGACACGCTGCGCAAGTGGCTCACGGGCTTTGATCTGTGCGGCCTCACGGCCGGCTCCAGTGAGTGCTTCGAGCATATCGGCGCCGATACCATTCAGAGGATCTGCATCGAATACGCTGCCAAGCGCACGGCGGCGCGACGATTAAAGCTGCGGTGGCGGGTCAGCCGCGGTGCACGCCGCTCACTGGGCTGGATTCCCTTCAAGGCGGCGAGCCTAAAGCGCCAGGGCCGCTCGGTGCGCTTCTGCGGCAAGACCTTTCGGCTCTTTGAGGCTGAGCGCCTCGAGGCAGTCAAGTGGAAGCAGGGCTGCTTTGCTCAGGACGCTGTCGGGGACTGGTGGCTGTGCCTGCCGGTCGAGCCAGCCGTCGAGGATAGGCCGGCCCCCCAGGAGGCCGTGGGCATCGATCTGGGACTCAAAGAGGTGGCGGTCACGAGTCAAGGGGAGCGGCTGGAGGCCGCTCGCTTCTATCGGAACTTGGAGCAGCGCATCGCTCAGGCGCAGCGCCGGGGTCACAAGCGCCAGGCCAAGCGCCTGCATCGAAAAGCCGCGCGCTGCCGCGCCGATGCGCTCCACAAGTTCAGTCGTCGGATGGTGGATCGGTATCAGAACATCTACGTGGGCGATGTGAGCAGTCTCGGGTTGGTGAAGACGCGGATGGCCAAGTCCGTGCTGGATTCAGGCTGGGGGATGCTCAGGCGCTGTCTGCAGTACAAGGGCGAGCACGCCGGCAGAAGCGTCACAGTCGTCAACGAGAGGCACACCACGCGAGCATGCGGCGGCTGTGGGGCCTTGAGTGGTCCCCGAGGGCCGGACATGCTCGCTGTGAGATATTGGAGATGTGAGCACTGTGGTGAGTGGCACGATCGGGACGTGAATGCGGCCCGGAATATTCTCCGTATCGGGTCCAGGCGTCGGACCTCCGTGAGCGGGAACGAGCCGTCTTCGCCAGCGCTGCCGAGCCAGGCATCTCTCCGATGCGAGGCAGGGACAAGCGCGCAGCGAAGCGCGGCATGAGCACCGGATAATGAAGCCCGAGACCATCGCTCTGCACGCCGGCTTCAAGGACGATCCCACCACCAAGGCCGTCGCCGTGCCGATCTATCAGACGGTGGCGTTCTCGTTCGACAGCGCCGCGCACGGCGCCGCGCTCTTCGATCTGGAGGTGCCGGGATTCCGCTACGCACGCATCAGCAATCCCACCAACGAGGTGCTCGAGCGGCGCGTGGCGGAGCTGGAGGGTGGCGTTGCGGCCCTGTCGCTCGCGTCCGGGCAGGCAGCACTGTATTACGCCATGCTGACGGTGACGGAAGCGGGTCGCAATATCGTCTCGGTGCCACAGCTCTACGGTACTACGCATACGCTGTTTGCCCATGTGCTGCCGAGGTTCGGCGTGCAGGTGCGCTTCGCCGCTTCCGATCAGCCCGCCGCGCTCGCGGCGCTGATCGATGCGGACACCCGAGCCGTATTCTGCGAGACGGTCGGTAATCCCGCCGGCAACGTCTGCGATCTGGAGGCGCTCGCCGGCATAGCGCACGCGGCCGGGGTACCGCTCATCACGGACAATACCGTGCCCTCGCCGATCCTGCTGCGTCCCATCGAGTATGGCGCGGACATTGTACTGCACTCGCTGACCAAGTTTTTGGGCGGTCACGGCACCACGCTCGGCGGCATTCTGGTGGATGGCGGGCGCTTTCCCTGGCAGCAGCACGCCGCGCGATTCCCGATGCTCACGCAGCCCGACCCTTCGTATCATGGCCTGGTGTACACGGATCACTACGGCGCGGCGGCCTTCATAGGGCGGGCGCGCAGCGTCTACCAGCGAACCACCGGCGCGGTGCTGGCGCCGCTGAGCGCGTTTCTGTTGCTGCAGGGGATCGAGACGGTGGCGCTGCGCGTGGAGCGCCACGTTGCCAATGCGCGTCGCGTCGCAGAATTCCTGCGCGATGATCCGCGTGTCGCCGCGGTGAGCTACGCGGGCTTTCCCGACAGTCCCTACTACGCGCTGGTCCAGAAGTATCTGGGCGGGCGCGCCTGCTCGCTGCTGACCTTCGAGGTGCGCGGCGGCTACGAGGCAGCCGTGCGCTTCTACGATGCGCTGGGGCTCTTCAAGCGCCTGGTGAATCTCGGGGACGCCAAGTCGCTCGCCTGCCATCCGGCCTCCACCACGCACCGGCAGATGTCCAAGGCGGAGCAGCGCGTGGCGGGCGTCACCCCCGAGAGCATCCGCCTGAGCGTCGGGATCGAGCATATCGACGACATCCTCGCCGATCTGGATCAGGCGCTGGCCGCAGCGGCGCCTTGAAGCCGGCCTGAAGCGCACTGCCATGCGACGGCCCACCTCGCAGCCCACGCCGGCCGATGCCGCCAGCCAGCCCGCCGTGCCGAGCCCGCTGCCGGGCGCGGTGCCTGCGCTCTTTCCGCCACGTGCGCAGCGCGAGAGGATCGAGGCGTGGCTGACGAGTGAGCTGCTCGCGGCGTCCGAGCGCGTCGCGAAGGGGCCCGCGACCCCGCGCCTGGACATGACGCAATTCCGGCGCGAGCTCGCGCTCTACGACTTCCAGAGCCCGCGACCGCTCGAGCCGCTGCTGGCCTGGACGCTGACACAGCTCGAACACGGCCTCGTGCACCTGAATAACCCGCGCTACTTTGGCCTGTTCAATCCCGCTGCGACATTCCCGGCGCAGTGCGCCGATCGCATTGCCGCCAGTTTCAACCCGCAGCTCGCGAGCTCCGCTACCTCGCCGGCGGCGGTGGCGATCGAGGCACACCTCATCGGCGCGCTGGCGGAGCGCGCCGGCCTGCCGCCGCAGTCAGCGGGCCACTTCACTAGCGCGGGCTCGGAGGCGAACGCCACGGCGCTCGTCTGCGCGCTGACCCGCGCCGAGCCACGCTTCGGCATCGAAGGGCTGCGTGCCTTTGGCGCACCCGTGGCCTTCTACGCTTCCCGCGCCTGCCAGCCCGGCTGGTTCAAGATCGCGCACCAGTGCGGCATCGGCCGCGCGGCGCTGCGCCTGATCGATACCGACGGGTCCGGACGCATGGATGCGCGCGCGCTCAGCGCCACCTTGGAACATGATCGGCGCGCCGGGGTGCGCCCGGTCATGATCGCCGCCACGGCCGGCACCACCGGCGCAGGCATGATCGATCCTCTGGCCGCCTGCGCTGCGATCGCGCGCGAGTACGGCGCCTGGTATCACGTGGATGCGGCGTGGGGCGGGGCCGCGCTATGCGCGCCGCAGCTGCGCGGACTGCTCGCCGGCATGGAGCAGGCCGACTCGGTCACCATCGATGCGCATAAGTGGTTCGCGACCACCATGGGGTGTGGCACCTTCATCACCCGCCATGCGCACGTGCTCAGCGAGGCGTTCCACGTCAGCGCCGATTTCATGCCCTCCACGGTGCCGAGCGTGGATCCCTATCTCAACAGCCTGCAGTGGTCGCGTCGCTTCATGGGCCTGCGGCTGTTCCTGTCGCTCGCAGCGGCGGGGTGGGAGGGCTACGGCGCGCACGTGCGGCGCGCGGTGGCGCTCATCGATGAGGTGCGTCGCCGGCTCGAGGCGCGCGGCTGGTCGGCGCGCAACGCCTCGCGGCTCGCAGTGCTGTGTGTCGAGCCGCCCGCGGGGGCTGCGCCGGTGCGCGAGATCGTGCGCCGGGTGCTGGCCTCGGGGCGCGCCTGGATCGCGGTCACGAGCTTCGAGGGCACCGAAGTCGTGCGCATCTGCGCTACCCATGGCGAGAGCAGCCTCGAGGATGCCGACACGCTGGTCAGCGCGCTGGTGGCGGCCGCGATGTCAGACGCACGATGACCGCCTCGACCGAAGTGATCGACGCAAAATTTTCCGGTGTGATCTCTTCCTGCGGGATGCTCACGTCGAACTGCACCTCGAGCGCCAGCATCAGGTTCACCATTTTCAGCGAGCTCATGCCCAGATCGGCGAGTCGCGCGTCGATCGGCAGCGGGCGGTTGGCTGCCGGCGGGCCGAGAATCTGTCGCACCAATGCGATCAGGCGCTCACGCAATGTCAATCGCAGCAGGCTGCTATCTGCCAGCTCTGTCATGGCGATCACTATAGCATCCCGCCACTCGCGTCGCGGCCGGCGGCGTGAGGATATTTCGCATTTTGTAATGCAATCGACACGTCTGCGATCCGGCGGGCGGCACCTGTGCCACATCGCCATGCACGTCGTCACAGAATCCGGCAGGCACGCTGCGCGGTGGCTGACACGCGCATCGGTGTACCCGGCACTTGCGGTGCGCCTAGGCAGGGGCGCCGCGCTCGGGTATCGTGCCCGCAGCGTGAAGAGGCCATAGCGTGAAGAGGCCATAGCGAGGTAGGCGTGTATGGCTGTCCCATTGACCGAGCCGGTAGCGATTGGATCCACGGGACCGAGGATGCGCGCGCGCGTTGCCGGAGAGATCGCCGCGCGCCACGCCGCCGAGGTGGATGCCGCCGCGCGCTTCCCGGCCGAGGCGTTCGAGGCGATTCGTGCGCAGCGATTACTCGGCATCCAGGTCCCGTCCGCACTCGGTGGGGATGGAGTCGGCATCGCCGAAGTCGCCGACGTCTGTTATCAGCTGGGGCAGGCGTGCTCCTCCACCGCGATGACCTACGCCATGCACCAGATCAAGTGTGCCTGCATCCTGCGGCATCGGGGCACGAGCGTGGCGCTCGAGCGGTTGCTGCGCAAAATCGCCAGCGAGCAGCTACTGCTCGCCTCATCGACCACCGAAGGGCAGGGCGGAGGCAACATCCGCTCGAGTGAGGCGCCGGTGCTGCACCAGGACGGACGCATCAGTCTCGAGCGCCGCGCAAGCGTGATCTCTTACGGTGCCTATGCCGACGGCATCGTCACCACGGCACGGCGTGCACCCGACGCCGATGCTTCCGATCAGGTGATGGTGGTGTTCCTGAAGAGCGACTACACCCTCACGCGCCTGCAGGGCTGGAACACGCTGGGCATGCGCGGCACCTGCAGCGAGGGTTATACGCTCGAGGCGGCCGGCGCGCCCGAGCAGATACTGCCCGAGCCATACGCGGACATTCACGTGCGCACGATGGTGCCCACGGCGCATCTGCTGTGGGGCTCGGTGTGGGCCGGGATCGCCGCGAGCGCCGTGGTGCGCGCACAGGCGTTCGTGCGCACTGCGGTGCGCCACAGCGGCGGACAGCCGCCGCCCGGAGCAGCGCAGTTCGGCCAGGCGCTTTCCTCGCTGCGTACGCTGCGCAGCCTGCTGTCGAGCGCGATCCGCACCTATGAGCGCCACATGCATGATCCCAAGGCGCTCGCCGGCATGGAGTTTCAGTCGATGATCACGCTCACGAAGGTCGAGGCCTCGGAGCTCGCCGTGTCGACCGTGCTGCGCGCGCTGCGCGTCTGCGGACTGTCGGGTTATCGCTGCGACGGGGAGTTCAGTATCGAGCGGCAGCTGCGCGATGTACTGTCCTCGCCCCTGATGATCAACAACGAACGTATCCTCGCGAATCTCGCGGGCACCATGATGCTCAGTCCCATTCCCTCCTCGGTGAGTGAATGAGGCAATTCGACGATCCGCTCGCGGCCGTGGCGGCGGAGTTGTTCCTGCCGATGGGCGTGGACGGTGTGTACGCACGCAGCGCGCTCTACGAGGACGTCGTCGAACGGCTGGCGGCGTATATTTCGCGCCAGCGCGACCCGCGCGCCGAGGTGCTGCGCTTCCCGCCGGTCATGAGCCGCGCGCAGCTGGAGAAGTCCGGCTATCTCAAGAGCTTTCCGAATCTGCTCGGCTGCGTGTGCGCGCTGCACGGCACGGACTCTGCCATCAGCGCGGCCGTGCAGCGCTTCGAGGATGGCGGGGACTGGACCGGCTCGCTCACCCCCGCGGACCTGGTGCTCTCACCCGCGGCCTGCTACCCGGTATACCCCATCGCCGCGAGCCGCGGCCCGGTGCCGCGCACCGGACTGCTGTTCGACGTGGCGGCCGATTGCTTTCGCCACGAGCCCTCGCGCGAGCTCAACCGCCTGCAATCATTCCGTATGCGCGAGTACGTGCGCATCGGCGCGCCGGCGGAGGTGGCGCAGTTTCGCGAGCAGTGGATGCAGCGCGCGCCGCGCCTCGCCGAGGAGCTCGCGCTGCCCTGCAAGCTGGACCTGGCGAGTGATCCGTTCTTCGGTCGCGTCGGCCAGGTCATGGCCGTCAGTCAGCGGCAGATGTCGCTGAAGTTCGAGCTGCTGATTGCGTACTACGCCGGCGCGACGCCGACCGCCTGCATGAGCTTCAACTATCACCAGGATCACTTCGGAGCCGAGTGGGGGCTGCGCGATGCTGATGATCAGGTCTGTCACACCGGCTGCGTGGCCTTCGGCATGGACCGCCTGGCGGTGGCGTTGTTCTGCCTGCACGGGCTGCGCCCCGCGCGCTGGCCCCAGGGCGTGCGTGACGCCCTGGCTCTATGACATGCTCGCGCCATGACACCCTGGCGTCATGAGTAAGGGCCGGTGACGGAGGGCAGCGAAGTGCAGCGGCTGGCGCACGAGCTGCACGGTGCGCGCCTGGATGCCGACCTGGAACGCCTATGCGCGCTGTTCTGGCCGGATGCGCGCCTGCGCATCGTCGGCACCAGCGAGGGCAAGCCGATCGCGATTGCCGCGGACGGGGTGCAGCAGATCCGCACCTGGCTCGGCATGCTCATCAAGACGTTCCGCCTGAGCAGCTACGAGCGGCTTTCCAGCGTGATCGAGGGTGAGCGCGCCGCTGTGCATTGGCGCGTACACATTCGCTCCAAGATCACCGGCCGTCTCGTGCCCACCGAGCTCGTCGATCTGATCGAAGCACGCGGGGGACGCATCGCCGCGCACACCGAGCTGTTCGTGCCGTTCTGAGCCCGCCCCACCGGCGACACAGCACCGGCGTACCAACCCGCGTAGATGCGGGGACCCATCCGGCGAATACATCTGACGTATTCGCCGGATGGGTCCCCGCATCTACGCGGGCTGACTCACCGTGCTTTGAAGTCGTCGGGGACGAGCTGATGCCGCCCGAGCAGCTTGTAGAAGTCCGTGCGATTGCGCTTGGCGAGCCGCGCGGCCTGCGAGACGTTACCTCCCGTGATCTGCAGAATCTGCGACAGGTAGCTGCGCGTGAACTCGTCGCGCGCCTCATCGAAGGACGGCAGCTTGCCCTGTGTGCCGCCGAGGGACTGCTGCACCATCTCCACCGGGATGATCGGCGTTTGCGACAGTGCGACGTTCTGGCGCACGACGTTCTGCAGCTGGCGCACGTTGCCGGGCCAGTCGCTGGTAGCGAGCAGCTCCACCGCCTCGGGCGCGTAGATCTTGCGCGTGCCGCTCTCGCGCGCGATCAGCGCGAGGAAGTGTGCGACCAGCACGGGGATGTCCTCGCGCCGGCGCGACAGCGCCGGCATGTCGATGTGCACGACGTTCAGCCGGTAGTACAGGTCCTCGCGGAACTGGCCCCCGGCCAGCAGCTGCGCCAGGTCGGCTCGCGTCGCCGACATGACCCGCGCATCGACTGCGACCGGCTCATTGCTGCCGATCGGGCGGACCGCGCCCTCCTGCAGCACGCGCAGCAGTTTCACCTGCAGGCGCATCGGCATGTCACCGATCTCATCGAGCAGCAGCGTGCCGCCCTCGGCCTTCTGGAACAGGCCGCGGTGATCGGCGGATGCACCGGCGAACGCGCCCTTGACGTGGCCAAACAGCTCGCTCTCGAGCATGTTCTCGGCCATGGCGCTGCAGTTGACCACCACGAAGGCGCTCGCGCGCCGCGGACTCGCTTTGTGGATGGCACGCGCCAGCAGCTCCTTGCCGGTGCCGCTCTCTCCCGTGATCAGCACGCGCGCATCGGTGCCCGCGACCATGTGCGCCTGCGCGAGCTTCTCCTCCATGACGGGGCTGCGCGTGATGAGATCCGCTCTCCAGTCCTGATCCGTGTCGACGAATCCGGAGATCTTCAGCGCTTTCTGCAC
>JASHPX010000309.1 GCA_030037905.1 Gammaproteobacteria bacterium
GGTTGGATCGTCTGCTACCCGGACGCCAACTGCACGATGGGCGCCGGCACCCCGAACGTGCTGCAAGTGATGCCCGCGGTGTCGTCCCCCAACACGGTCCGTGAGGAGATGAGCGGCGCCAGCGTGGTGAACTTCAACAGCTCGGGCCAGACCGGTGCGGCCTTCCAGTTCGTGTTCTGCGACAACCGGGGCGTGAATTACGCGCAGGAGCTCGAGGTGAACCTGATCGGGCGCATCGAGAGCGCGCAGACCGCCGGAGAGACCGTCGCGGGCGCGGCGCTGCCTGGATGCTGAGAAACAGCGAGGAACGAGTCATGCGGGTCGCGGGGCGGGTTGCAGTACGTGGATTCACTCTGGTCGAAGTGCTGATCGCGCTCGTGATCCTCAGCATCGGGCTGCTCGGCGTGGCCAAGCTCGTGACCGGCGCAGTGCATGCCGACGACAGCGCCTACATGCGCGGTCAGGCGACGCAGCTCGCCTACGAGCTGCTCGACATGATGCGCGCCAATCGACCGGGCGCCATCGCGGGCTATTACACCGGTACTCCCACATATGCCGATTGCAGCGCGGCGGCCTGCGGCGATCAGACCGTGGCGCTGCTGGACCTCTACAACTGGCAGAACGAGCTCTCCGTCGCGCTGCCGGCCGGGACCGGTACGGTGACCATGGGCACGGATGAGTACAACGACACCACCGCCACGATCACCGTGAGCTGGGACGACAGCCAGGCGCAGTGGGCGTTCGGCACCGCCCCGGGTGTTACCCCCGGGGCCATGACCGTCACGCTGGAGTCGATCCTATGAGCGGCACGCCACGCAACCGTTACGGCCGCAACCGCGGCGGCGGTCGCCACGGTGCCACCCGGCACGGTGGCTTCTCGCTCGTGGAGATGATGATCGCGATCGTGCTGGGGCTGCTGGTGTCGATCGCGCTGGTATCGATGTTCGTGGGTGTGCGCTCGGCTTCGCGCATGACCTCGGGCGTGGGAGCGCTCTCGGATAGCGGGCGCTTTGCGCTCGATTCCATCGAGCAATCGGTGCGCGGAGCCGGAAACTTCGCCTGCAACAGCACGGCACCGGTCGCCGTGGCGGGTACGCCGGTGGCGCGGCAGCTTTCGCTACTCATCAGCGGCTCGAGTCCGCTCATCACCGACTACGGTGAGCCGCTGTCCGGCTACGAAGCCAATGGCACCAGTCCGGGTGATGCGATCACGATCTCCGCAACTCCGGCCGCCGACGCCGATGCGGATGGTTGGACGACGACGCCCGCGCTCGGCAGCAAGCTCGACGCGGTGCTGGTGAACCCGCCGGTGCCGCAGGGTGCGGCCGCGCCGGTCGGCAGCCTCGTCGGCGGCAGCGACATCCTGGTCATACACGAGACCCAGCCGGCGACGGGGCCTGCCTACGCGACCCAGGATACCGCCGGCGCCTCCGCCTTCACGGTCAATAGCTCGAGCGTCTTCTCCCCGGCCGGCGGACAGCTCGGGGTCATTTCCAACTGCGTGCAGATGGAGGTTTTCCAGGTACAGACCTTCACACCGGGCGACGGCTCGGGGACGATCGGTCTGACCGGCGGTATGGGCTATCCGGGCAACAGCGCCGGCACGCTGCCCACGGATCCCGATTTCACCATCGGCGCGGAAGTCGAGCCGGCCGATTCCATCGTCTACTACGTCGGCGTCGGTGCGGACGGCGACGGCGCGCTGTTCAAGTACGAGACCAACGGTGGCGTGTTCGGGGTGGCCGACGGCTACAGCGTCAACCAGGAACTCGTGCCGGATGTGGAGAACATGCAGATTCTCTACGGCCTGGAAACCTCGGTCAGCCAGGTCACGCAGACCGTGGCGCAGTACGTGACTGCCGATGAGGTCGAGAGCAATTCCCAGACCCATGATTTCAACGGCGTCATCAGCGTGAAGATCGCGCTGCTGGTCGCGAGTCCACCCAGCGCGGTCCAGCCGGGTGCGGCGGTCAACACCTCGTTCCCGACGCCGTGCACGCCGCCTCCCCCACCTCCTGCCCCGCCTCCTGCGGTGCCCGAGTTGCCATGCCTCGAGCAGACGACCTGGACGATAGCGGCTCCCGACAGCCGCGTGCGCAAGGTCTACGAGCAGACCATGTACCTGCGCGATATGAGCCCATGAGCATCGTAGTTTCATCCCATAGCACGGATTCGTCCCATAGCGCAGATGTAGAGAGAGATGCCATGCAGCCCGACATGAAGACAGCGATTCCCGCGACGGCGCGTGCACTGTCCCGGCAACGCGGCGTGGTGTTGTTCACCTCGATGATCCTGCTGGTGATCCTGACGCTGGTGGGCGTGATGCTGGCGCGCATGCAGACCGTCGAGGAGATGATCTCGGCGAACGACCAGGATCACCAGCTCGCGATCCAGGCGGCCGAGGCCACGCTGCGCTTCGCGGAAGTCGGCCTCTTCAACGGCACCTACACCGCGTTCGCGGACAACACCGGTGGAATGTATACCTGGGAAAGCGGGCTGCCGGATGCCTACACGCAGTACACGCTTGGGACCAGCCCTGCCAGCATGGTGCTGTCCTACGGTGGCCCGGGGCTGCCGGTCACGTTGACCCCGGTGTTCCTGATCGAGAGCATGCCGGCGGCAGCCATCCAGGGTGCATCACTGTCGCAGCAGCAGTACGGAGCGCCGACGCCTCCGGTCAGCATATTCCGCATCACGGCCTACAGCTACGGTGGCGACCAGAGCACCACCGCCGAGCTGCAGGAAATCGATTGGCAGCAGTGAGGAACTGGTCATGAGTACCCGTGCCATGCGCATCCTGAAGCAGGCGCTGAAGCGAGTCGGCCCCTGTGCGGCGATGATGCTCATCACCGCCTCGGCGCTGATCCAGAGCGGTCCGGCGCGCGCCGCGGCGATCACGCCGGTGATGCTCTCGCAGATTCCGCTGACCGTGGCCATTCCAGCCCACCCACAGGTGCTCATCGCGGTAGGCAACTCCGAGTCCATGGACGGGGACATGGATACGAGCCTGCCGGGCGGTGGCGGCGCCATCATGACGGGCTCGGGCGCGCTGACCATCAGTGGCGCCGCGTACCTGAACGCGTCGAGCTCGCCCGTCAACTACACGGTCCCCGCGAACTTCACGCCGCCGGTCACGGGTGCGGAGACAACGGCGCCCTACACTGTCACGTCGGACGGCGTCGAATACGACAACTCCCCGAGCCGGCTCAACGTCGCCAAGGCCGGCATCAGCGCGATTCTCAGTGACTTCATGGAGTACGCCGACTTCGGGCTGATCGACTACTCGACTGCCTATGACAATTGCTGCGGCACCAATCCCTACACTACCTGGGTCTACTACATGAGCAACCCGGGCGGCTTTACCTTCACGAACACCGTACCGACGACCGGCGAGTACGTGACCAACCCCTGCTACGACGTGCCACTCACGACGGCGACGACCGTGCAGTCCGACTGCAAGGCCATGGACACGCATTACGGCAGCATCGGCATCGATACCTACCAGTACATGCTGATCGGCGCGAGCAGCGATGATCCGGACATCAACGACGTGCTGTATGCCACGGGTCTGGCGCCGGCCTGGGTCAACTTCGACGGCCCCTCCAACGGCGATCCGTACGACACCTTCACCCTGACGGATTACAACGACGGCGACGTGGAGGAATGCTACTGGGAGGCCACGGGCGGCGGCCCGGCGCTGTGCGAGACGCCCACCAATGCCGGCTACGTGCCCTACTCCACCGAGGTCATGCAGGTCGAGCGCGGCTTCGGCTTCATCGGCACGCAGTCCGCCACGACCGGCAGCGTGGTGGTGGGCATGCAGAGCTCGGGCGCCGCGCCCACGCCCTCTTCGACCGCCGCGGCCATCGCACAGTTCACGGCCTACCTGCAGCCCGAGACCAACAGCGTTACGACCAACGAGATCAAGGCGATGGCGATCCAGTCCCCGACTGCGGGGCTGTTGAAGGAGGCGGAGCACTACTACGGCAGCGTCAATCCGCCCTCGACCAATGGTTGCGCGGCGCTGCGCTATGTGGTGCTGGTGACCGATGGCCTGCCCACGGAGGACCTGAGTGGAAAGGTCTGGCCGCCGTTGGGTACGGTGTCGTCCGCGGGGTATGGCGAGACGGCGAGCTTCAACGGCGACGGGTCGCTGCAATCCACCAACGATCAGGCGCTGCAGGATACGATCACTACGATCGAGGCGCTCAACAGCGGCACCGACCCCGTCAAGACCTACGTGATTGGTCTGGGCGCCGGGGTATCCGAGGCGAGCAACCCGCAGGCCTACTCCACGCTCACTGCGATGGCGGTCGCGGGCGGCACGGGCAGCTTCTTCCCGGCCAATAGCCCTGCCGCCCTGACCGACGACATGCAGGTCATCCTGGCGCAGATCCTGGCTGCGACGCAGTCGACTGCATCGGCCACCGTCAACACGACCGGCCTGAACACCAACTCCGTGGCGTTCCAGCCGAGCTTCGACACGTCCGATATCGACCAGGACTGGACCGGCGACATCAAGGCCTATCCGATCATCGCGTCTACCGGGCAGGTAAACACCGGCTCGATGCTGTGGAGCGCGCAGACGCAGCTGGATAACCTGGCCGCCGGAGATGGATGGAATACGAGCCGCCTCATCGCGACCTGGGATCCCGTGGTGGGGAAGGGCATTCCATTCCGGTGGACGACCGGCTCTCCGACCAGCGGCATCGGCGCGACCACTACGCTTGGGGAGGAGCTGGAGACCAACACCTCGGATCCCAATGGTGCGCACGCGCTGCGCTACCTGCGCGGCGATGCGCATTGGGAGATCGCCGATACCGGTATAGGCTACTACCGCAACCGCTCGCATATCCTGGCGGACATCGTCGACAGCGCCCCGCTGTACGTGGGCCAGGCGAGCGGACCCTACCAGACCAACAGCTACTACACCTTCGAGCAGACCTACACGAATCGCGAGCCGGTCATCTACGCGGGCGCGAACGACGGCATGCTGCATGCGTTCAACGCCGCGACGGGCGCGGAGCTGTTCGCGTACATCCCGAATGGCGTGTTCGCGAATCTCATCAACCTCACGAGCCCCTTTTACAACGAGCGGCACCAGTTCTTCGTGGACGGCTCAGCGCAGGCCTCCGACGTGCAGTTCAGCGATGGCAGCTGGCACACGGTGCTGGTCAGCGGCGAGCGCGCCGGCGGACAGACCATGTTCGCGCTCGACGTGACCAATCCGGCGTCTCTGACGACCGAGGACGCGGTGGCCTCCGCCGTGCTATGGGAGTTCAGCGATCCCAACATGGGCTACAGCTACAGCACTCCGGCGATCGCGCAGACCAACTACGGCGCCACCGGGAGCACGCTCGGCTTCACGGTGTTCTTCGGTAACGGCTACAACAGTGCGTCGCAGACGCCCTACCTGTACGCGGTCAACCCGCAGACCGGTGCGTCGCTGCCCGGCACGCCGATCAACCTGTGCGCAGCGGTGCCCAGCGCCTGCAACAGCACTCTACCCAACGGTCTCTCCAGCGTCGTCACGGTCAATGACGTGGGTGGCGTCGGTGCGCCGGCCACCACGCTGTATGCGGGTGACCTGCAGGGCAACCTCTGGCGCGTGAACGTCAGCGACCCGAATCCTGCGAACTGGACGGTTTCGGTACTGTTCCAGGCCACCGACCCGTCCGGCAATCGCCAGCCGATCACGACGACGCCGGCGATATCGCTGAATCCGGATTTCCCGCGGCTGTACGGGACGATGGTGTACATTGGCACCGGCCAGCTGCTCGGCATTCCTGATCTGAGCTCGATGCAGACGCAGAGCATGTACGGCGTCTACGACTCGGGCAGCAACCCGGTGACGCTGAATCGCCTGGATCTGCAGAACCAGCCCATGACCACCTCGACGGTCAGCGGCGTACAGCTGCGCTTCGTCACGGGTACATCGATCGCCCTACCGTCGCAGAACGGCTGGGATGTGGACTTCACCCTGCCGCCGCCCACGTTGCCCATGGGCTTCGAGCCGGGTGCCGAGCGCATCGTGACTGATCCGCGCCTGGACGGCGGCGCGGTCGTGGCGACCAGCGTGATTCCTTCCTACGATACCTGCCTGAGCGGTGATATTGCCTACCTGATGGAGTTCAACTTCGCGGGCGGTGCATTCAATAACCCGCAATTCAACTACACCGGTACCGGCACGATCACCAACTCGTTGGCTGCCGCCAATGGCATGCTGCTCGGCAGCGTGTACGCGTCGGCTCCCGTCTTCAGTAACTTCGCGGGCTCGACCACTGCAACCGGCGGTGGTGTAGCCCTGATCACCCTGAGCAACGGCGGGGTGGGCGGTGTCGGCCAGATCATAGGGATCGGACAGGCAGGCCTGCATCAACAACGCTTCAGCTGGCAGGAGATACGATGAGACAGTCAGTGTGGAAGAAACTGGCGCCCACGGTGCTATTGGCCGTGGCACTGCATGCAGCGCCGGCCTTCAGCGCCCGGGTCGCCGGCACGGTCGTATCCGGCACGGTCTCGAGCGTCGAGGGCCTGCAGATCGTCGTCAATGGCACGACCTACACCGTGCAACAGACGGGCTCGGCGGTGAATCAGTTGCAACAGGTGGAGCCGGGCGAGGTCGTCGACCTCGTTCTCAACGGCCCGGCGGGCGCGAGCACCACGGTCGTGGTGGCGATCCATGTGCACCCGGCGTCCTGAGCGCGGTAGGGTCGCCGCGGCCTCGGCCTCGGCCTCGGGCGCTGGCGCTGGCATGGGCACCGGCGCCAGCCGCAGCGCATACGCGTGTGCGGCGCATCGGCGGGCCGCCGGCTTCAGCCTGATCGAGCTCATGATCGTGGTGTGCATCGTCGCGATCCTCGCGGCGATCGCGGTTCCGGCCTATCGCAAATACGTGCTGCAGGCCAACCGGACCGATGCGGTGCGCGCGCTGACCTCGAATGCGCAGATCCTGCAGCGCTGCTATTCGCAGACTTTCACGTTCACGAGCTGCGCCGGCTCGCTGGCCGTGACCTCACCGAACGGCTACTACATGATTGTCAACGCCGAGACCGATGCGTCGGCCGGCCCACCCGTCACGCCTGCGACGTTCACGATCACGGCGGCCGCTGTTGGCCCACAGACCGCCGACACCACCTGCGCGGTCTTCACGCTGACTCAGACGGGCCAGGAGACGGCCGAGAGCTCGACCGGCGTCGACGAATCCAGCACCTGCTGGGGCGGGAACTAGCTCGACCGGATCATTCAGGAATGGCATCGTCGTAGAGGCTCACGAGAAAGGCCGTTTTCAGGACCGCCGTGGAGCCATCCGTGACGGCTGCGGGCGGGACGTCCCTGTCCCGCACGCTCCTGAAAACGGCCTTTCTCGTGAGCCCCTACGGCGGATTCCAGCCTTCATGAATGATCCGGGCGCGCAGCGCCGGCGGGCCGCCGGTGAGCGCTGCGCGGGATGGCGCGGGCTGACCGCCCGCCGTGGAGCCGATATCATGATGCCGCCGCATCAGCGGCGCACGGTGCGGCATCGGCATGCGCGGCAGAGGCAGTATCTTTCTGATCGGCCCGATGGGCTCCGGGAAAAGCGCGGTGGGCCGGCATCTGGCGCGGCTGCTGGACTATCCGTTCTACGACAGCGACCACGAGATCGAGCAGCGTACCGGCGCCGATATCCCGCTGATCTTCGAGCGTGAGGGCGAGGAGGGCTTCCGGCGGCGCGAGCGCGAAGTGCTCGAGGAGCTCACGCGCCGCAGTGGGATCGTGCTGGCCACCGGCGGTGGCGCCATCCTGAACGCCGATACACGCCGCGAGCTCGCCGCCCGCGGGTGGGTCGTGTACCTGGAGGCCTCGGTCGCGCAGCAGGCCACGCGCGCCGGGCGCTCCCGGCACCGTCCGCTGCTACACGATACTGATCCGACGACGCGCCTCGCCGAGCTCATGCAGGTGCGCGAGCCCTTGTACCGCGAGATCGCAGATCTTGCGATCTGCACCAACAATCGCAAGGTGTCGGCGGTGGCCGAGCACGTGGCGCGGGAGTATCGGGCGGCGAGCGCCACGCAGGCGGCGCGGCAAAAGGGCTGACTGGAAATTCCATAGGGTAGAATGACGGTCCGCCCCATGCAGTTCTCCAACAGCCCCTTTGCCGCGCCGCCATGCAGACGCTCACCGTAGAGCTCGGCGAGCGCTCCTATCCGATCCTGATCGGCTCGGGGCTGGCTCGCTCGCCCGAGGTGCTGGCGCGGCACGTGCCACACCGGGATGTGCTGCTCGTGACCAACACGGTGGTCGCACCACTGTATGCCGATGCGCTGGAACAGGCGCTGCTGGGGGGAGCTCGGAGCGCTGATGGCGCTGATGGAGCGGGTAGCACAGGTGGCGCGGGTAGCGCGGGTGGCGATGGCCGCGGCCCCATGGCGCGCCGCGTCGTGCGCGTGGTGCTGCCCGATGGCGAGCAGTACAAGACGCTCGCGACCGCGCAGCGCGTTTTCGACGCGCTGATCGCCAACCGCTACGGCCGCGACGCTCTGGTGCTCGCGCTCGGGGGCGGAGTCGTCGGGGATCTGGCGGGATTCGTCGCGGCCTGCTATCAGCGCGGCATCGACTTCGTGCAGATGCCGACCACGCTGATGGCGCACGTGGATTCGGCCGTGGGCGGCAAGACGGCCGTCAACCATCCGGGCGGCAAGAATCTGATCGGCGCGTTTCATCAGCCGCGAGCCGTCATCGCCGATATCGAGCTGCTGCGTACTCTGCCGGATCGAGAGCTGTCCGCGGGACTGGCGGAAGTCATCAAATACGGCCTGATCCGCGACGCCGCCTTCTTCAGTTGGATCGAGCAGCACATGGATGCGTTGCTGGTGCGCGAGCCCACGGCCCTGGCGCATGCGATCGGCCGCTCCTGCGAGATCAAGGCGGCGATCGTCGGCCGCGATGAGCGCGAGAGCGGCGAGCGGGCGCTGTTGAATCTCGGCCATACCTTTGGTCATGCGATCGAATCGGCCACGGGCTACGTCGGCTGGCTGCACGGCGAGGCGGTCGCCGTCGGATTGCTGATCGCAGCGGACCTGGCGCGCCGTCTGGGTCGCGTGGATGTGGCGCTGGTGGAGCGGCTGCGAACACTGCTCGCGCGCGCCCGCCTGCCGGTGCAGGCCCCGCCGATCGGGGCGGCCCGCGCGCTCGAGTACATGCAGATCGATAAGAAGGTGCAATCGAGGCGCGTGCGCCTGGTGTTGCCTGCAGGCTTGGGCGACGCCACCGTGTGCGCCGACTATCCCGACGCGGTGCTCGCCGACACACTCGCCGCGTGGTTTGGCGCCGTGCCGGGCTCTACGGCGCCGTCCGCCAGGACCGCCTCATGAGCGACGGCCAGCTGGCTGCCTATGCGGCGGACGACCAGCGCTCGCGTGGTCGCCGCCACCCCGAGCCGCCGCCACAGTATCGCAGCGAGTTCCAGCGCGACCGCGATCGCATCATCCATTCGAATGCGTTCAGGCGACTCGCCTACAAGACGCAGGTGTTCGTCAATCACGAGGGCGACCTGTACCGCACGCGCGTGACACATTCGATCGAGGTGGCGCAGATCGCGCGCACGATCGCGCGCGCACTGGCGCTGAACGAGACGCTGACCGAGGCGATCTCCCTGGCGCACGATCTGGGGCATACGCCCTTCGGCCACGCCGGCCAGGATGCGCTCAATGAATGCATGCGCGAGTACGGCGGCTTCGAGCACAATCTGCAGTCACTGCGTACCGTGGATGAGCTGGAGGAGCGCTACGCGCGCTTCAACGGTCTGAATCTGACCTTCGAGTGCCGCGAGGGCATTCTCAAACATTGCTCGCTCGCCAAGGCGCGCGAGCTGGGAGACGTCGGTGAGCGCTTCCTGCAGCGCCGCCAGCCGGGGCTCGAGGCACAGCTGGCGAATCTCGCCGATGAGATCGCCTACAACAATCACGATGTCGACGATGGGATTCGCGCGGGGCTCATCAGCCTCGAACAGCTCGCGCAGGTGCCGCTGGTGCACAGCCACCTGCAGGAGGTACAGCGTCTGTATGCGGATCTGAGCGCTCGCCGCCGCGTGCACGAGACCGTGCGGCGCATGATCAACGCGCTCGTGGCGGATGTGATCCAATCGAGCACCGAGCGGCTGCGCGCGGCGCAGCCCGCCGACATCGATGCGGTCCGCCGGCACGAGCGGGCGCTGGTGGGCATGAGCGAGGCCATGCATGCGCAGCACCTGCAGCTCAAGCGTTTCCTGCACGAGCATCTCTACCGCCACCAGCGCGTGCTGCGCATGACCATCAAGGCGCGCCGCGTCGTGACCGAGCTGTTCCAGGCCTTCATGGAGGACATCAAGCTCATGCCGGAGGAATACTATGAGGCCGCATGGCGCGCCGAGGAGCGCGACGGCGCGAGCGGCCGGGCGCGCTGCGTATCCGACTACGTCGCCGGCATGACCGACCGCTACGCCATTCTCGAGCATGCCCGGCTGTTCGATCCGGCCGAGCGAACCTAGGAAAACGCACGCAGGAAGCAGGAAACACAGGCAGCAGGCGCAGGCAGCAACCGCAGAGCAGGCACATGACTCGACCGCCCGACAGCTCCCCATCCCCGGCCGCGCGCCTGCCGGCGCGCGAGCGGCTGATCTTCGCTCTCGACGTGGCCGATGCCGTGCAGGCGCGGCGGCTGGTGGAGCAGCTCGGCGAGGCCGTGCAGTTCTACAAGATCGGGCTGGAGCTGTTCATGGCGGGCGGCTACTTCGAGCTGCTCGACTGGCTCGCGACTCGCGGCAAACGTATCTTCGTAGATCTCAAGTTCTTCGATATCCCCGCAACCGTGGCCGCGGCCGTGCGCCAGCTGCGCGGCCGCGGCGTCACGTTCGCGACGGTGCATGGCAATCAGGCCATCATGCAGGCTGCGGCGGGAGCGAAGGGCGACGTCAAGGTACTCGCCGTCACCGTGCTGACGAGCCTGGATCGTGGCGATCTCGACGACCTCGGTTTTCAGTGCGACGTGCAGCAGCTGGTGCTGTCACGCGCGCGGCGCGCGCTCGAGGCCGGCTGCGATGGCGTGGTGTCCTCGGCGCTGGAGGTGGCGGCGCTGCGTGCCGCCATCGACCGCCGGCTGCTGGTCGTCACTCCCGGCGTGCGCCCGGTGGATAACCGACCGGGCGACGACCAGAAGCGCGTCGTATCGGTGACGCAGGCGTTTCAGTACGGCGCGGACTACATCGTGGTCGGCCGTCCGATCCGCGATGCCGCCGATCCGCGCGCCGCCGCCGAGGACATCCAACGACAGATCGCCGCGGCGCTGGGCTGAGCGCAGCGCGCCGACCTGCAGCGCGGGCTGATCGCGGCGCGGTGCCGAGCCGCGGCCAGCGCGCCTCAGGAGGTCGCAAGCTCGCTGGGCACCTTCCAGCGCACCTGCAGGGGCTGGTCACGCCGCAGCACGCTGCCCGCGCCGGAGACGATGATGGCATTCTGGCCGAACAGCACTCCCTTGAGCGTGCGATCGAATCGATAGCCTTTCAGGGTTCTCAGCGGCTCATCCCCTTCGACCTCGGCGGTGTCCTGATTGGTCGTGGTGATCTTGCAGCGGGTGCAGGGCTTGACGATCTTCAGCCGCAGCGCTCCGTCACTCAGTTCGTCGATCCGATCCTCGTCATAGGGATCGGTACCCGCGAGCACGATGTTGGGACGGAAACGGTTCATCGGCAGCGGCCGCTCCAGCCGCGAATTCAAATCCTCGAGCGAGGCCTCGGAGATCACCAGCAGCGGGAAGCCGTCGGAGAAGCGGTTCTCGGCTTCGAGTGCGCCCGTCCATTGACGCGAGCTGAGCCGTCGTTGCGCGGGATCGAAACGCACCAGGCGGCAAGCGCGCTGCAGAACCTGCGCGAGCCACGCTGCGGCTGCATCGCCCGCGTCGATGCCGACGCAGGTATCCTTCCAGATCTGCACTTCGACGCGCCGGCAATCCTGCATGCAGACGTCCTGCAGGCAGACACTCAGGTCCGGCAGGTGCAGCTCAGGGTGCAGCTCACGGGCTGGCAGCTCGGGGTGCTGTAGCGCGTGCAGTCGCAAAGTGTCACCGCCGAGGATGGGCCTGATGAGGGCGAGGCGCGGTACTTCCCGCTGCGTCAGGAAGCGGCCCTCCGGCGTGGTGACCATCCAGGTGCGATCCCCATCCAGTCCGCGGGCGGTCAGGAGGGCCTGCTCGAGCCCAAGTCCGCCCGCGGACTTCAGCGGATAACACCACAGCTGCGCGATTCGAACGCTCATTGCCGCTCAGACTCGATCGGTCGCAAGAGCGCGCTCGCCGGCGACGCTCACGCTCTGACCGCTCGAGCGCTCGGGCTGAAAGCGGCTGTGTACGCGCGCCAGATCTCGGCGCACCAGCGCGCCCATCTCCGGTCGCCGGCGATAGGAGCTCATGATCCACACCATGCCCACGGCCAAGTATGCGAGGAACGCGTACGGAAAATACATGACCGGAGCGGGCGGCACCGGATAGACGCTGCCCACTGCCGGCACGATCAGCAGGGCGAGCGAGGCAGCGCAGCCGGCCAGATCGCGCGTGCGCAGCGCGCTCAGCTGGCGCAGGTAAACCGGCGCGGCAATGGTGACCAGGCAGTAGGCCACGACGAAGCCGAAGGCCGCGCAGGTACCCACATCGCCGAACAGATCGAGCGTCGCGACGTGCTCGAGCGTGGCGATCGTGGGCACGATGAAGGTGATCGCCGCCATCGCCGCCACTGCGACGTGGGGTGTCTCGTTCGTGGGATGCGGCCTGGCGGTCGAGGCATGGAACAGTCCGTGACGGCCCATGGCGTAGATCACGCGTGCGCCGGCGTTCAGGCACGACAGACACAGCGCGAAGAAACTGACCATCGCGCCCAGGGACAGCGGTGCCTGCAGCGCCGGCACCCGCGCCAGCTGCGCCATGGTGTTCAGCGGTGCATCGAGCTTGTCCAGCGTGGTAGCGTAGCCGTGCGTGGCCATCACCATCACGTACGTGACGAACATGAAGAACACGCCCGCGATGATCAGGCTCATGTTCACGGCGCGCGGAATGGTGCGCAGCGGGTTCTTCGCTTCGTCGCCGAAGGCCGTGGCGCACTCGAAGCCCACCAGCGAGAAGATCGCCACCACCACCCCGAGGCCGATTTTCGACCAGGGCAGCGAGTGTACATTGAACTGAGCGGCATCCACCGTGAAGCCGTGCCTGGTCAGACTGATCACGCACAGCGTCAGGATCAACGCCACGGAGGCGCCTTCGAGCACCAGCATCAGGATCGCCGACAGCTGTACGTTCTTCCAGGCGCACACCGCGGCGATACCCACGCACACCGCAAACAGCAGGATCGGTGGGGCGGTGACTCCCATCATTCCCAGCAGCTTACCGGCAAAGATCGTGAAGCCGGTGACACCGGCCATGGAGATGCCCAGGTATGCCCAGATCAGCGCCCAGCCACCTATGGCGCCCGCCTTCAGTCCCAATCCGCGGCAGATGTAGGCGTACATCGAGCCGGCCATGGTGGAGCGGCGTGCGAATTGATTGAGGTTGTAGGCGACGAACAGCAGCATCAGCGTGCCGAGCGCATACGGCAACCAGCTCCAGTCGCCGGTATTGCCGTACATCACCGGGATGATCAGGGCGGCGGTCATGGTCGGAGAGATCAGCGCAATCGCCTGCGCGAGCAGTTCGGCATAGTTCAGGCAGTTCGACTTCAGTTGCGGCATGGCGGCACCGCTCCTCGAGAGGGGTTGGGACGACGCCCGCGACGCTGCAAGGTTTGGCCCCATGAATGACGCCAGTTTTCACAAGTTTATGGGTCCAGATGAAACCACTTGAATTTGCGGCGGAAATACGTCCGGCCGGGGCCCCGGCGAGCTCTCGCGGCGGCCCGGGCCTGCGATCCAGGGGCGTCAGAGCAGGCGCGGCTGCCCCATGTTGGCGAGCGGTTGCTTCAAATCGGCGCGGCGTATGGCGCGCAATGCGGCCAGCTCAGCGGCTCAGCAGGCCGGCGCAAGATGAGCGCAGGCGTCATCAGAGCTTCGCGAACGCGGCGCTGAGGCGCTGCACGCCGCGTCGCAATTCACCGTCGTCCATGCTGGCGAAGCCCAGGCGGGCTCCCTGCACCGGCTGTCCCTCGGTGGCGAACGCGCTGCCCGGCTGAAAGCACACGCCCTCGGCCTCACCGAGCTGCGCCAGGCGCACGAGGTCGATCGCCGGATCGAAGCGCAGCCACATCGCGAGTCCTCCCGAGGGCAGGTCGAACTCGACGCGCCCGTCGAACGCGCTGGCCAGCAGCTGCCCCAACAGCGCGCGCCTCTGGCGGTAGATCTGCAACACTCTGCGGGTGTGGCGATGTATCTCGCCGACCGTGATCAGCTCCGCAACCGCCATCTCGGTGGCCGGGTCGCCCTGACGATCGACCAGGGTGATCTCGGCGGCGAGACGATCGATCAGCGCCGTAGGGGCGGCGATGTAGCCCAGCCGCAGGCTCGGAGAGAGCAGCTTGGACATCGAGCCGATATAGATCACCCGCCCGCTCGCGTCCGCGCTGGCGAGTGGCAACATCGGTTGATGCGCGAAATGAAACTCGTGGTCGTAGTCGTCCTCGACGATCGCGAAGCCGAACTGCGCCGCCAGCGTCAACAGCCGCATCCGCCGCTGGGGCGGCAGCACCACGGTGGTTGGGAATTGGTGGTGCGGGGTCAGGTATACGGCGCGCACGCGCTTGCGGCGGCAGATCCTTTCGAGCTCGTCCATCCGCATGCCCTGCGCATCCAGTGGCACGCCGATCACCTCGGCGCCCGCGGCGCGAAACGATTCGCGCGCCGGCGGATAACTGAGCTCCTCGAGCACGACGGCATCCCCGGGAGCGGCCAGCACCCGCGCGGTGACGAAGATGGCCATCTGGCTGCCGCGCGTGAGACAGATCTGCTTCGGCGTGGTCGACAGCGCCCGATCCAAGTTCAACATCGATGAGACGGCGGTACGCAGTGTCCGGGTGCCGCGTGGATCCCCGTAGGCAAGCGCCTTGCGGCGCGACAGCTTCCAGAGTGCGTGGCGGTAGGCACGTGCGAGGGCATTGATCGGCACGTGTCTCGAATCCGGCACGCCGTCGTCGAACAGCAGCGTGCCCGGCTCGGCCGGCGTCAGCGGGATGGAGGGGGCGCGGCGTAGGAAGCGGAACTCCGGCTCATCGGGCATGCGTGCCACCGGTGCCCGTGGATTGTTCTGGCGCTCGATCACGGGCAGCTGCGCGGAGACGAAGGTGCCGCGCGTGAGCTGGCTCTGCACCCAGCCCTGCGCCTCGAGCTCCGCGTAGGCCTGCACGACCGTCTTGCGGTTCACGCCGAGACTGCGGGCGAGCTCCCGGCTGCCGGGCAGGGCCGCACCGGAGCCGAGCCTGCCGCGCCGGATCTCGGCGATCAGCGCATGCACGATCTGCAGCTGCAGCGGCGTCGGTGCCTGGCGCCGGATGAGGATCTTGACGTTCCAGGGACGCAGCACTTCATTCTCAGGAACCGCGTGCGTGATTGCGAGGGCATTTCAGGAGCGTGCAAAACAGGACGTTTTGCCCGTAGCCGCCATGGATGGCTTCACGGCGGTCCTGAAATGCCCTCGCAATCACGCCGCGCAGCGCTGTCAGGCCGCCTTGGGGGCCGGCGTCGAGCGCAGCTCATCGCGCAGCACGCGCCGCAGTATCTTGCCGACGTTGGTCTTCGGCAGCTCGTCGCGGAAGTACACCGCCTGCGGGCGCTTGTAGGCGGTCAGGTATTGATGCGCGAAATCCTTCACCGTCTGCACGCTGAGCGCGGGGTCCTTGCGCACGATGAACAGCGCTACGACCTCACCGGAGTGCTCGTCGGGCTGCGCCACCGCGGCGACTTCCAGCACCCCGGGGCAGCGCGTCATCACCTCCTCGATCTCGTTCGGATACACCTTGAAGCCGGATACGATGATCATGTCCTTCTTGCGGTCCTCGATGAATACGAAGCCGCGCTCGTCCATGCGGCCGATGTCTCCGGTGCGCAGCCAGCCGTCCGCGAGCATGACCTGCGAGGTTTCTTCGGGCCGCCGCCAGTAGCCGCGCATCACCTGCGGGCCGCGCAGGCAGATCTCCCCGACCGCGCCGACGCCGAGTTCCTCGCCGGTCTCGCCGCGGATGCTGATCTCGGTGGACGGCAGCGGCAGCCCCACCGAGCCATTGAACTGCGCATCCGGACCGATGAGTGGATTGCAGCAGCCGACCGGCGAGGCTTCGGTCAGGCCCCAACCCTGGGTGATTGCACAGCCCGTGAGCGCCTGCCAGCGCTCGGCCACCGTGCTCTGCAAGGCCATGCCGCCGGCTACCGTGGCGGTGAGGCGCGAGAAGTCGATGGACCCGAAGCCCGCCGTATGCATCAACGCGTTGAACAGCGTGTTGACGCCCATGAAGAACATCGGCGGGTGGCGGCGCAGCTCCTTGACGAAGCCCTTGAAGTCACGTGGATTGGCGATGAGCAGCCCCGAGCCGCCGAGAGACCCGAACAGCAGGCAGTTCGCCGTCAGCGAAAAGATATGGTAGAGCGGCAGGGCGCAGACGAACGTCACGCGCTCGAGCGCCTTCTGCATGAACCAGGCGCGGCACTGCTGGATGTTCGCCGTCATGTTGCCGTGGGTGAGCATGGCGCCCTTGGCCACCCCGGTCGTGCCCCCCGTGTACTGCAGGTAGGCGAGATCGTCGCGGTCCAGGCTCACCGGCCTGAGCGAGAGCGAGCGGCCCTGCGAGAGCACGGTGCGCAGCGCGCGGGCATCGGGGATCAGCCAGCGCGGTACGCGCCGCTGCACGTGGCGCAGTACGAAGTTCACCAGCGCGCCCTTCACGGGACTGAGCAGATCGCCCACGCCGGTGACGATCACGTGGCGCACGGCGGTATCGGGCAGCGCCTGCTCGAGCGTGGCCGCGAAGTTCTCCAGCACCACGACGGCGAGCGCGCCGGAGTCCTTCAGCTGGTGCTCGAGCTCGGCGGCGGTGTACAGCGGATTGACGTTCACCACCACGAAGCCGGCGCGCAGCGCACCGAACATCGCGATCGGGTACTGCAGCACATTCGGCAGCATGATCGCGACGCGATCGCCGCTCGCCAGCCCCGCGCGCTGCTGCAGCCAGGCTCCGAAGGCGCGCGAGCGCTGCTCGAGCTCGCGGTAGGTCATCGAGGTGCCCATGCTGCGATAGGCGACGCGGTCGGCATAGCGCTCGCAGGCATCCTCGATCAGCGCTTTGAGCGAGGTGGTGGCGAGCGCATCGATGTCCGCGGGCACCCCGGACGGATATTGCGACAACCAGAACCTGTTCATCCGTGCCTGCTCATCGCTGTCCCTGCCTTCGCTGGCGCTGCGCGGTTCCGAGCATCGGCCCGAGCATCGGCGCAAGCTCGGGCCAGACCGTATTGAGCAGCAGCGGCTGTGCCCGCTCGTTCGGGTGCAGTCCGTCAGCCTGGATCAACTCGGGGTGCAGGGCTACCGCGGACATGAGAAACGGTACCAGCCGCAGATCGTGCGCTTGCGCGAGGGCGGAGTACATCATGTAAAACGCGCTGGTGTAGCGCGGGCCGTAGTTGGGCGGCATGCGCATGCCGATCAGCAGCACCCGGGCGCCGGCCGCCTGCGCCAGACCGATCATACGATCGAGATTGGCCTTCGCTCGCGCCACGGGCAGGCCGCGCAGCCCGTCGTTGGCGCCCAGCTCCAGGATCACGATCTGCGGGTGATGCAGCGCCAGCGCGCGCGGCAGGCGTGCGAGCCCACCGGCGGTAGTCTCCCCGCTCACGCTGGCGTTCACGACACTAAAATCGTACCCTTCCTGCGCCATCCGCTGCGCCAGCAGGCTCACCCAGCCGTGCCCGAGCGGCACGCCGTAGCCCGCGCTGAGGCTGTCGCCAAACACCAGGATCACCGGCGCATGCGCGGCCGCCGCTGCCGGCGTGGCGGCACGGCTGGCCGGGGCCGCCAGCGCGGCCAGCAGTGCCAGCAGGATGCCGATGACGCGTGACATGGTTCTCGAGGCCCGCCACCTCTCAAAGGAGGTTAACAGCCCGGATGGGCTGCTGACCATCGTGCGCGACGTGTCCTTCGCCGTCGGTCGCGGCGAGAGCGTGGCCATCGCCGGGCCCTCGGGGGCGGGCAAATCGACGCTGCTCGCGCTGCTGGCAGGGCTGGATTCCCCGACTCGCGGGGAGGTGTGGCTCGCCGGAGAGCCGCTCAGTGCGCTCGATGAGGATGGCCGCGCGCGGCTGCGGGCCGAGCGCGTCGGTTTCGTGTTCCAGTCGTTCCACCTGGTGGGCTCGCTGAGCGCGCTGGAGAACGTCATGCTGCCGCTGGAGCTCGCCGGGCGGCGCGATGCGCGCACAGCGGCGACCGACATGCTCGCGCGGGTCGGGCTCGCACAGCGACTGCATCACTATCCACGCCAGCTCTCCGGCGGGGAGCAGCAGCGCGTCGCGCTGGCGCGCGCCACCGTGGGCCGTCCCCTGGTGCTGTTCGCCGACGAGCCCACCGGTAACCTCGATACGCTGACCGGCGAACGCATCGCCGAATTGCTGTTCGACCTGAACCGCGACTCCGAGACCACGCTGTTGCTGGTGACGCACGATCGCACACTCGCGGCGCGCTGCCGCCGCGTGCTGACCATGGACACCGGGGCGCTCAGCGAGGCCGTCGTCACCGCCGCTGCCGCTACTACCGCCGCCGGCAGCGGCGTGCACGCCGGTCGCGCCGCCGGGGAGCCGCGCCGT
>JASHPX010000310.1 GCA_030037905.1 Gammaproteobacteria bacterium
GGAAGCGGCCGAGCGCGATGCGCTGTTTGATGTCCTCAAGGCGCTTGCGCGCGCGCATCAGATTGGCCGGTGTCGGCCTCGAATCGATCGTCGGGCGATAGCGCACGCCGTTGAGCTCGAAATCAAGCTGAATTCGTTTCGAGCCCTTTGGCCTGACGCCCCCGGTAGTGGATTTACGACCCATTAACGCGACTTCAATCCGACGCCGGGCCCGCTGCCGGCCTTGCCGCTGAGTTCAGGCGCATCTTCGAGGTTCAACACGACCCGCTTTCCGAGCGCTGCTGCCGCCTTCTGGATTGCCTCGAGCGATACGCTGACGTTGTCAGGGTCCAGGAGACGGTCAATCTGCGCCCGACTCGTCTTCATCCGCTTCGCCATCTCCGTCTTGCTGACGTCGGCCTTGCGCATTGCTTCAGTGATCTCCCAGGCCAGGACACGTTTCCAGGCGAGCGAGCTGACGGACTCGTACAGGCCCCGCTCGCGCAGGAAGCTGTCGAACGAAGACCCGAGGCGGCTACCGGTCCTCTTTACCGCCATGCTCGACCTCCTGCTGACGCCCGACGGCCAAGTCGAGATCCGCGTCCGGTGTCTCGCTCGCGCCCTTTACGAAGGCGTGCAGCAGTATCACGGCGGTCTCGACACGGCAGAGGAGGATGCGGCCGAGGCGCTGCTCGCTCAGCAAGCGTCTCACCTCCCACAGCCCGCGGCGGGCCACTATCGAGCGATAGTCAGGCATGCCGGCCGGCCACCCGAATACGACCGTCGCGATGTCCACACACACGAGCTGTCGGTCATCGCTCGAGAGCCGCTCGAGCCATCGGCGTACCGGCTCGTCGCCGCTTTCGGAGCAATAGAACCGCACAGGCAGTATCCGCGAAGTCACCCGCCTTCAGCTCCATGTTCGTCTGAGAACGATGATACAGAGTACCAGATCCGGTACAAAAATGAAGCAAACCGAGCTGCCGATCTTCTATCCACCGTCAGCCTGTGAGCGGCGCTGCGAGCCTTCCACCCAGCGCTGATAACCCACAACGTCGATTAGGATGCGGCCATCGGGCGCTCGGCGCCACACTTTGCCCTCCTGCCAGTCACCGCGCTCAATTTTGCGCTGCATCGCCTTGACGGAATAGCCTGTGACGAGGTTCGCCAAAGGGAGCAGGATGTACCGGGCCGTTGCCGTCGCCGGCACTGTCTCAGCGTCCATGACGACGGGTCCTCGGTGGACGGTGCGTTGGGCCCACGCAAGGCGCCAAGCGACGCTCAGCCCGGAATGAGAGCCGACAACCGAAGAGCCTCAGTTGCCTGGCGGAGCGCTCGTCGCGGCGGCGGCGCTGGCTTCGGGCTGGGCACAATGCATGCGGCGAGTCCGGAGAAGGGCGGGCGAGCCACCATTGGATGTCCTGCCGGTGCCAGCCGATCGGCCGGCCACGGAAGCGTCGGGGTCTGGGCAGTTGCCTCAGCAGGCTGAGTGCGCCCAAAGCCCAGCGCGGACGCCGCGTCAGGCGAGCGACCTCACGGGCGCTAAGGAGCTCCGACCAGGGTGGAGGACTCTCGTTGACCCATCGGGGAAGCGTGACTCTCGGGCGCGGAAGGATCGCCGCGGCGTGACCCGTCTCCGACCCGGACATATCGCTGCGCATGGTGTGTGATGCTCATGATGTGTGGTTCCGGTCGTTTAGAGGCAAGTTGTCACGCATGGGTGATGTTCGCAGAGGCTCGCGCCAAAGCCCAGGGGAGTTTCGCCGAAAAATTGGCTAATACTCCCCGTAGGAGATGGCTGTGCCCCCGCCTCCCCATGACCAGAATCGGTCAAAGGGAACGGGCGCGGACACTGAGGTGTCGATTAACTTATATGAGATCCCCCCCGTCAGCAGCGCTGAATATCAGCGGCGGGACAATCCGAGGCGGCGATACCATGGCGCGGACAGGCATAGGTAGGCACTGACCTCGTTACACCTGACAAATCCTTCCAGACAACAGTGCTGTCACCACGGCAAGCCCTTGATACGTCGCCTCGAGGTTTGGAAGGGCGACTGGCGCATTTGCAAAACCCCCGCCTTCCGTCTGGCAAGATAGCGCAAATTGCAATGCTTCTGTCGGGTGCCTTACCTGCATCGCAAGCATCCCACAGGAACTGACGCCGGCGAAGACCACGTCCAGTCTCGGGCTGCTCGAGTCCACCGTCACTGTAAATCCAAACGGTAACTGTTCTACCGATTCTATAAACCTACGAATACCCACCACAGGGACCGGCAATCCAAGCAGTGCGACGATACGCATCACATCGTAAGCGTTCAAAAGATCGATCGTCTTAGCCACTCCGGTCACCCACTGCATCAGCAGCTCTGCGATGCGCTCTTGGCCCTCAGAATCACCGAATGACGCGAGAAAGTGCCGCCTCAGCCGGAGGATCTTGTATGTCAGCCTGAGCCAGGCACCGAGATTTGCACATTGACCCTCGGGAGCGGGAATGATCTTAAGAGCCCGAATTTTCCCCAGCGCCTCTTCGCCTATGCGATCCCTTGCGCCCAACAGCTCCAGCGAGAATGCGTAATCGTAGAGATATGGAGTACCCCAAAGCTGCGCCCGCATCAGAAAATCAATGGCTTTCTCCCTCTCGGGAATGGATACGCCGAGCAGCTTCAGTGATTCAATGGCGTAGTATGTGTCTCGAACGTTTGGCTCATCGACCGTGTCATATCGATAAAAGCAGAACCCGCCTTGCAGAGATTGGCGGCTCAGCACGTACCTCTCCGCGCGTACGAGCGCGTCGTGAGCCCACGAACTGAGCCGGGCCGCATCCTCATTGCAAAGCGTCAAATTAGGTACTCCCGTCTTGTTGGGCTTCCAGGCAGTAGCAGCAGGTTGGATGCGCCGCTACCGTTACCTTACGAGACGGTCGGGATGCGATTGCAACGCACCCCAGAGCGACCCAAGAGACCACGGCCCACCCGGCTCATCGAACTCGGGAAGTCACCCGCATGGTCTAGACGATGACCCGAGCGGGGAGGACACACGCATCCCGCATACAGGGCCGTCAGGCCCGACTCCCGCCCTTCAGCCGCGGCTTGCCGCAAGTTGTCGTTGCCTTGGAGGCCATGAACCGTATGCGATGGTGGAATATCCGCGCTCATGGCGGCGCATCATCGCTGCCAGAGTATGTAGGGAGCTTCGAGAGGAACCTGAGCGCCCGGATAGATGGGAATAGCCCTCGGTGTGTAATCCGAAGCGGGCCGATGCGCCGACACACTGCCCACGTAGACCTGCGTATCCGCAGTCGATAGGTCTGCGGTGCGGCTCATCGGTATTCGAAAGACTGGTTCGGCGCCGCTCGCGTCGGCATACAGCTCCATGCGTACTGACTCGGGGCGCAGCGCGCCCAGATGCAGCTGCACGGTGAAGTGGTGACGGTCTTCGCTGGTGTGTATCCGTAGCTCTCCGAAACGTATGGCACCCCAGTTATAGTCGAGCGTCGCGAGCCAGGCGGCCATTTGCGCTCCGATCTCACCTCGATTGCGCGCGCGCGTTTGAAAGTTCTCCGCGGCGGGCAAGTAGCATTGCTGCAGGTACTCGCGGGCGCTGCGATTGGCCGAATAGACCGGCGTCAGCCGTGCCATGCTCTCGCGCACGCGCGCCACCCACTCGCGCGGTATGCCCTGCGGATCATGCTGATAAAAGGACGGCACGACGCGCGTTTCCAGCAGCTCAAGCAGCTGTGCAGCCTCTACGGCATCCCAAGCGGCGTCCTCGTCATGCTCGCGTCCGTCGCCAAGAGCCCAGCCGACCTGCGGGTCGTAGGCTTCCGCCCACCACCCATCCAGCTCCGAGAGATTCAGCCCACCATTGACGAGTAGCTTCATGCCGCTGGTACCACACGCCTCCCACGGTCTGCGCGGTGTATTGATCCACACGTCCACGCCCTGCACGAGCTGCTCGGTGAGCAGCATGTCGTAGTCGTCTAGGAACATCGCGTGCGCCCGCACGTCCTGGCGGCGCACAAATCGGACCCACTCGCGCACCAGGGCCTGACCTGCCTCGTCGTCAGGATGCGCCTTACCGGCGATGATCAGCTGCACGGGTTGCTGCGGATTTGTCAGCAGGCGTACCAACCGCTCCGGATCGTGCAGCAGCAGGTTCGGCCGCTTGTAGCCGGCAAAGCGGCGCGCGAAGCCAAGGGTCAACACATCTGGTCGGAACAGGTGACGGGCGGTTTCAATTTCTTCGGCCGTGGCACCCGAAGTCGCCAACTGCAACGCCAACCGCTCGCGCGCGTAATCCACGAGCGCGGAGCGTCCGCTGCTGCGACACGCCCAGACCCGTTGATCGGGTAGCTCGCGTATACGCTCGCCGATGCTATCTAGATCTCCGATCCATCGGCCCTTGCCGCAAGCGTCAGTCCACAGTTCGTCGGCCGTGCTGGAATCCCAGCTCGGTGTGTGGATACCGTTCGTTATGTGGCTGACCGGTACGTCAACGGCCGGCCAGCGCTCGAACAGCGGCTGGAAGATCCGCCGGCTAACCTCGCCATGCAGACGGCTCACGCCGTTGATGGCGGCGCTGCCACGCACGGCGAGATACGCCATGTTGAAGGGCTCGGCTGGGTTATGCGGCTCCCGCCGCCCGAGCGCGAGCAGCTTCGGCAGCGGTATGTAGAGCTGCTCGGCCGCGTAACGGCCGAGGTATTGCTCGATGAGCTGTGGAGAGAACAGATCGAAGCCGGCCGGCACTGCGGTGTGGGTTGTAAAGAGATTACCGGCTCTCGTCACAGCAAGGGCGACATCAAAGGGCTGCGCGTTTTCCTGCATGAAGGCTCGGGCCCGATCGAGGGCCACGAAGGCCGCATGTCCCTCGTTGAGGTGGCACACCTCGGGTCTCAGATTCAACAACTCAAGCAAACGCCAGCCACCGATGCCGAGCACGAGTTCCTGCTGCAGTCGCAGCTCCGATCCGCCACCATAGAGCTCGCTGGTGATTCCGCGGTGAGCGGGATGGTTGGCGATGTCGTTGCTGTCGAGCAGGTATAGCTGCGAACGACCGACGGCAACTTGCCACGCGCGCAGCCATAGTGCATGGCCCGGCAACTGAAGCCTCAAGCGCAACCACTCGCCGTCGGCGGTGCGCAAAGGTCTGACCGGCAGCTGTCCCGGATCGTTATACGGAAAGAACGCCTGCTGGCTGCCATCCCGTCCGATCACTTGGCGGAAGTAGCCCTGTTGATAGAGAAGGCCGACGCCGATGACCGGAATGCCCAGATCGCTGGCCGCCTTCATATGATCGCCCGCCACATTGCCCAAGCCGCCTGCGTAGATGGGCAGTGCTTCGCTGAGCATGAACTCCATACTGAAGTACGCGACGCGGGTCAACGCACAGGAGGGATAGGTACGCTGAAACCAGGCTGTGTTTTGCGTGGCCTCAGCGGAGGCGGCCGCCAAGCGGTCAATTTGGGTACGAAACTGGACGTCGGCGAGCAACTGCGCCAGACGTTTTGGTGAGACGGTTCGCAATACTACCCATGGATTGCGGGTGCGCTCCCATAGATCGGGCTCCAAGCGGCTCCACAGCGCATCGGTGGCGTGATTCCAGGACCAGCGCAGGTCGAGGGCAAGCCGACGCAACAGTTCGAGCGCAGTGCGATCGGCGGGCGTCGGCTCATTCATGTCAGACAAGAGTGCGCGCGAAGCGGCCGAGGGGCCATAGGCAGATGTCCTTACGCATATCTGCGAATTACCACCACGATGCCGTGACGCTTGAATGACCCTATGTGGCAGTCTGTGCGCAACTTGTGGCAGCAGGACCGGCCGGCGATGCGCCGGTCGATCGGCGCAGTATATCTGTTGTTGCTGCTGATCAATCTGACGGTTTGGGTGTGGGCGGCGGTCGCGTTCCGTCGGCAGCCGATCCTTCTCGGTACGGCGCTGCTAGCCTACGGGTTCGGCCTACGTCACGCCGTCGACGCCGATCACATTGCGGCGATCGATAATGTGACGCGCAAGCTCATGCAAGAGGGCAAGCGCCCCGTTGCCGTGGGGTTCTTCTTCGCCATGGGCCATTCCACCGTAGTGATCCTGGCCGCCGCCCTGGTCGCGGCTATGACCTCAGTACTCAAGCATCATTTCCAGCTCGCCCATAACGTCGGTGGGCTGATCAGTACCTCCGTCTCCGCGCTGTTCCTGCTGAGCATCGCGGCCATGAACCTGCTGATCTTCCGCTCTGTGTGGCTCACGTTTCGACACGTTCGGCACGGTGGGACCTACGTGGAGGAAGACCTCGATCTGCTCCTGAACCAGCGCGGTTTCGCCGCGCGTCTGTTCCGACCCCTGTTCCGACTGATTCGGCGCAGCTGGCATATGTTCCCGCTCGGGTTTCTGTTCGGACTGGGATTCGACACTGCGACGGAGGTCGCGCTACTGGGGATCTCAGCCACACAGGCGGCCAAGGGGACCTCTGTCTGGCAGCTGATGGTATTTCCGGCACTGTTCGCGGCCGGTATGTCACTCGTAGATACGACCGACGGCGTGCTGATGTTGGGTGCCTACGATTGGGCGTTCGTCAAGCCTATCCGCAAGTTGTTTTACAACATGATCATCACGCTCGTCTCGGTGATCGTCGCGGTGCTTATCGGTGGAATAGAAGCACTGGGACTATTACAGGATAACCTGCATCTGATAGGTGGATTCTGGAATGCAGTCGCGCGCCTGAACGGCAATTTCAATGGGTTAGGGTTCCTCATCATCGCGGTGTTCATCATCGCGTGGGCCGCCTCGGTGCTGATCTATCGGTATAGGGGCTACGAGCAGATCGAGGTCAAGGTGAGGACGTCTGGCCCAGATCGATTATCATACGCACCAACTGCGCGAGCGAGCCGGCCTGCATCTTCTCCATGACGCGGGCGCGATGAATCTCGACGGTTCGCTGGCTGACGCCCAAATCGCCAGCCATCACTTTGTTGGGCTTGCCGGCCGTCACCAAGTCGAGCACCTCCCGCTCGCGCGGAGTCAGGGAGTCGAACCGCGCACGGATTTGGTCGGTGGCCTTGAGCTGCGTGCGCATCGTCCGATCGCGCTCCAGCGCGCGCTGCACCCGGTCGAGCAAATCCTGATCGCGAAATGGCTTCTGCAGGAAGTCGAAGGCGCCGTGCTGCATGGCCTCGACCGCCATTGGGATATCGCCGTGACCGGTGATGAAGATCAGAGGGATCGTGGCGCCCTGTAGGTTGAGCTGCTGCTGCAGCTCCAGGCCGCTCATCCCAGGCATACGGATGTCCACGACCAGGCAACCCGGCTGACGCGGATCATATACGGGCAGGAACTCCTGCGCTGATGCGCAGGTGCGAACTGGCAGACCGACGGACTTGAGTAGCAATCGCAGTGAATCTCTGATGGCTTCGTCATCATCGATCACGAAAACAGTCGCTGGCAGTTCTTTCATCATCATGTTCCCGTGCCATCAATCCACCGCAGCCTATAGGTGGCGGCAGCGAGGCACATCCGTACCAATACCTATGGCAACGCGGAGAAAGGGTGCGACAGTAGAAAGATGTTCATTATGCCTGTGGCATTCAGCGGATTCGATATGCGGCGACGGGTCGGCACAGTCCAGTCTCTCTCTGCTGCCGCCAGCCGGCCGGAAAGGTCGTACTGCAGTCCGATGCACCGCCGCTCGGGTTCCGGGATTCTGCGTGCTCGGATGGATCTGCGCCGATGGGGGACTCACGCCAGCACAGCCCTATCCGAGGGTCTGCGCGAGTTGTATGGCGGGCGTGAGCAAGCTGATGCGGGCGGCCAGACTATCGTCGCGATCGCCAACGTAGCCCGGTCGCGCGGGCCTACGCATTGTACGTAGGGAGCGGTGGTCTCTACGACTTCTACACGGCGGCACTCGCGACACACTGCGTGAGACGATGAGCCTTAAGCGAAAGTTCGTAACGGGCAGTAGCCGGCAATTTTGGGGAGACGATGGATGCTGATAGAGAACACGGGGAATACCTGGGCGCTGGTCCTTGCTGCCGGAGAAGGCAGCCGACTGAGGAGTCTTACGACAGGTCCCTGCGGCACGAGCATTCCGAAGCAGTTCTGCTCGCTGCGCGCCGGCCCAGCTCTGATCCAGGAAGCGTTGGCGCGCGTGCGCACTCTGGTAGCCCCCGAGCGCACCTGCGCGGTTGTCGCAGCGCAGCATCGGTGCTGGTGGGCTGGGCTTCTCGGCGGGCTGCCAAGCAACAATGTCATCCAGCAGCCACGCAACCGCGGTACGGCACACGGAATCCTCCTTCCGCTGCTTCACATCGTTGGGCGTGATCCAAGCGCTCGGTTGGTCATCTTGCCCTCTGACCACCACGTACGTGAGGAGCGCGTGCTTGAGCGCTCGCTCAGACAGGCACTCGAGCAGCTGCGGTGCCGAAGCGGCGAAACCGTGCTGCTTGGTATCGAACCTGAACGAACCGACGATGAGCTCGGCTACATCGTGCCTGCGAATAGCGATGGACGTGATGTCCTGCATGTGCAGCAGTTCGTCGAGAAGCCGCCGCCGTCGCTGGCGCGCGAGCTAATCGAGCGCGGTGCGCTCTGGAATGCCTTCATTCTGACGGCGACGGCGTCTACATTGCTGGACCTATTCCAGCGTCGTATGCCGCAAACCGTGAGCGCCATGCGTGCCGCGGTACTTCGGGACACAGCCAGCGGTGGACAGTCGGAGGCGGTACGGAGCCTCTATGAACAGTTGCCCCCGGTGGACTTCTCGCGTGAGATTTTGACGGGCCAGGAAGCAAACTTACGGGTCGTGCCGGTCCCGCGGTGTGGCTGGAGTGACCTCGGAACGCCAACTCGAGTTAGCGAGGCCCTCAGCCGCGCCCCGGATCTTCGGGGGGTGGGTAATGCACCTGGTGGCGGCTATCTGAATCTCGCCCATCAGTTCGACGCGCAGCGCACCGCGACGAGCTGAGCTGCAAGCTGCAGCAGGGAGCGACACCAGGGTAGGGATCGCCGTCGCTGAGACGCGACGTTCCGCTATCAGGTGGAAATCGATCCACAAAACTCCTAGGATCAATCATCGGGGGAGAGCGAGACTGACTGTATGGCCACTCGCCACAGCTGTGTTGTACTCCAGCATGTCGGTTATCGTCGGTGCTCCGCGGCCCTCGAAGCGCTGCGCGCGGCTCGGTTAGAGCTTGACCTCGGTCTGATGTTTGACGGCCTCGGCTGCTGTGCGCACAGCCTCAGATTCGCCCAGATAACGACTGGTCCTTTTGCGCAGCGCCTGGTCGAATTCATAGAGCAGCGGTACGCCGGTAGGAATGTTCAGATCCACAACGGCCTGATCCGATAGACCATCGAGCATCTTGACAAGCGCGCGCAGGCTGTTGCCGTGCGCGATTAGCAGCACCTCCCGGCCGCGCCGCAGCTCGGGCGCAATACGCTGCTCCCAGTAAGGGATCACACGGGCAAGCGTATCCTTAAGCGATTCGCTGCAAGGTAGCTTTGTCGGTTCGACATCAGCATAGCGGTGATCGTGGCGCGGATGATGTGGATCGTCGGCGGCTAAAGGTGGAGGCGGGACATCGTAGCTGCGACGCCAGATGCTAACTTGCGCCTCGCCCAGCTGCGCAGCCATCTGCGCCTTATTGAGGCCCTGTAAGGCACCATAATGGCGCTCATTGAGTCGCCAGCTGCGCTCAACAGGTAGCCACATCAGATCAAGCTCGTCGAGCATCAACCACTCCGTGCGGATAGCCCGCTTGAGCACCGAAGTGAATACAATGTCAGGTACGAATCGTGCGCGTGCGAGCTCTCGCCCTGCCGCGCGCGCTTCCTCGCAGCCCTGAGCCGACAGGTCGATATCGATCCAGCCCGTGAACCGATTCTCAAGGTTCCAAATGCTCTGGCCGTGGCGCACCAACATAAGTCTTCCAGGCGGTACTTCCTGCTCGTGCATATGGGCGTCGCCTCTCTGCGCCGTCATCCTGAGAGCCATCCCTGACGGCAAGTTGCTAGAGATACCGTGGCAGGGGTCTTAACTGTGAATTCTGCACTGATGTCTTCGTGAGAGTGCTGCGCAAATATACCTAGCGACGTTTCAACGGCGGCGAGCTCGGAAACTACGAACTACCATCTGAGATAGGCTAGGGTTAGGGTTCCGATGCTAGTTGATGAGGTGATCTTGAGTGGCGATGATGGCATACAATGGCAATGAGGCCAGCAGCCGCCATCGCGCCTGTCCCCATAAAGCTGCGCCGATTCGCCTGCCACGCGATATCACAGTCAGACTGGGATTCGCTACCATCATGCGCGGCACGCTAGATCACTTGTCTAACAACCAAGTCGCCGCTTTGAATGGCGGAGGCGCGGAGTGCATACATCAGATCCGGGTCGCACTTCGGCGCATGAATGCTACGCTTGCTTTATTCAAGGACGTAATCGCGTCGCCAGGGCTTGCAGCAATCAAGCAAGACCTGAAGTGGCTCAGCAGCCGATTGGGAGCGGCACGCGACTGGGATGTCTTCGACACGCGAACCTTACAGAAGCTCCAACATCATTCGGCGACTCAGGCCGCTGCCGAACGCATCACCAAGGCGGTGAGCGAAGAGCGTAGGGCGGCGGATCATCGTGCAATCCGCGCACTGCGTTCGGCGAGGTATAGTCGGTTTATCCGAACCGTAGAACATTGGATTGCCAACGAGCGGTGGCACGAACGGCTCGATCTCGGCCTTCATCCCATGCTTGATGAGCCCCTAGTCGAGGTGGCCCGCCAGTGGCTGCACCGTAGCGCCCGCCGAGCACGCAAGGACGCAAGAGGAGTTGCGCACCTGAAGGCAAAGCAGCGACATCGGCTGCGCATCGCTCTCAAGCAGCTCCGTTATGATACCGACTCGCTCTCTAGCCTATATGCGCGGAGCAACGTTAAGACCTATGTCATGGCACTCTGCACCCTTCAAGATGTTCTAGGCCATCTGAACGATCTTGTGGTCGCACGGCGGCTTGTGCGCAGCCTGGAGGGTCGCGATAGCGCGACGATTGATAAGAGGCTAAAGGCTGCTAAAAGAAGGCAGCTAAAAGCCCTGCCACTCGTTTGGCGTTCTTTCCAGAATTCCACGCCGTTTTGGAAATCACATCGCATGTCATCCGACAGGCGAATCCCGGCAAGCACAAGAAACGATGTGCGTGCCGAGATTGACTAGATGTTTTTGGTGCGTCGCAGCCAAATGGCATTGCTACCCAAGGCCGAGCGCGACGGCCGTGATAACCCATCAAGAACGATTCTGCGAGGCGCGCTCTTCGAGCACCGCAATCGCGGGCAGCTGCTTTCCCTCCACGAATTCTAGAAATGCGCCGCCGCCCGTGGAGATGTATGAGACACCTCTCTCAGTTCCATATTTCTCGATCGCCGCCAGCGTATCGCCGCCACCGACCAGGGAGAAGGATCGGCTACGCGCTATAGCATCAGCGATAGCTCTGCTTGCGTGGCCAAACTGCTCCAACTCGAATACGCCTACCGGTCCATTCCAGATAATCGTCCCCGCTGCCTGTAGAAGTGCACAGATCTGTTGGGTGCTCTCGGGCCCGAGGTCGAGAATCATCTCATCCTTGGAGATTTGCCCGACTGGCCGTACCTGCGCGTGGGCGGTAGGGACACATTCATGTGCTACTATCACGTCCACCGGCAGCACGATTGGTCGCCCACCCGCGCGCGCCCGCTGAAGGAGGTTGCTTGCGATCTCGATCATGTGGCCTTCGCAGAGCGATTTGCCGATGGCCACGCCGCTGCCAGCAAGAAGCGTATTGGCAATACCGCCACCGACGATCAGCGTATCCACTCGGGCCAGCAGCGCCTCCAACACCGGTAGCTTGGTCGAGACTTTCGAGCCGCCCACGATTGCGACGAATGGACGCGCCGGGCTCACGAGTGCGCGCTCCAAAGCCTCTATCTCAGCGATCAGCAGTGGCCCACCACAGGCGACGGGTGCGAATTTTGCA
>JASHPX010000311.1 GCA_030037905.1 Gammaproteobacteria bacterium
AGCCTCCGCGCACCACAGGCTCGGGTGCAAACCCAGGGAATCGGTATGCGTCCCACAGACGCCGCGGTCGTGACGATTTGGCCATCCGAATATGATGCCAAATTTAACGACATACAAACATGCACCAAAGCCTATGAAAATAGGCTCGGTAACCACATTTTACCCCTTAAAGTACCCACACGACTTCCTGAAGACCCATATTTTTGGAGCCTATTCAACGATGCTCTGCCGGTGTGGTCGACGACAATTATCTTGACCGGTCGGACAAGATAGTTGACGCCAGACAGCCGGTGAGACCCTCAGCTGCGCGAACTAGCCCTGAGCGGCACAACCTTCCCGCCAGCCTTCAATCCGTCAAGGTAATCCGACCAAGCCTGCATCATTTCGCGCCGCTCGGCGAGCCGCTGCGCTCGGTTGTAGGCGGCGCGGACCTTGTTGCGTTCTTTGTGGGCGAGCTGCAGCTCGATGAGGTCGGGATGCCATCCTTGCTCGTTGAGGAGCGTGCTCGCGAGGGTGCGAAACCCGTGCGCCGTCATTTCTTCATTGGTGTATCCCAGCCGCCTGAGTGCGGCCCCGAGTGTGTTCTCACTGATAGGCCGCGCGCGTGGGCCAATGGCGGGGAATACATAAAGCCCGTCGCCGGTGAATGCCTGGAGCTCCTTGAGGATTGCCACGGCCTGCGTCGATAGCGGCACGATGTGCTGCTCGCGCATCTTCATGCGCTCCGCGGGGATGCGCCATTCGGCGTTCTCGAGGTCGAACTCACTCCACTCGGCGCCGCGCAGCTCCCCGGGCCGTACGAACAGGTAGGCCGCGAGCCGCAGCGCCGCATGCGTCGTGCGCTGTCCGTCATAGTCGGCGATGGCGCGCATCAGTTGTCCGACCTTGGCGGGGTCCGTGATGGCGGCATAGTTTTGCGTGCCTTTGGGTGCGAGAGCCCCCTTCAGATCGGCACTGATGTCGCGTGTTGCGCGACCTGTCGCGATGGCGTAACGGAAGACCCGTCCGCAGACGGCGCGTACGCGATGAGCGGTGTCGCGCACGCCGCGCTTCTCCAGACGCTTCAGGACCTCCAGGAGCTCGGGCGCTTCGATGCCGGCGACCGGTCGATTGCCCAGGTAGGGGCCGACCAGCTTCACGAGCTGGTCGCGATCGCGCTGCCAGGTGCTCTCCGTGAGAGTGACCTTCTTGGTCTCGAGCCATTCCTCTGCCAGTGCTGCGAAGGTATCCCTCCGTGAGGACTTCTCTGCCTTGCGCTGGGCACTGGGGTCAATCGCGTCGGCGATCAGTCCACGGGCCTCGTCGCGCTTGGCTCGGGCGCGTTTCAGCGGCACCTCGGGATAGGCGCCGAGCGACAGGAGCTTTTCGACGCCACCGTGCGAATACTTGAAGCGCCACAGGCGCGCGCCGTTGGGCCTCACCAGGAGGAAGAGTCCCTTCTCGTCGTACACCTTGTAGGGCTTGAGCTGCGGCCTGGCCGCACGGATCGCAAATTCCGTGAGGCTCATGAAAACTGGGGTACCGTGTTTGGGACACCTGCTGGTACCCCAAAATGTACCCCACCCGCGCTGTGGCTGTGCCTGGACATCTGCGTGCGTTCTCTGGTACGCAGATCGATTATAACTGACTGAATGTTAAGCTGATATCCCGGCAGGAGTGGACGTTCCTGGACGTCTCCGGATATCGCCGGAAAGGGGTTAGTGGTGGAGCGGAAGGGGATCGAACCCTCGACCTTCGCATTGCGAACGCGACGCTCTCCCAGCTGAGCTACCGCCCCACGAAACGCGCAATTCTAGCATCGGGTCGGGCGCCGGCAACCGGGGGCCGGCTGTTCCACGCCAAGCATGCCCGGCAGCCCCGGTCCACTTACGCGACATCGACGGCCGCAGGGCGGCGCCGCTTGCCGCAGCCCTTGCCGCAGTGAATGCAGCGCGAGATCATATCCTCGAGGATCCACGGGACGCTGACCGTCGAGCGGACGGCTCTTTACTCCGCACGAGCCTCGCAGAAGCCCAAATGAGATTCATCAGCTTTCGCCATCGCGGCCAGATCGCAGCGGGACTGTTGCTGGGCGAGGAAATTCTGGATCTCGCGGCAGCGGCTCGGCTGGTGGAGGAGCGTACCGACGTATCCTCGGTGCTGGCCATCATTCGAGGGGGAGATGCGGCGCTCGCATCCTGTCAACGCCTCGAAGCGCGGGCGCGATCGCTTGCGGCGGCGGTGCTGCCGGCGGCGCAGGTGGACCTCCTCGCACCGATTCCACAGCCGGCGCGCAATGTGTTCTGCGTCGGCCGCAACTACCTCGACCATGTCAAAGAGGTAGCGGCCGTAGGACGGGTACGAGGCACGCAGCCCGAGGTGCCGCAATTCTTCACCAAGGCTACTCATGCCCTGACAGGTCCGGGGACTGACGTGCGGCTTGATCGTAGAGTGACTCAGCAGCTCGATTATGAGGTTGAGCTCGCGGTAGTGATCGGGCGCGGTGGCCGCGACATCCCGGCAAGCATCGCGCTCGAGCACGTGTTTGGCTACACGATCGCCAACGATGTAACCGCGCGTGACCTGCAGCGCAGGCATCACCAGTGGTTCAAGGGCAAGTCGCTCGACACGACGCTGCCGATGGGACCCTGTATCGTCACCCGCACCGAGATCGGCGATCCACGATCACTCGAGCTGTCGCTGGCCGTGAATGGTCATGAACGTCAGCGAGCCCATGTCGAGCAGATGATCTTCGATATTCCAACCCTCATCGAATCGCTATCGGCCGGGCTGACGCTGGAGGCCGGAGATATCATCTGCACGGGCACGCCATCCGGTGTCGGATTCGCTATGACGCCACCCGTATTTCTGCAGAACGGGGATGAGATGGTGGCCCGCATCGATCGCATCGGGGAGCTACGCAACCGCGTGACCGAAGGATGAGCAGTTGCAGTCGGCTAACAGCCAGGGCCGGGCGTACCGACGGAGTACTCGTTCGCGAACAAGCTATAATCAGCGGCGCCGATTCCCCACGATATCCTTCCCGCCCCCGTAGCTCAGTGGATAGAGCGACCGCCTCCTAAGCGGTAGGTCGTCGGTTCAACTCCGGCCGGGGGCGCCAGTCAAAAGTCGCGACATCCCCCTATAGGTCCAGCCTCAAGAATCTCAATCGCCCGTTGAGCTTTGCGGACGTCCGCCCCCTCGGCGTAGATGACAATATTCGTGTCAGCGAAGACCGCGGTCATATAGTTCGTCGCGCTTGACCTGCG
>JASHPX010000312.1 GCA_030037905.1 Gammaproteobacteria bacterium
CTCGAGCCCATAGAGCTCGTCTACGATGGCTTCAACCGGCAGATCGGGGACGAGCAGGCGCACATCCTGCAGAATCTCGGCCTGCACGCCGCCGAAGCCTGCGAGGACGATCGGTCCCCATTCCGGATCATGGCGTCCGCCGATGATCAACTCCACGCCGCGCCGACCCATGCTTTCTATCAGTACCCCATCCAGCACCAGTCCGGGCCGATTCCTGGCGATGTCGGCGTGCAGTCGCTCCCAACCTCGTGCCAGCGAGGACGCATCGCTCAGGCCCAGCACCACGCCGCCCGCATCGCTCTTGTGCGGTAAATTGGCGGATTGCGCCTTGAGCACGACTGGAAAGCCCAGCGCCGCAGCGGCGCGTTGAGCTTCTTCGAGCGTGGAGACCAGGCGGCCGGCCGGAAAGGGAATGCCTGCAACCGTCAGCAGCGCCTTGGCGCGGTACTCCGCCACGATGCCGTGCGAGGGGATGTCCGGCAACCGGGGCAGCGCAGCGGGCGAGGTTTCAATCGAGGTTCCGATGTGACGCTCGGTGGAGGAGGCAATGAGACGAGCGAGTGCGCGGTAGGCGCGCTCGGGCGTAGGGAAATAGGGTACCTGCAGCGAACGCAGCTCGCGCAGGTACTCTGTCGGCACAACTGCCCCTTCGTCCAGTCCGGCGAAGATGAGAGCCTTGTGCGGGTTCGAATCGGTAATCGCCCTGAGGATCGGTGGAAACTTGAGCTGGGCTGTCTTGGGATCGGTCTGAATGATGGCGAATATCACCGTACCGAAGCGCTCGTCCTGCAACAGCGCGGCCAGCGTACGCCGGTAAAGGTCGGGATCAACGAGTGCCTGTGCGGTCAGGTCGACCGGATTGCTCGCCGGTACGATATCGGGAAGCGCGGCCCGCAGCTGCGGCGCCGTCGCGTCCGTCAGGGGCGGCAGCTCGAGGCCCACCTGCTCACAGAGGTCCAGGGTCAGTGCCTTGAAAGCACCCGATTCGGTCAGCACCACACAGCCACGCGCTGGTCGCACACGGCAGCGCGACGCCAGTTCGATGAGGTCACCGAATTCTTCCAGCGTTTCGGCGACGATCACACCCTGGTGATCGACATGCGCGCGCATGACGGCGTAGTCGCCGGCCAACGCACCGGTGTGCGTCGCCGCCGATTCGCGCGCAGCCCTGCTGCGGCCGGGGTGCAGCAGCACGATGGATTTGCGCAGCTCGCGTGCGCGCTGCGCGAGCTCCAGGAAGCGCTTGGGTTCGCGGAATTGCTCGACGATCAGGCCGATGACGGACGTGCTGGCATCATCCAGCAGGTAAGCCACATAGTCCTCGGCGCCGCTGGCCGCCTCGTTGCCGGTGGAGATCGAGTAGGAGATGCCCAGCTCGCGGCTCATCAGCGTCACGCCGACTACGGCAGCCAGGGCGCCACTCTGGGAGACGATGCCGATCCCCGGGCGGTCCCCCAGCGCCACCGCGGGAGTCTCCACGAAGGTCAGTGCGATGCCGTCGACGTAATTGACCAGACCCAAACAATTGGGGCCCTCGATCACCATGCGGCCTTCGGCGGCGAGGCGCGCAATCTCGCGCTGCTCTACCCGTCCGGCCTCGCCGCCTTCGGCAAAACCCGAGGAAAAGATGATGGCCGCTCCGACCTGACGCGCCGCCAATGCCTCGATCGTCTCGAGCACGGCAACGCGTGGGATGGCGAGCACGGCGACATCGACGCCGGGCGGCAGTTCCTCCACCGACTTGAGACACCGCCGCCCGCCGATCTGATCACGCTTCGGATTGATGAGATGCAGGGTGCCGCTGTAGCCACTGCGCTCTAGATTGGCGATCACCGAGGCGCCCAGCGCGCCCGGTGTCGGTGAGGCGCCGACCACGGCGACCGAGCGCGGCCGCAGCAGCCGCTCGATCGCCTCGGCGCCGGGACGAGCGCCCGGCATGCTCAGCGCCCCGATCGGGTCTGTTTGGATTTGTCGTAGGCGCCGAGGCCCGGCTTGTAGCTCTTGTCGTCGAGGAACTGCCGGATGCCCTCCTTGCGGCCTTCATTGTCGAAGGAATTTGCGGCCTCCTGCGCGCGGATCAGGTAATCCTCGGCGTTTTCGTAGGTCATCTCGCTCACGCGGCGGACGGCGTCCTTCGCGGCCTTGAGCGCGACGGGATTCTTTTCGAGCAGGGCACGGGCGACCTGTTCGACACGGTCGCGAAGTTTGGCGAGCGGCAGGGCCTCGTTGACCATGCCCCACTCCGCGGCGGTGCGGCCATCGATGGTTTCACCCATCAGCGCGTGATACATGGCACGTCGAAATGACAGCAGCTCGCGAGCCACCTTGGTGGCACCCCCGCCCGGGAGGATGCCCCAGTTGATCTCCGACAACCCGAACCGAGCCTCCTCGGCTGCAAATGCCAGATCGCACGCGAACAACGGTCCGTAGCCCCCGCCGAAGCACCAGCCGTTGACCATCGCAATGGTCGGCTTCTGATACCAGCGCAGCCGGCGCCACCATGCATAGGCCTCGCGCTGCGCGGCGCGCGTTGCGCCGAGCCCCCGGGCTTCCGTTTCGCGAAAGTACTCCTTGAGGTCCATGCCGGCAGACCAGGCCGTGCCCTCACCCGTGAGCACCAGAACCCCGACGTCGGACCGAAACTCGAGCTCGTCGAGTACGCGCAGCATCTGGCGATTGAGCTTCGGGTTCATGCAGTTGCGCTTCTCGGGGCGGTTGAACTTGACCCACGCAATGCGATCAGTGATCTCGCAGGCGACGCTGTCCGCTTCGGTGCGCTCTGCCGTCGCGGTGTTCTGGCTAGTCATCGCTCGACCTCGCGATTCGTTCGGGGCTTCAAATGGGAAAATGTCCGGGCTGGGTCTCCATCGTGATCCAGCGCAGCTCCGTGAACTGCTCGATGCCCGCCTTGCCGCCGAAGCGGCCGTAGCCTGAGGCACCCACACCGCCAAAGGGTATCTGTGCCTCATCGTCGACGGTGGGCCCGTTGATGTGGCAGATGCCGGAGTGAATCTGGCGCGCCACGCGCAAGCCGCGGGCTGTGTCGGTTGTGAACACCGCCGCGGACAGGCCGTACTCGCTGTCATTGGCCAGACGGATCGCATCGGCTTCGTCGCTGGCCCGGATCAGGGCCACCACCGGGCCGAAGCTCTCGTCGCGATACAGATTCATAGCGGCGGTCACGCCATCGACCACCGTTGCCGGCATCAGCACGCTGGCGGCTTTGCCGCCGGCCAGAATGCGCGCGCCCTTCATGGTGGCATCATCGATCAGGCTGTTGACGTGCTGGACCGTCTTGCGATCTACCACCGCCCCCAATGGGGTCTTGCCCTCACGCGGATCGCCGCTGGCCATCGAGCGCGCCTTGGCGACGAAGCGTCGGGCGAATTCTTCGGCGATGGGCTCGACCACGATGATGCGCTCGGTGGACATGCAGATCTGACCCTGATTCAAGAAGGCGCCGAAGGCCGCGGCCTTCACCGCTTCGTCCAGATCGGCATCTTCCAGCACCAGCAGTGGCGCTTTGCCGCCGAGCTCGAGCAGGCAGGGTTTCAGGTGCTCGGCCGCGCGCTTGGCGATGATCCTGCCCACCGCGGTGGATCCGGTGAAGTTGATACGCCTGACGGCCGGGTGATCGATCAGCGCCCCCACGACTTCCGCAGCATCCTGCGGCGCATTCGTGACGATATTGACGACATCCGGCGGGAAGCCGGCTTCCGAAAAGGCTTGCGCGATCAGACTGTGGGTCTGCGGGCACACCTCGGACGCTTTCAGAATCACCGCATTGCCGCAGGCCAGGGGTACGGCGATCGCGCGTACGCCCAGAATGATCGGCGCATTCCACGGGGCGATACCCAGGATCACCCCAACCGGTTCGCGCAGCGCCATGGACAAGCAGCCGGGCCTGTCGGACGGAATCACCTCTCCGCCGATTTGTGTGGTCAGTGCCGCGGCCTCGCGGATCATGCGCGCCGCCAGCATCAGGTTGAACATCGCCCAGCCCGCCGTGGCGCCAGCCTCGGCCATCATGGCCTGCACGAAGTCCTGCTTGTGCGCTTCCAGGGCGGCCGCCGCCGTCATCAACACCTCGCGGCGTGCGTTCGGTCCCGTAGCGGACCATTTGGCGAATCCAAGCGCGGCGCGATCGGCGATCGCGCGTGCATCGCTCGCCGTCATCGCTTCGGCGCGGCTGGCGACTTCGTTGGTCAGCGGATTGATGCGCTCGAATTGCATATTCCCACCGGTTCCGTTCAGTCCCTGGATCGTCACTGGATCCGGCGCCTACACGCTTGCCGGAGCGACACTACGGATCTATGCTGCGGATTCGTTGCCTTTAATAAGTTTATCAACGTACACTGACGGTAGGCAATCGCGGGGGTCTTGGGGGGGAGCCGTGACGCAAGCAACGAGAGCGATCGTCCACCGAGCCGTCCTCGCCGCGCTCTCGGTACTGGTACTCGGGGTCTCTGGCGTGGCTTCTGCCCGCGCCGCGCAACCGGAAAACGGCGATCTGGTCGTCGTGCCGGTTCGGCAGCACTTTTACGTGATCGTCGGTGACGGGGAAAATATCGGCGTTCAGGTCGGCGACGACGGCGCTGTTGTGGTCAATGCCGGCACTGCGGCCGGGGCCGACGGTCTGATCGCGGCCGTGAAGAAGCTATCGCCGCAGCCCATTCGCTACGTCTTCGATACCAGCGCGGACACGGATGTCGTGGGTGGAAATGCGCCCGTGGCTGCGGCCGGTGAGACGTTGTTCAGCCCCCCGAAAGGCCCCGGCGCAGAGATTTTTGCGCGCGCGAACGTCATAGAACGGCTGGCGCAAATGACGGGATACCCTACCACGGGCTGGCCCACCGATACGTATCTGACCACGGAGCCTTCCCGGACCTTCTATCTCAACGACGAGCCGATCATCGTGACCCACGCGGCCGCGGCCGACAGCGACAGCTTCGTGCTGTTCCGCCGCTCGGATGTGGTGATGGCCGGAGATGTGCTGGACATGACGCGCTTTCCCGTCATCAACGCGGCCGATGGCGGCAGTATCGATGGGGAGGTTGCCGCATTGGACGACCTGCTGCAGATCGCGGTGCCCCCGAGCCCCCTGATCTATAAGTATGACGGCACCTATGTCGTCCCCGCTCATGGACGGCTGGTCGATCAGTGGGAGGTTACCGATTATCGGGACATGGTGGTGATCATCCGCGATACGATCGCCGACATGATGAGACGCCGAATGACACTCGAGCAGATCGAGGCGGCAGATCCGACCAAAGCGTATGAGCCGCGATACGGATCGACCACGGGTCCGTGGACCACGAACATGTTCGTCGCAGCCGTTTACCACAGTCTGCAAGCTGCGCAAAAGCAAGCGGAAAAGAAATAGGTGGGATGATGCGAGCTTGCATATCGAGTTGCACCGCGCAGGTCACGCTTGCCCTGCTCGTCTCGCTGGGGGCGCAAACGGTGGTGCACGCTCAAGGCCGGCGCGGGCCGGGCGGGCCGGGCGGCCCGCCGCCAACCGCGGAAGCGGCCGCCCCCGTCGATTTCACAGGCTACTGGGAATCGCTCGTGACGGACGAGGACTGGGTCTATCGCATGGTCACGCCCCGGCCCGGCGATTATGCCGGCGTTCCCCTGAAGCCGGCCGGGATTCAGATCATGGATGCCTGGGATCCGGCCAAGGACACGGCGGCGGGCACGCAGTGCAAGTCTTACGGGGCGCCCGCCATCATGCGCGTCCCGGAGCATCTGCACATCACGTGGCAGGACGATCAGACCTTGAAGATAGAGACGGACGCGGGCCAGCAGACCCGACTGTTCCACTTCGTTGCATCGGTAGCCGATGCACAGGGCCCGAGAACCTGGCAGGGGTACTCCGTGGCCCAGTGGGAGTTCCAGCGCCAGGGAGGCGGCAGGGGCAGTCCCGGCAAGGTGGTGGGGGGCGACCTGAAGGTCACGACCACCGATCTGAAGGCCGGATATCTTCGTAAGAACGGCGTCCCCTACAGCGAGAAGACCGAGGTCATGGAATACTTCGATCCGGTTCAAGAGAGCAACGGAGACAGGTTGATGGTGGTGACCAGCTTCGTCACCGACCCGGTCTATCTGTTCAGTCAGTTCGTCACCGAAAACAATTTTCTAGGGTTGCCGGGCGCCGCGGGTTGGGAGCCTTCGGCCTGCTCGGCGATGTGGTAAGGAACGAACATGAGCAGCAGTCAATCGCAGCTTCGGGTGGCGCATTCGGCTGTGCGCGCAATGACCGTGCGCGCTATGAGCGTGCGCGCCGGGCGTGGAATGACCTTCGCCATCGCGCTCATGCTCGCTTCGGTTGCCCTGCTCGTTCAGGCGCCGGTCGTCGTGGCGCAGGAGTCCGACTTGTCCGGATCCTGGGCTTCACCAGCCACCAATAACGTCCTGGAGGTCGACGAAGGCCCGTTCACCGACGACTGGAGTGGGATGCCTCTCAGCGCGGCTGGCCGCGCCCTGGCGCAGTCGTATTCGGCAGCGACGCTTGCCGAGCCGGAACGTATCTGCCAGTTGTACGGCCAGTGGAAATATATGACCTTTCCATTCGAAGTCAGGATCTGGCCGGTAGCGGGAGGGCCCAACGGTAAGATCGTGGCCTGGAGGCTCCAGGCCACGGAGGATCAGGGCGGAATGACGATCTGGATGGACGGCAGGTCGCCCCCCTCGGAATATCTGGATTACCCTCGGGGTGCGTTTACGGCTGGCCACTGGGAGGGCGGTACGCTCGTCGCACATACCACGCACATGAAGATGGCTCCCGCCCGCAACAACGGCGGCTTTTACAGCGATCGGACGACATTGACCAGTAGGTTCATCCCTCACGGCGACTCGCTGGTAATGGTTTTTATCCTGCACGACCCCGTTTACTTCACACAGCCCTACGTTTACTCGCGCGCCTGGATCAGGTCGGCCCGCCCGGCCGCCACGGAGTGGCCGCCGTGCATCGTCAATTATGAAGGCATTGAAGAGGGCGCCGTGCCGTTTTTCCTGCCGGGCAAGAATCCGGTCCTCGATCAAATGATGCAGGTCTTCCATGTGCCCGAATACGCTTCCGAAGGCGGCGCGCAGACCATGTATCCGGCGTTCCGCGACAAGCTCAAGGCGCAGTACCTCGAGCTCTATCCCACCTTCCCGAAGAAGTGCACGCAGTACTGCACGAATTTTCGCTTCCAGCAGCCCGCGGCGAATCTACCTCAGCCGGTGGAGCGCGCCCCGGCGAAATCGCATTGATCTCGCATTGATCTCGCATTGATCTAAAGAAGGCGTTCTTGCCCTAAGAGGCGGACTCAACGAGAGGATTCGGAAAGGGGGAACCATGTCCAACCATCAAGCCGGAGAGCCCGGCAGTTACCGTTGGGTCATGCTGACAGTCTACGTGCTGATGGCCCTGGGGACATGGACGTGCTGGTTCGCTCAAGCACCACTGCTGAGCGAGTACTGGGGACAACCGCCGCTGAGCGTCAGCGTTCGCTGGGTCGGACTGCTTTTGTCCCTGCCTGGGCTGGTAGGCGTCATTCTCGCGGTCGTCACCGGGCGGTGGGTTGATACGATCGGTGTGCGCAGGATGATGATTCTATCCGGCGTGCTCGGGTCCATCGGCTTTGGGCTGCGCCCGCTGTTCGCCGCTTCATTCGTCGCCCAGGCAATTTTGACAGTAATCGCCGGTTACGGCGTGTGCATCCTGACGGCCTGCCTGCCGTCAACGATGATTCAGTGGTTCGGCCACGAAAAGGGGCATACCTACATCGGAATAGGCTCCGGCTCGTACTTCGTTGGCGCAGGACTCGGGATACTGGTGACGGCAAACCTTTTCGGCTCGCTCGGCGCCAAAGGCGTATTGACGATCTGGAGTATCGCCATGGTGAGCGTCACCATCATCTGGGTGATCTTCGCGCGTGACAATCCGAAGGCCGGCACGGCGCAACGCGCCGCTTTTGGTCACGAGTTCAAGAAGGTCATGCACACCGGGTCGTCATGGCTGATGCTCATCTACGCGATCTTCATCTCCGGCATCACCGTCTGTGCGATGCAATATCTGCCTGGGCAAATGACGGTCGCCCGTCACTTGCCGCCCGCGCTGGCGGGCTCCGTCGTCGGCATTTATGCGATAGCCATGGGCATTGGCCTGGCTGTCCTGCCGGCATTGGCCGGCCGCATCGGCAAGAAGAGAATCAGCGTCATTTTGTGCTCGATCGCACTGATCCTCTGGATCATCTACATGATCGTGCCAAACTGGACCGCGGCATCGCTGCTGATCTTTGCCGTGGTCCTGGGCTTCTTCTACGAAGCGCCTTGGGCCACCGGCCTCGCGCTGATGGAGAGTCTGCCGGGCGTGACGCCTGCCAACGTCGGCGTCGCTGCCGGCGTGTGGACCATGGCAGTCAACGCCGGCGTCTTCTTCCTGCCCTTGATCTTCGGGTGGATACTCGGCGGTACCGGCGGAGCCGGCGGCACCGCAGGGCTTTGGGCAATACTCATCGGCTACGGCGTGGGCTTGCTGGCCATGCTCGCGGCGCGCGACAACCGCGTCATGAGAGTCGAGGTGTCCGGGCAGCCGGTGTAGGCTAAGTACTTAAATCCATAAATACGATGACGTATAAATCTGGCATATACCCACCTTCCATGGCACCCTTGGTAGCC
>JASHPX010000313.1 GCA_030037905.1 Gammaproteobacteria bacterium
CCCACGACGTACTGTGCGTCGATCGTCAGCGGAATCTGCTCGGCACGCGGCGCGAGCGTGCCGCTGGTGGACAGCGTCGCCAGACTCCAGTCCTGGCCCGCGAGCAGGTACCAATTGACACTGGTGTTGCGCAGCAGGCCGTAGAAGTGCCGGACGCGCAGCGTGTAGCTGTTGCTCTCGCTGGAATTGGACGTCACCCCACCGCTCAGGAAGTCGGTCTCGAGGTAGCTCTGCGCGCTCCAGTTACCGTCCTGCGGGCCCTCCACCAGCATGGCGAAGCGGCTCTGGCGGGCGCTCTCGCGGAACTCGTCGAAATGCGCCTGGGGCTGATAATTGAATGGAATTCCCGTGTTGTAATTCGAGCCGATGTCCGCGGTCTCGTCCTTGCTGCGCCATACCGACTCCAGCGCCGTGAAGCCGCCGAAGGTGATGTTCACCGGGCCGGCCGAAAACGTCGGGGTGGCGACGCTGCTGATCGGGCTGTTGGAGACCGTGCTCGACTGGGCGTGCGCGCCACCCATTGCGGCGAGACCGCCGGCGGCGAGCAGCGCCGCCGTCAGGGCGCGTGTGTGCAGCGTGCGCGCGGCGCCTGGCGGCGATGAGGCACGTGGCGGCAGTGTGGTCAGCGGGGGGCTTTGTGCGTTCATCCAAGGGTTCCCTGTGTTGTACCGGATGGCGCGCGAAGTCTGTTGCAGTCGTATGACAACCACGCGATCGGAATATGTCAGTATCGTGACAGCGGCCCCGCGGCCTGCCGCCGCGCCGCCCCCGCGCGCCGCGCCGGTCCTGGAGTGCGCTCAGGGGCCATCGCGGGGGGCAGCGAGCACCGCACGGGCCCCCGGGACACTGGAATGAGAGCTTTTTAATCGCGCCCTAACAGCGCTCTAATGCGCCTTGCGTCAAATCGTTGTTGCATACATTCAGATCCGCCCATCATGCGCATCCTGATCGTCGAGGACGACCGCAAGCTCGCTGAATTCGTGGCGCGCGGCCTGCGCGCGGAGCGCTACGCCGTGGACCTGGCTTACGATGGGATCGAGGGATTGAAGTATCTGCAATCCTACGAGTACGACCTGCTGGTGCTCGATCTGATGCTGCCGCAGCTCAGCGGCACGGAGCTGCTCGGCCGGCTACGACGCAGCCACGTGGGGCTGCCCGTGCTCGTGCTGACGGCACGCGATGCCACGGACGACAAGGTGAAGCACTTCGAGGCGGGCGCCGATGATTACCTGACCAAGCCGTTCGACTTCGCCGAGCTGTTGGTCCGCATCAAGGCCCTGCTGCGCCGCAGCCCTTCGCCACGCAGCGACGTGCAGCGCCTCGGGGACCTGGAGATCAACCGCCTCACCCAGCAGGTGCGCCGCGCGGGGCAGCGCATCGAGCTCACAGCCAAGGAATACGGGGTGCTCGAGTACCTGCTGTCCTCCCCGGGCCGCGTGTTCTCCCGCACCATGATCCTCGAGCACGTCTGGGACCAGAGTTTCGAGGGGGTCACCAATATCGTCGACGTGTACGTGCGCTACCTGCGCCGCAAGCTCGACGATCCTTTCCCGGTCAAGCTCATCCACACCGTGCGCGGCGTGGGATACTGTCTGCGTGAACCCGAGCAGGCGTTGCGCCAGGCCGAGCCCTCATGACTGGCGCGTAACCTGCCTTCGAGCCCACGGAAGCGCAGTTGCAGGTGTCCGCTGAGTGAACCATCGATCCCTCCCCTTCCGCCTGGCGGTCTGGTACGCGCTGCTGCTCAGCGCGACCTTCACGCTGGTCGGCGCCGGCATGTACTACGGTCTGGATCACTACCTGCGCTCGCGGTTGAGCGACTCGCTGAGCCGCCGATCCGAGCAGGTCGAGCAGATTCTGCAGCAGGCTCCCGCGGGCACCAGTGATGCGCAGATTGCCCGCTCGGTCGATACACGCGTCGCCCCGGAGTTCAATAACCGTTTCGTGCGCATCACGCGCGCGCCCTCGACCCCCATATACCGCTCGGGCCGCCCGGCCGACCACAGCTTCGACCCCACGACGATCGGCCCGCTCGCAGGCCCCTGGCCCGCCCGCAGCGCCGCGCGGCGCGTACCCACGAACGATGGGCCGGTGATGATCAGCGCCACGCCGGTACAGACCCCCTCGGGCCGCTATCTCGTCGAGCTCGGCAGCTCCCTCGAGCAGGTCGATGATGTGCAGGACCGACTGCTGATCCTGCTGGCGCTGCTGCTGCCGGTGCTGGTGGCGTGCGCCGCCGGCGGCGGCTACCTGCTGGTGCAGGGTGCGCTGCGGCCAGTCGAGCGCATGTCGCAGACCGCGGCGCGGATCAGCGTGCAGAATCTGGATGAGCGACTGCCGATCATGCGCACCGGCGATGCCTTGCAGGAACTGTCGCTCTCGCTGAATCACATGCTCAGCCGCCTGCGCGAGTCCGTGCAGACCTCGCGGCGCTTCCTGGCCGATGCCTCGCATGAGCTGCGCACCCCTCTGACGGTCATCAAGGGGGAGCTGCAGGAGACCGTGCGCGACCCGCATTGCCCCGCGGAGCTGCGCGAGCGCATCGGCAGCACGCTGGAGGAAGTGGCGCGCCTGGAGCGCCTGGTGTCCGGTCTGCTCGTGCTCTCGCGCCTGGACGCCGGGGAGGCGCAGCGCGAGTGGCTCGAAGTGGACCTCGCCGAGCTCGCCGCCAGCACCGTGGAGCAGATGCGCCTGGTCGCCGAGGACCGCGGCCTACAGCTCAACGCGGCGGCTCTGCAACCGCTCACGGTGCACGGAGACCGCGGCCGCCTCAAGCAGGTGATCGTCAATCTGCTGGATAACGCCATCAAGTTCACCCCGCGGGGTGGCGTAGTGACGCTGCGAACCGAGCTGCGTGAAGGCGACGGCTATCTGGAGGTGACCGATACCGGCATCGGCATCCCAACCGTCGCCCAGCCGCACGTGTTCGATCGCTTCTATCGCGTGGATGAAGCCCGTTCGCGCGAAGACGGCCAGGAGGTCGGCGGCACGGGGCTGGGACTGTCGATCGTGCGCTCGATCTGTTTCGCCCACGGCGCGCAGGTCAGCGTCGAGAGCACCCCCGGGCACGGCAGCCGCTTCCAGGTGCGCTTCCCACAGGCCGGGCAGCGTCCTGCGGTGCCACCGAGCGTGCCGGCCGCTGCCGAAACAGCCAGCCGCAGCGCGCGTCCCGTTCCCGCCGTCACTGCGACATCATGACCGGCAGCCACAGGCCCGCAAGCAGCTCGCGTGTAATCGTCGTTTATATTCGCGGACGCGGCAGCGGCGGTTGCCCGCGCCGATCCGCCTCCCCCACTGAGCACGCTCCACTGGCCGGTGTCGCTGTTGCACGTGCGCGCGCAGCGCTGGTGGTCAAGGTACAATGACCGGATCTTATGCGTACGCCGCGCGAAGAACGTCTCGAAACTCAGGCGTGTCCTCGAGAAACGTCTTGCGGCTGAGCGCGTCCGTAAGCCGCTCGATTCGATACTTCGAGCGAAGCCGCTTCTCCAAGAAACGCCCTGGCTTCTCCTTGAAGCCGATGAGAGCCATATCAGCGAGCGTCTCGCACCAAATGTACCATCCTCCCACGTCGGAGCAGGCGCCGAGGATCTCCGCGAACACTCGCCACGGCGGACGCATGTTCAATGTTGCCTTGAGTTCTCGGTAGTCTTTCCAGTTCCGATTGATGAACCTCCAGTAGGCATCCTCGTCTGTATCCGCGGATACAAAGAAGACATCGTCTTCCCAATTCTCCACGTGCCCGCGTCTCTCGGGACTCGCCACAGGGCTCTGCCGAAAACAGGCTACAGCCGCGATCTCGCAGCAATCCGCCCGTATCAAGTCCTGGAGCAGCTTCTGTGTATCGGTCGAGAACATCAGGCGGTCGTCCATCAGGAATACCTCATCTGTACTCATTGAGGAAAACGCGATCCGGAAGCCGCGCCCGGATGCGGCGTCCGGCAGCTATGTTCCGCACAGCCCTGTTCTTGCTGCTAGAGCAACCCATCGAGAACATAGGTCGAGTCGCGGGTCGCCGAGTGGATGACCTGGGTATGATAACCGCTGTAAAATGGCCTCGCGCTGGCGCTGAGCGAACTCGGTCGTCTCGAACGGACCCCGTGCATGCTCGAGCGACTCAGACGTATCCATCCACTGGCTTGCTGGCTTCCTCTTCGATGGCATGAGCGAGCTTTACCGCGAGCTTCACGATCGCGTCCGTGGGAGACTTCCCGTAAGTAGGCGAGACCACCAGCCCGGCCGCAATCTGGGCGGCCGCTTGAACAATCAGCTCGTGCTTGTCCATATTCAATCCTCGCATCGCAGATTTTTCCAATGCCTACCCATGACGCCCCCGGGGTCTTGACAGCGACGTGCGGGACGGGCGCCGCGACCCCGCGCAGCGGATGGCAGCGCATGACGCTCTACGATCGACGGGATGGTGAGATCGCAGTGGATGAGGTGGAACGAATTCTGATTTGAAGGCTTCACCAGGAATACATGCAGGGCGATCAAACGACGTCACTTGTGCACCATCAGCGTCATATCAAGGAATCTAGCGCCATGATGCGCGCATCAATGAGCGCTGCGGTCGGACTGCCATGACCATACTGTGCGTCGTCGTTGGAATCATACTGATCGTCGGCGCACTTGTGGACGCCTTCGAGGTCGTGCTCCTGCCGCGACCGATCAAGCGGTGGTTTCGCCCCACCGGTATCTTCTTCAGCGTCACCTGGCCGCTGTGGACTGCCGTCGCCGCCCGGCTACCGTCGGGCGAAAAACGCGAGGCGCTGCTGAGCATTTACGGCCCTCTGTCGATGGTGGCGCTGCTGTGCCTGTGGGCGGCGTCTCTGATCTGCGGATTCGGCCTGCTGCAGTGGGTACTGCAGGGCTCGCTCAGCGCCACGCAGACCCATCCGATCTTTACCGCAGTGCTCGACAGCGGTGCAGCGTTCTTCACCCTGGAATACGCCGAGGTCGCTTCCTCGAGCTTCCTATCGCGCACCCTCGTCATCATCGAGGCCGGCATGGGGTTCGGCTTCATCGCACTGACCGTCAGTTATCTGCCGGTCCTGTATCAGCACTTCTACCGCCGCGACATACACCTCCTCCAGCTCGCCGAGCGCGCCGGCTCACCGCCTGCGGCGGCCAACGTGTTCGCGCGCTTTTCGGCCGCCGGACGCCTCAATGCCCTCGAGGTGTGGCTGCGCGAGTGGGAGCTATGGGCGGCGGAGCTGCTCGAGAGCCACAACACCTATCCAGTGCTGGCATTCTACCGCTCACAGCACGATGGCGTCTCGTGGCTCGCCTCGCTGGGGGTGATCCTGGATTGCTGCACGATCGCGATCGCGGGGGTCAGAGAAGTGTCCCTCATGCAATCGGCCGCCACATTTGCCAGCGCCCGGCTTGTGCTGGTGGAAATGAGCCGGTCACTCGGTGTATCCATCCATTGGGGTGCGCTGCAGGACTCACCCATGCGATCCACGCGCGAGGCGCTGCAACTCGTCCAGGAGATATTCGTTGCGCGTGGAATTCCGTGGACGAGCGGCCCCGACACCGAGGCGGCCGTCGCCGCCCTGTGTGCCAGCTACGAGCCAATTCTTTCCGGTTTGTCGGCGTATCTCTTATTGCCCTTGCCTGGTTGGGCAAATATCGCGGACTTGGAGAGCCAGGGAGGAGACTTGCAGCGCGTCGTCGCTCGGCTCAGCAATATGAACGGCCTGATTGCGCAGCGTCCCGGTTGAGCCGCAGCGGCGCCGGCAGATCGGAATATGGAATCTTGCGGGAGCAATACCATGAATGTTCGCAGGCTGTTGTTGGATGTGGACAAGGCGCTGGCGCGGCCCACGGTCTTGGAGATCTCCGCGGCCATAGAGAAGCTGCCGCAGGTCGAGGGCCTGAACATCACCGTCACGAGCATCGATACCGAGACTCTCGGCATGGACGTGACCATCGAAGGCGCTAACCTTGACTATGACCTGATCGCCGCAGCGATTGAGCAGACCGGTGCCGTCGTGCACAGCATCGACGAGATCGTAGCAGGCAGGCGCTTGGTGGAACGCGTTCCGAGAGCCCGCCGGTGACGCCTTGGCGGCAGCTCGCGACCAGCCATGCGCTCATGCCCGTGGTGATGGGTATCGTCGACGGCATTTTGACCTCCCTGACCCTGACGGGTCATCTGCTGCTCGATCCAGAGCACGGCCTGACGTTGGCGTTCTCGCTACGGGTCGGGGCCAGTGCATTCTTTTCTGGGGCATTCGTTTACTTGGTCGCCAAGTACACCGAGCTGCGCCAGCAGCTCGCACACGCCGAGCGGGAGCTGTCGTTGGCCACGCGCGGCCAGCTCGCCGTCACCACCCTCGGCCGTGCCATTGCGCGCGACGCGGTCCTCAGCGCGGGCGTGGCGAGCAGCGCAGCCTTCGTCGGCGCCCTCGCGCCGCTGTGCGTCGCGGTGGTACTGCCTCACTTTCGCTGGGCGCCAATAGCGGCGGCGCTGGCGCTCGCCCTGCTCGGAGCTGCCTTGGCAAAAAGTGATGAACGGTAGCGTGCTGCTCTGGACGGTGCCGCTCGTCGCAGGTGGTGCACTGCTGACCTACATCGGCGTCAGATTGGCGATTCTCTGAGTACCTAAATCCATAAACGTATCGAGACGTCATCCGCGCCAGAATCGTGCTGTACGCGGCCGAGGGGCTCGGCACGTCTCCGCCATCAGTGCGACATCATGATGGGCAGCCGCAAGCCTGCCAGCAGGTCGCGTGTGACGCTTCCGAGGATGATCTCGCGCAGCCAGGTATGACCATGGGCTCCCGCGACGATCATGTCGGCCCCGGCGGCGAGCGCCTGCTCCTGCAGCCGTTGCGCGATCTCGGCAGCCGGCACATTGGCGAGCTCGACCAGGTGCCCCGAGACGCCGTGGCGCCGGAGATGCTCGAGCAGGCGCGGCAGTGGCAGCGCGCCATGCTGTGGGAGGACATCTGCCGGGTTGATCGCAATCACGGTCGTCTTCTCGCTGCGCTCGAGCAGCGGCAGCGCGTCGCTCAGGGCCCGAGCGGCCGCGCGACTCGAGTTCCATGCGACCGCCACGTGGCCTCCGAGCGCGCTGAACTTTCCGCTCCTGGGCACCAGCAGCACCGGCCGCCCGGCGGTGAATAGCATCTCCTCGGAGAAGCGATAGCCGGCCGAGGTGCTCCCGGCGGGCAGATCCACATCCAGAATGCAAAGATCCGCATAGCGGGCGTGCTGCGGGACCGCGATCCCGGGCTCCTCGTCCAGGGTGCGCCATTCGACCTGCAGTCCGTAGCGCGCCGCGAGCTTTTCGAGCTGCGCCCGGCAGTGCACGGCCGCGTCGTCGATCGAGTCCACCACCGCGCTTTCGAGCGCCTGCATCTCGGCGAGCGGACGGCCGGCGAGCTCGGCAGTCTTGTGATGCGTGAGCTGCGAGGGGCTCCACTCCCGCAGATAGAGTGCAGTGATGCAGCTGCCGCTGCGGCGCGCGAGATCGACCGCCAGATGCAGGCACACGCGCGAGCGCTCTCTTCGATCCACGCAGACGAGCAGGTCTCTCAGGGCCACCGATTACCTCTGCCCTCAGGGATCCTCGAGCGGATCGCTGCGCGCGAGCGTATCCTTGAAAATGGCCAGGATCGCCGGCAACGGCCGCGCGATCGGCGGAACCTTCTGAAATCCCTGCCAGCCGCCGCCGAGATCGCGATACAGCTCGATGACCTGATCATCGACGCTGGCCTCGGTTTGAATGTACTGCTCCTCGATCGAGTACTCGGCGTTCTCGGCATCCACCACGTTCAGATAATCCGTGAGGCCGCGGTTGTAGCGCTCGTTGGCGACGGTGACGGCCTGCTGGCTGGCGACCAGCGCATCGTTCAGGCTCGCGATGCTGCTTTCCGCGGCCATGAACTGCGCAGCATCCGAATCGACCTCGCGCACGGCCGTCTGCAGCGTTGCCTTGTAGTTCTCGAGCGCCGCCCGGGTGCGCACGTTGGCGATCTGCACGCGCGCATCCAGCTGACCGAAATCGAGCAGTGGCCAGATGACGCCCGGGCCTGCCGACCAGATATGTTGGCCGACGGTCGATGTCCCGACGACTCCCTGCTGGAATCCGAGGCCGCCGGTCGCGATGACCTGCGGGAACAGGTCGGCCGTCGCGATACCGATGCCGGCATTCTCGCTGGCGATCTCGCGCTCGGCCTCCTGCACGTCGGGCCGCCGGCGCAGCAGATCGAGCGGCAGCCCCGTCGAGACGCTTCCGGGCACGATTGGAATCATGCCCGGCTTGGACAGCTCCGCAACCAGATCTTCGGGGTACTGGCCGAGGAGCGTCGCAATCGCGTACTCCCCCGAGCTGACCTCGGCATCGACGATCGGGACCTGCGCATCGATGCTGCCCAGTTCGCGCTTGGCGAGCGCCACGTCGAGCTCGTTGGTGATTCCCCGCTGGTAGCGCTGCGTGACGATGGTCACGTCCTGGCCGAGGGCGGCCGACGCCGTCTGCAGCACCGCGGCGCGCAGCTGCAGGCCGCGCAGGTCCACGTACGCCTGAGCCACATCGGCGATCACCGAGACCAGCACCGCGTTGCGCGCGTCGGATGCGGCCTCGGTGTTGTAGCGGGCCTGCTCGATCTCGCGACGGAATTTGCCGAACAGGTCGATCTCCCAAACCGCATCGAACCCACCGATCGTGGTGATTTGGTTGATCCCGTGCGTCGTGTCCGCGGACCTGAGCGGCTCCCCTGCACGTCCCTTGGTCAGATCACTGCCGGTACCGGTTCCGTAGCCGCCGCTCGCGTCCACCACCGGAGCCACATTGCCGGTGAGGCCCGCTTCGTAGAGCCGCGCGGCCTGCAATCGGTCGAGCGCCAGGAGCGCATTCGGATTGTTGCTCACGGCCCGCTCGATCAGTGAGTCGAGCTCCGGATCGCGCAGCGATTGCCACCAGCTGGCAAGCGTAGCTGGCGAGGTGGCCGATGCGGTCACGTGCGCGGCCGTTGCCGGCGTGAGCGCAGCGTAATGATCCGGTACCCGCACGGCGGGCGTGCGGTAGTTGGGACCCACGGCGCAGCTCGCGAGTGCCGCGGCCGCCAGCAGCATCGGGACGGCGCACACGCTTGCGCGCGAGCGCGCGGTAGCTTGCACCCCGGCGCAGCCCCGTGACCGGTGGTGCCTGCACGATCGCGCCGCGTCTAGTCTGGAGCTGCTCAAGCGCCGCGACCTCAGTGAGCGGCGTGGCCGGCCGAGGCGCCCTGGCTGCCCGAGGCGTTCTGCTGATGCACGGCGGGGGGATCGTTACTCGTCCGGCCGCTCTTTGCGCCCGCGGCGCTCGCCAAATCCTCCGCACTGACGGCCTGGGGATTGACGACCTGTACCACCTCTCCATCGACGAGCGAATCCGGCGGGCTGTCGATAACCTCATCGGAAGGAGACAGTCCGGTGAGGACCTCGACGTCGTCGCCGAAATTGCGCCCGAGCGTGACCGCCTTGAGCTCGGCGCGACCGTGCGGACCGAGCACGGCCACCTGCAGGCCGGCTTGCTGGAACACCAGCGCGGTGGCCGGAATCATCAGCACGTTCGGGTTGGGCGGCAGGTTGAAATGCACTTCCGCATAGGTGCCCGGCTGCAGCACCCCATCGGGGTTGCTGGCGTGCAATTCGACCAGCAGCGTACGTGCGGTCGTGTTGATCGCCTGTGTGGTGGTAGCCACGCTCGCCTGGAACTGCCTGCCGGGAAACTGCGGCAAGTCCAACTCGGCGCTCATGCCGGGGGCAATTTGTCCGGACATCGCCTGGGGCACCTGCACGTACACGCGCATCTCGTGAATATCGGCGACGCGGAACAGCTGCGGGGCGCTGCCACCACCGGCACCGCTGCCGGCATTGATGAGGTCGCCGACGTCGGTATTGCGTGCGGTCACGACGCCACTGAAGGGAGCGACGATGTTCTTGAATTGCTCGAGCGCCTGCAATCGAGCGACAACGCCCTGGTCCGACTGCACATCGGCGAGACCAGCGTCGTAGCGCGCCATCGCGCTCTGGTAGTCGGCCTGCTTCTGCGCCGTCTCCTGCTGCGAAACCGAGCCCACCGGCGAGTCACGCCAGCGGATATAGGTCGTCTTCGCGAAGTCCATCTGCGCCTTGTAAACGTTCGCCCGCGCGCGAGCGGCGTTGAGGTTGGCCTTGGCGGCCTCGAACTGCGCGTCGAGGTCGGGGGTGTCGATCGTTGCGAGCACCTGACCCTGCTTGACGTGCGCGCCGTAGTCGGAGTACCACTGCTTGAGGTAGCCCGCGACCCGCGCATAGATCGGCGCCTCGTGCCAGGCCGCGATATTGCCCGGAAGGACCAATTGCGTCGCCTGCTCGCCCCTCTGCGGGAGCACGACCGAGACGCTGGGAATCGCCTGTGCCGCGGTCCACTGCGCCACCTCGCGCGCCTTGACCTCCCGGTCGACGATGCCGGCAGCGGCGATCAACAGCGCGATCGCCGCGGTTAGCATGCCTACGCGCCGGAGCCTGCCCGGCGGGATGCTCGCGGCGGACGGCGGCGTGTGCTCGCCGGGCGACGAGGGCTGCCCATGGTCACTCGTCTCGGTCAACGTGACTCTCCTTCAGGCTCAGGCAACGGCTCGGGCAACGGCTCAAGCTGCGGGCTCGGGCGCTGCCGGGTCCGCGGCCGCCTGCTCCGGCTTCACATCCTTGCGGTGCAGGACGCTGAACACCACCGGAACGAAGAACAGCGTCGCGACGGTCGCCACCGCCAGGCCTCCGATCACCGCACGCCCGAGCGGCGCATCCTGCTCGCTGCCCTCCCCGAGCGCCAGAGCCATCGGCACCATGCCCACGATCATCGCCAGTGCCGTCATCAGCACCGGGCGCAGGCGGGTGACGCCGGATTCGAGCGCGGCGGCAGCGGCGTCCAGACCGCGCGCGAGTCCCTCGCGCGCGAAGCTCACGACCAGAATGCTGTTGGCGGTCGCAATGCCCATACACATGATGGCGCCCGTCAGGGCCGGCACCGACAGCGGCGTGCCCGTCATGAACAGCATCCACACGATGCCCGCGAGCGCGCCCGGCAGTGCGCAGATGATGATAAAGGGGTCCGTCCAGGACTGAAAGTTCACCACGATCACGAGGTAGATCAGCAGCACCGCGCTGGCCAGTCCTAGGTACAGTTGGCTGAAAGCGCTCTGCATCGTCGCCACCTGACCGCTCAGCTGCACGTACGAGCCTTTGGGAACCTGCCGCTGCGTCTGATGCATGATGCGCCGGATCGAGCCGGCGACCGCGCCCAGATCACGACCCTGTGTCGAGGCATAGATATCCACGACCGGCTGCACATCGTAGTGCGAGATCAGCGCCGCACTCGGGCCGACGTTGATGCTGGCGATACCGCCCAGGTATGCGGGACTACGCATGCCATCGGCGGTCAGCGGCAACTGCGCGAGGTCCGAGACGCTATCGATGCCGTATTGCGGCATCTGCGTCACCACCCGATAGCGTACACCGGTCTGCGTATTGAGCCAGAAGTTCGGGCTCACCTGCCCGCTGCCGGACAGCGACACCAGCAGACTGCTCGTCACGTTGCGCTCGGTGAGCCCCTGCTCCTCCGCGAGCGTGCGATCCACATTGACACTGATCTCCGGGTAATCGAACACTTGCTGGATGCGCGCATCCGCGATGCCGGGCACCTCGCGAATCCGTCGCAACAGGTTGCTCGCGTAGAGGTAATCAGCCTGCTGGTCCTTGCCGATCACCTGCAGATCGATCGGCGCCGGCTGGCCGAAGTTGAGAATCTGCGAGACGATGTCGGCCGGCAGGAACGAGAAGGTCGTGCCGGGAAATTCGCGCGGCAGCTCGGTGCGCAGCTGCTTGACGTAGTCGGCGGTCGGCCCGTGATCGGCGGTCAGCTCGATCAGCGCATCCCCGTCCTCCGGACCCACCGTTCCGGTGTTCTGGTAGGCCATGTTGATGCCGCTGAAAGGCAAGCCGATGTTATCGGTGACGCTGCTGATCTGCCTGGGAGGAATGATCCGGCGCACGGTCTGCTCGACCTGATCGAACAGTCGCGCGGTCTCTTCGATGCGCGTGCCCGGCTGGGCGCGCACGTGCATCAGGATCTCACCGGAATCGACCGCGGGAAAGAAATTGCGGCCGAGGAACGGCATGAGGCCGAACGACAGCAGCACGCACACCAGGAAACCCACGATGAACGCGCGCGGATTCGCCAGAGCGAGCGCGAGCAGCGAGCGGTAGAGCTCCCGGAAGCGCAGGAAGCGCGCCTCGAAGCCGATCTGGAAACGCTTGAACGGGTTGGAGCGCCGGCCCTGAGGCTGCGTCCCGGCGCCGTGCGCGGCTCCCGCATGGCGGCGCAGCAGATAGTTCGCCATGGTCGGCACCAGCGTGCGCGACAGGATGAACGAGCCCGTGAGCGCGAATACCACGGCCATCGCCATTGGCCTGAACAGATAACCGGCGACGCCGCCGAGCTGGAACATCGGGACGAACACGATGCTCAGACACAGCAGCGTCACGAACGCGGGCACCACGATCTGCTGCGCTCCATCCAGGATCGCAGGCTGGATGGGCTTGCCCATCTCCAGGTGGTAGTTGATGTTCTCGATCGTCACCGTGCCGTCGTCGACCAGGATGCCCACTGCCAGCGCGAGTCCCCCGAGCGTCATGACGTTCCACGACTGGCCCAGCCACGAGAGCGCGGTCAGCGCGAACAGGATCGCGAGCGGAATCTCGATGAGGATGATGACGGTTGAGCGCCAGCTGCCGAGAAACAGCAGGATGAGCAGGCCGACGAGCAGCGCGGCGATCACCGCCTCGCGGATGACACCGGACACCGCCGCCTTCACGAACACCGACTGGTCGTTCACGATCCGCAGGTGCAGGCTCGAGGACAACCCCGCTTCCACGCGCGGCAGCAGCTGCTTCACTCCGTTGATGATGTCGAGCGTGGAGGCGCTGCCGGCCTTCAGGATCGTCATGAGCACGGCGTGCGCGCCGTTCAGGCGCACGAGATTGGTCTGCGGCGGGCCGCCGTCGTGCACGTAAGCCACATCGCGCAGGTAGATCACGGTGCCGTTGACCTGCTTCACCGGCAGATCGTTGAGGCGGTCCCGCAGGACCGGGCTCGAGTTGATACCGACGTTCCAATCGAACCGTCCGATCTTCATGTCGCCGGCGGTGGGATTCAGGTTCTGCGCGTCTATCGCACCGACCACGTCCTGCGCCGACACGCCGTGAGCCTGCATGGCCTGCTCGTTGAGATCGACCTCTACCGCCCGGTCCACTCCGCCATAGGGCGAGGGCAATGCGGCACCGTTGACGGTAGCCAGCTCCGGGCGGATGAAGTTCTGCCCGTCATCGAACAGCTGCGCCGGGGTCAAGCCCTTGCCGGAGAGCGCCAGCTGCATGATCGGCACGCTCGAGGCATCGTAGGCAAGCACGTAGGGTGGCGTGATGCCCTGCGGCAGGTACTTGAGCACCGTTTGCGAGACGGCGGTGATCTGCGCGACCGCGTTGGCGATGTCCACACCCGGCTGGAAAAAGATCTTGACGATGCCGTAGCCGTTGATCGACTGCGACTCGATGTGCTGGATGTCGTTGACTTCCGAGGACAGCGTGCGCTCGTAGAAGTAGACGATGCGTCCCGACATGTCCTGGGGCAGCATCCCGGTGTACGTCCACACGACGCTGACGACGGGAATGTTGATGTTCGGGAAGATGTCGGTCGCCGTGACGAGCGCCGCACGCACGCCGAAGATCGCGATGAGCAGCGCCAGCACGACGAACGTATACGGGCGCCGCAGCGCAAGCTGGACGATGCGCCACACGGCCTAACGTACTCCGCGGGCGAGCGCTGCGGCCGCTGCGGCCGCTCCGCCTGTCGCAGGGCTGCTTCTCATGCGTCGGATGCTAGTCACCCGAGTGTTAAACGGGAAAAAGCGCACCATTAAAATCCTTTCAGAATCTGGCCGCTGTGTTCGCGGACAGCGCGCACGACGGGCAGAATTCGCGGCCGCGGCCCCTGCCTGTGACGCCGATCACGCTGATCGAGATTCGCCGTCCCCGGTCAGTCGTCCGGATCAGCCCGCCAGGCCGCTGCGCAGCGCACCCTGCTGCGCAGCGCCCGCCTGATGGCTCGACCGGTGATCGCGGCCGATGCCCTCTTCGAACACGATTCGAAGGCGCCGATCGATGACCTCGCGTGCGCGATAGATGCGCGAGCGTACTGTGCCGATCGGGCAGTGCATGATGGCAGCGATAGTCTCGTAGCTTTGGCCCTCGAGCTCGCGCAGCAGCACCGCCGTACGTTGCTGCTCAGGAAGCAAGTCGAGGGCCGAGGTCACGAAGCGACCGATCTCCTCGGTCAACAACACATTTTCCGGCGTGGCAGCGTCCTTCGAGTCGGTCACGCGCGGGCCGCCCGGCTGCGCCGTGGTCTCGCTGACGAACAGTGCGGTGTTGCGCGTACGCGCCATCATCATGTTCTTCGCCGAGTTGATCGAGATGCGATAGAGCCACGTGTAGAAGGAGCACTCGCGGCGAAAACGCGGCATGCCGCGATAGGCCTTCAGGAATGTGTCCTGCACGGCATCTTCCGCATCCGACGGATCGTGCGTGTAACGCTTCATGAGCTGCAGGACTCGTGCGTGGTACTTGCGCACCAGCTGATCGAAGGCGCCACGGTCCCCACGCTGCGCGCGGCGCACGAGTACCCGATCCTCCGCTTCGCGGAGAGCTTCCGTGGACATGACGGCTCCCATGAAGCGCAAGACTAGGCATCAGGCATTAGAGGACGCTGAAGGTTGTATTAAACCCGGGGAAACGCCTCAGGCGGCCCATTGGTTTGACACATTCACCGAAAGGCGTGTAGTCCGATGACGGCCGCAGCGAATTTGGATCACCGGCAGCCGGGCTTAATGTTCTCTTCAGCGCGCTCTAATGTGGGCGCCGTAGCGTGTCAGCGGTGCCATCGCGATACGGCGCGACAGGCTACATAATGGAGCTTGCGCACTGACGCGCTCCACCGCGTGCAGGTGACGATATGAAATACCCCAATTGGCTACGCACAGCGGCAGTCATCGCAGCAGGCTCGCTGCTGATGACCATGAGTATTCAAGGTACGGCGCTGGCACGTGGAGGTGGCGGCGGCCACGGCGGTGGCTTTGGCGGCGGCTTTGGCGGCGGCCACGCTGCATTTGGCGGTCGGGGCTTCGGCGGCGGCTTTGCGGGCCGAGGCTTTGCCGGCCGAGGCTTTGCCGGCCGAGGTTACGGTCGCTACGGCTATGGTCGCTATGGCTATGGCTATGGCTATGGCTATGGCGGCTGGGGATGGGGACTCGGTCTGGGACTGTGGCTCTCGGTACTGCCCTGGGACTACGAGACGCTGTGGTGGGATGGGATCCCGTACTACTACGCCGATGACGCCTACTACACCTGGGATCCGCAGGTCGAACAGTACGAGCAGGTGCAGCCGCCGGCACAAGTGGCACAAGAGGCCACGCGACAGCCGCCGGCGGCGACTGAGCTGTTCGCGTATCCGAAGAATGGCCAACCCGAACAGCAGCAGGCCACTGATAAGGCGCAATGCCGCGCCTGGGCGCGCGGACAGAGTGGCTACAATCCGGCCGATGCCGCCACCGAAGCGGCACCAGCCGCCACGGCACCAGCAGCCACGGCGCCAGCGGTCACGGCCAATGAGCCGCCGGCGAATCCTCAATTTGCAAAGCGCGCCGATTACCTGCGTGCCGAGGCGGCTTGCCTGGAAGGCCGCGGCTATAGCGTGCGCTGAATGCGTTGCATCGCGATCTCAGTGGGATCGCGCGGTCGTCGGGAATCTCTCGCCTGAGAGTTGCCGCAAATCTCTCGACCGGGAATTTGCTGAGAATTTCTTAATCGAGCGCTAACGCGTCTCTAATCGGCGCGGCGTGCAATAGCTCCCACGGTAACAACATTCGTTGCGCATCCCGGCATCGATTCCGCGAATTGCGCCGGGCCATGCTCCAACGCCGAGGAGATTCACGATGAATAGCGAGCTCTGCAACCCAACACCCGGCGGATCTTCCACGCAATCCTGCGCACGCGTGCAGCGCCCGCGCGACGCGCGACGGCTCTCGGGCTGGCGCGCGCTGACGAGCGCCGTCGCAGTCGCGGCCGCATGCATGGGCGTTGCCGCGTGTGCCGCCGCCGCTCCCTACGCTGCCGACAACCCGGATCACCTGGCCGCCGCTGAGCTCTCGCAGGTCGCCGGCATCTGCCACAACGTGCTCGGCCTGTCGCCCTCCGAGCGTCTCACCAGCGGCACCTGGCCCGGCGATGTGCATCTGGCCCCGGTGACGAGCCACTATCAGGGCTGCATCACCAGCCTGTCGGACTCGCTGCAACAGGCTGGCACCGCGTCCGCGGCTCAGAGCGCCGATGCCGACTGCCGCGCGCGAGGTCTCGCATCCGGCAGTCCCGCTCTCGCGCTGTGCGTGCTGCGTGAGGAGCAGCGGCCGGATACGGCACGCTCTGCGCCCATCGCCTCCGCGCCCATTGCCACGAGCGCAGGCTCCCCAAGTCCACGGGCAGGAGCGGTTCCCGTCGGCTCGTTCTTCTACGCCTCGGGCGACGAAACCGTGCGCCGCGAGCAACAGGCGTGCGCCAGTCTGGGTTTCGAGCCACCCTACGGACAGTTCGCCAGCTGCGTGCGCAACCTGCAGGCGACGTTCTTCGCCATCGACAATCCGATCGAGTGAGCCCGCGGGGCCGGCCGGTGAGCACCGGCCGGCCTTCCTGCAGCGTCAGTAGAGCTGGTCGAACAGCCCGCCGTCGTCGAAGAACTCTTTCTGGACCTTGCGCCAGCCGCCGAAGGCGCTGACGTTGACCAGCGTCAGATGCGGAAAGCGCGCGGCATAGCGCGCCTGCACCGCCGGATCGATCGGCCGGTAGAAGTTCTCGGCGATGGTCTGCTGCGCGGCCGGCGTGTACAGGAAGCGTAGGTACGCCTCGGCGAGTTGCTCGGTGCCGTGGCTGCGGGCGTTCTTGTCCACGACGGCCACCGGCGGCTGCGCGAGCATGGAGATCGACGGCACGACGATCTGGAAGCTACCCGGACCGGCCTCCTTGATCGCAAGGAACGCCTCGTTCTCCCAGGAGAGCAGCGCATCGCCCAGATGCTCTTGTGTGAACGCGAGCGTCGAGGCACGCGCGCCGGTGCTGAGTACGACGACGTGGCCGTAGAGCGCCTTGAGGTAGGACTTGATCTGCCCCTGGTCGCCGTGATAGGTGCGTTGCGCATACGCATACGCTGCCAGGAAGATCCAGCGAGCGGCGGCGGAGGTCTTCGGATTGGTCGTGATCACGCTGACACCCGGCCTCACCAGATCATCCCAGTCGACGATGTGCTTGGGATTGCCGTTGCGCACGAGGAATACGATGGTCGAGGTATACGGCGTGCTGTCGTTCGGCAATCGACCTTGCCAGTCGGCCGGCAGCAGCCCGGCCTGATCGTGCAGCGCGTCGATATCGGAGGCCACGCCCAGGGTGACGACATCGGCAGGCAGGCCGGCGATCACGGCGCGTGCCTGAGCAGACGAGCCGTTATGCGACATCCGGATCGTGACCGACTGCCCGGTCTTCTGCTTCCAGTAGGCCTCGAACTGCCGATTGATCTGCGCGTAGAGCTCGCGCGTGGCGTCGTAGGAAACGTTCATCAGCGTCTGTCCGCCCGCGGGCGCTGCCAGCGCGGCCGGCGGTGCGGCGCCGCCCAGCAGCAGCGCTGCCAGCAGCGCGACCGCCGCGCGCGCGGATGATCGGCATAAATCGTTTGCGTGCATCGGTGCGCCTCCAGTTGGACCCTCGCTGAGCGCTCATCTAGCGCTCAGGCCAGGTGACTTCAGAGCGAGTACTGCGACTTCAGAAGGAGTACTGCGTGTAGATGCCCACCTCGCTGAACTGACCGCTGGTCTTGATGCCGGTGCCGGCGACGGCGGTGCCGCCGATAGTGTACGAGGCATTGCCGTCGGCGCCGGCGATGGTGACGCTGCCATCGGTCACCTCCTCATGCTTGTAGACCAGCGCCAGATCGAGCGTCGGGAGGACCTCATAGGACGCACCGAAGTTGTAATAGCGGTCCTGGAGATTCGGATCGTAGTCCTTGCTGAGCTTGGAGTCGTCGTAGCGCCCGAACACCGACCAGCGCCTCAGGAAATTATAGGAGGCCCAGGCGGAGTAGCCATCCGCGTCATTGCTGACGACCGTGCCGGTCGGATCCTTCGCCGTAGCATTGGTCGCCACCACGACTCCGCCCGGGCCTGACAGCACCCCGGTGCTGGGGTTCGCGGTCTTGTAGTTCTTGGCGTTGTAGTATTCCCCGCCGAGGCGGAACTGGTTGGTAACCACCGCGGCGGTCAGGTCAAAGCGCGTGGCGGTGTTGCTGGCGAGATCCGCGGTGGTCTGCGTGATCTGCCCCAGATGTCCGCTGTAGAGGCCGGCGCCGAAGTTCAGCCAGGCGAGCGGCTTGACGATGAAGGCGCCATCGAAGTCCACGTCCTTGGTGCGCGTCGGATCCTTGTAGCCGCCGCCGTTGAGCCCCGAGACCGAGTAGCTGAAGATGCCGTTGCCGCCGGCGATACCGCTGGCATTGACTCCCCAGTCCGCGCTGTTGGCGAAGCCGAGCCGCTCGACCTCGGTCTTCTCGATGTAGCGATAGCCGTAGAGATTCTGTACGAACGTGATCCACGGATCGTTGTAGGAGCCGGCGTGAACCACGAATGCGTCGTTGACGTGTGCCTGCAGGTAGAGCAGCTTGATGAACAGCTCGGTGACCCCGCCGCTATTGCTGGTCGTGCTGTTGGTGTAACCCGTGCCCGACGTGCTGCTGATGTACTGTGCGTCGGTGGTCAGATTGGCCGACCAGACGTTGTTGAAGGTGTGATCGACGATCAGATAGGCACGCTTGATGTCGAAGCCCACGCCGGTCGGCGCGACATCGTTGCCGTTCTGCTGCTCGTCGATATCACTGACATCGGCGTACACCAGGCCGCCGATGGTCGTGTTGGCACCGACGTCGGCCGCCCTGGCCCCTGTGGCCGCGCCCAGGCCCGCGGCCGTCAGCGCCGCTGCCAATAGAATCCGCTTGTACATTAATTCGTGCTCCCAGATCGGTTGATTGTCGCCCGGCCCCGCGCGCACCCGCGTGCGATGAGCACGACGAGTCCCGCGCGCTGCTTCCCACGGGCACGACCATGGTGCGGGACGTGTCAGTCACAAATCGGTATCGAAACGGTCACGACACGGTCGGGATCGGTCACAAATGGGTATGCGCCTGGTGACAACGCCGTGACAGGCGCCGACTGCGGCCGTCAGCGAACGCCGACAGGCCGCGATGGATCGCTTCTATCAGTCGCTGATCGGGTGCGGGTGCTGCCGATGATCCTTTCGCCGACGCCTCACTCAGCGACCTCGCACGCCTGCCAGCTCGCGCAACGAGCAGAGCCCCCCACGTAGCGATCGTGCACGCTGCAGAGTCCATCGGCGGCGCGCACCGCCGCGTACGCGGAGCTGAGGGTCTCGAGCCCCGGCAAGCGCGCCTCGAGCTGGCGTGGCCCGTTCGCGAAGTGCCGGCACGAGGCGCAGCCGCTAACGCCGGCAGGGCCGGCCGTTGCCTGCCGTCGCCTGCCCTTGCCGTGGGATGTCTGCCTCACCGGAGACCATTCCAGAAGTGACTGAAAATTTGCGTCGAGAGAACGAAGCCCAGGACCACGTTGAACGCCACGCCGATGCTGAAGGCATAGAAGGGTCGGGTCCCCACCGCCGCCAGCTCGCGCACGCGCGTCGTCAGACCTATGCTCAGGAACGCGAAGGTGAAGGCCCAGGTGCGCAGCACCTGGATGGGCGCGACCAGGGCCGGCTGCACGGAGTGCTGGTAGGCGGCATAGCTGTAGCCTCGGGTGACGAACGTGACCAGCGCCGAGGCCACCACGAATCCCAGGACGAACTTGGGGAAGCGCCGCCAGATCTCCCCGGCGCGCGTGCGCGTGTCGACGCCGGTCGGCTCCCAGCGGGTGGTTGCCACGACGGACAGGACGAATGCCCAGACACCGATCCAAATGTCGCGCCCGATGACCTTCATGAGCGTGAAGGCGTTGACGGCCGCGTCGGCGCTGCCGGCGATGCCGGGCACGTGGCCCGCGTAGCCACCGTAGGCTTGAGCCGCAGCGAGACCTGCAGCATCGGCAAACTCGGAGGTACCGATCCAGGCGCCTGCCACGCCCGTGGACAGTCCCAGGGAGCGCGACAGCAGCGGCAGCACGAAGATCATGACGATCGCCCACAGCACCACGAGAGAGATGGCGATGGAGGCATCCTGGCGCCTGGCGCCCACCGCGCCCGCCACGGCGATCGAGCCGGAGACCCCGCAGATCGCCCCGCCGCTACCGAGCACCGCAGCGAGTCGCTGGTCCAGGCCGAAGAAGCGCCCCGCCGCGTAGATGACGGTGAAGGTGAGAACCGAAACGATCCCGGCCTGCACGATCGCAACTGGTCCGGCCCACGCGAGCAACGTCAGTGGCAACCCCGCGCCCAGCAGCACGATGCCTGTCTTGATATAGAACTCCACGCGAAAGGCGGCATCGGCACTCCTCGGCAGGCCCACGGTGTTGGAGATCAGCAGGCCCACGAGCAGCGCCAGCAGCGGTGGCTCGAGGTTGTAGCGCGAGGCCTCGGCCCATTGGCCGATGAAGTACAGCGCGAGCGCGCCGGCGTAGACGATCAGGAACCAGGGCAGGAACTGTCGCCAGCGGATACCCAGGGACGCCGCGCCGATACCGAGCAGCAGCGCCCACAGCGCGAACAGCGCCACATATTGCGCGGCATGCGTGCGCAGCTGCGCGAGCACCTCGGCGAGGTGCGTCCACTTGCGCGGCGCGATCGCGATCCAGGAGATGCTTGCGCCGCTGGCGAATAGCGCCGCCGCCACGGCCACGAGGCCGAGCCCTATCCAGATGGCCCACCAATCTTCCTTGCCCAGCAGCCCCGGGCGCGCAGTGCGGCCGGATGCCCTCGGCTGCGAGAGTGGTGCACCGGAATGTTCTGCGATTTCCGTCATGAGTGTGCCCGTCCATTGGCGCGCGCGTTGAGTGGTGGACATCCGCGGCGGAGCGCCGTACCCGGCGCATCGTGCGGGGGGCTGCAGGCGACGGAGCGCTCCGCCGCGGTGTCCGATTCGAAACTCGTAGTCGTCAGCTTAGCCACGGGCGGTAACCGCGTCGGTGAGCACCGCGTGACAAACCGGTGAGTGGGAGTCCAACGCCGCAGGCCGCTGGCGCGCGGGCGCCGCCGGCGACATCGCCGCCGATAGGCTCGTGGCGAGCACCGTCGCGAGCTCGCCCACCCGCAGGCGCAGTTCGCCGACCGCGGTCGCCTCCCAGTACTGAGCCCGCAACATGGGTCCGACATAGAACAGGCTCGTCGCTAGCTGTCCCTGTGCGTCGACGAGTACGCCATGGGGGCCGGTGCGCACGCCCAATCCAGTCGCATCCGCAGACGCCAACCCCTCATCGAGCAGCTGACGCCACAGCGGGTCGGCGCTCGACGCGAGCGCATGATCCACGCCGCTGCACTCGATGACCCGATCGACCCACAGCTCCTGCAGATCGAGATGCCCGCGCCTGCGCCACAGCGCCACGAGACGCTCGCCGTCGGCGCAGAGCTGCACGACGCTGCCGGCGCGCACGCGCAACTGACCGCTCTGCCGCAGGGCCGCGAGGCGCCGGGCGATCACCGGCGGCATGCGGTGGCGGTGAATGTCCCAGTAGATTCTTGCGTGCCGCAGGAACCGGCGGCGCTCGGGCTCGCTCATGCCCTGCCAGAGCAGCGGCGCCACTTCGCGCACGCGCGTGATCGCCTCGCGCCAGTCCCCGCCACGCTGTTGCACCGTTTGCACGAGCAAGCGCACTGCCCGCAGCATCTGCCGCGCAGTCGGTCTCGCCAGGCGGCGGCGCAGGTCCACCTCCGGCTCGAGTACCGCATCGAACGCCACTGTCTGCGCCGTAGGCAGCAGGCCATGGCGCGATAGCGCGAAGATGTGCACATCGGGATTGCGCGCCACGGCCGCGAGGGCCACATCCACCATCGTCAGACCCGTACCGATCAGCAGCACGGCCCGGTCGGAGGGCGCGACCGCAGCGTCCCTGTAGGCATCGCGCACGTAGGCGCGATGATCGAGCACATCGGCGGCATACGCGGGGACTGCGGGAACCGGATAACCACAGGCGAGCACGACCTGGTCGGCGAGCAACGCGCGTTGCTCGAGCGTCACGCACAGCCTCCCGGAGGTGGAATCGGGACGCACTGCACTGACTTCACCGCGCAGGCTGTCGAGTCGGATCCAATCTGCGGCGGCCAGCCGCGCGAGCCGCAGACGCTCCCGCAGGTATTCTCCGTACAGCTGTCGGGGCAGAAAACTGTGGGCGTGTGCCCGCGGCAGCCGCCGGCGCGCGAAGCGGACCAGCTGGGTGGCATCCTCCGGATCCGCCGACATGCGAGCGGCCGGTACATTGAGCAGATAGGGATACGCGTGCGGCGCGAACGCAACGCCGCAGCCGAGCTGATCCCGCCGCTCCACCAGCACCAGGTGCGTCGGCGCCGCGGGCGGATGCTGCAACAGGTTTACCGCCAACATCGTGCCGCAGTAGCCACCCCCGATGATGACGATGATGCGCGGCGGTGTGCTGCTCGCTGCCAAGGCCATGGCGCTCAGCGTAGGGCGCCACCGGTAGCAAGTCGGTAGCAAGCGGGTAGCGGCCGCGTCACGCCCGTGGCAGGCGCATGCTTCATGCTGCGCTCGCGCGCATCTCACGGTCCGGGCGCGGCAGTAGCGGCAGACGGCCGGGCCGCGGGCACTGCGATCTTCGTCAACACCCCACCTTCCCTGACGTAGAGCTGTGCGCCCGCGGCGCCCGCCACTTTGAACCCGTGGCTCGCGAGCAGGTCCGCGGCCCTGCCGGCGCGCGCCGCGTGGTTCGAGACGGTGACGAGGATGCGGTCGCGCGGTATCCAGGCCAGGCTGTCCGTCAGATCCTTCAGTTGGATGCTCAGGTACACCGGGAAACCGCCGATGGCGCTGATCTCGTCGGGCCGGCGTACGTCGATGAACAGTACCTTGCCCGGTTCGGCCAGCAGCTTGTCCAGCTCCGGGCGCGTAAGCACGTGCGCCTTGGAGGGCGCGCGCCGCACGTGCCCCGTACCCTGTGCCCCCGGCTGCGCGAGCGCCACGGCGGCAGACAGCAGCATCATCATCGTTATCGTCATCGTCGCCAGCGTGACTGGTAGTTTCATGTTTCTCATCTGCGTGACTCACCTTCGGAGTGGACGGTTGCGCGAGGAGCGCTTGCCTGTAGAGCAGCTCGCGTGCCAACGATCACGCCACCGCCGTCCTGCGGCCGCGCGTCGCGCCCGGATTGGCCAAATCTTTGATTCTGCGATTGCCTTCTGTAACTGCCGGGGCCGTTCCTGTGGCGTGGCTGCCTCGAGCCGACCGCGCGGCGACGGATACGCGAACCGATCCACTGCACCAATAGCAACAGCAACCGCCGCCGCGGTGCTGAATTCGCAGCACGTGGCGGCCACTCCTGCCGGTAACCGGGCCTGCGCCAGCGGCCTCCGCCGCCCCATCAGTCGAACTTCACGCTGGCTTGCAGGCCGTACCAGGACGGCAAGCCTGGCGTCCAGCTGTTCCACGTCCGCGCAGTGACGTAGTGATTGTCGAACGCATTCTTGGATACGAAGCTGAGGTCGAATCTGCCGCTCGCGGTGGTCAGGCCGAGCGAGAGGTTGACGAGACCGTAAGCACCGACCCACGCGTACTCCGAGAGCGATGCATCGCTGTTGAAGCGGCTCTGGTAGTCGTAGTCGAGGTCGGCGTGAAACAGCTTTCTGCCTACCGGGACGTGGAAGGCGGCGTCGAAGTCGAAGCGCACCTTCGGCGCGTTGGGAAGCGTTCTACCGTCCAGGCTGATATAGGGCGGACTGGTGATGTCACCCTCCTCCGCCGGCCTGCTGGCGAACGGATAGCTCTTGTAGATCGCCTCGTTGTACGCACCGGAGAAGCGCAGCTGCGTATACGGCAGGCCCGCGTAGTCGGTCTCGAGCTCGACGCCCTCGAGCTGCACCCATGGCACGTTGCCGTTGCCCGAGACGTACACCGGCGTGCCGGTATTGGCCAGCGCCGTGGCGGCCGCATCATAGGTGTAGACGGTCTGCTGGAAGTTGTAGAGATTGTCGAGATAAACATCGGCATTCAGAATCAATGTGTCCCTCAGCAGATCGTTGTTCACACCGAGCTCGAACGAATTGGAGGTCTCCGGCTCGAGCTGGTAGGCAGTGCCGCCGATGTTCGTCACGCTGGTGATCTGCGTGGCGCCGGACTTGGCGCCGCGCTGATAGGTAAAATAGGGCGTCACCTCGTCGTTGATCCTGTAGCTCAACGACACGTCGCCGGTCGGCAGCCAGGCGTCGTAGGGCGTCCCGGTCGCGGGCGAGTACAGGGCGCCGAGAGCGCTCGCCCGCAGCGCCTTGGCGGTGGCGACCTGCAACTGCTGCGCCGGCGTCAGCGCCTCGTAGGAGACGGCGTTGAAGTACTGCTCGGCTACGGCGTTGGCCAGGGCGACCTGCGCGGCGGTGTTGTTCCCCAGCAGCGCGCCCGTCGCGCTGGAGTTGAAGCCGCCGAGGATGACATCGTCGATCGACGCCGGATCGAGCGCCGCCCCATAACCCTGGTCGGAGAGCACACCGCTCTGCACGATGGTGCGATACTGGTGCGTGATGCGCACGCCCACGCCGAGGTCCAGCGGCCGGGTGATGTGCCAGTCGACGTGGCCAAACCACGCCTCGGCTTCGGTATCATCGATTTGCTCGGTCCCTCGATAAACTCTGTCCTGTGAGTTCTCCATCAGCAGCTGGCCGGGGGCATCGGTGTCGAGTATCGCGTATTGCGCCGCGCTCGCATCCCAGGCGCCCGCATCCGAGCCGTAGCGGGTGCGGCTGAAGTTGTTGTCATTGTCCGTGAGGTAATACAGGCCGCTTACCCAGTCGACCGGAGCGCCGGCCGCCGAGGTCAATCTGATCTCCTGGGTGAACTGGCTGTAGTCGACGATGTAGCCGCCGTCATCCGTGATATCGAACGGGGTGCCGTCGTCGTTCGCCGCGCTGAAGTAGGCATCGCGGTAGGCGCTGATCGACTCGAGATCACCGGGCGGCAGCTTCCAGTCGAGCGTGAGGGCCGCGCCTCCGGTTCCGGTGTCGATCGCACCGTTGGCGTCATTGTCTACCGGATCGGCGAGGTAGTCCGCGTACGAATAACTCGCCTCGGATGTGAACCAGCTGCGCGACAGCTTGCCCACCGGCTGGTTGGCCTGGTTCACCAGCGTGCCGTCGGCATAGTACTGCGGTGTGGGCAGGTGGAACGTCAGGCCGTTGAGATATTGATTTGCCCGGGGCTGGTAATCGGCGATCAGCAACGCAGAGAAGTTCTCGTAGGGCGTCGCGAGCAGCTCGAAGCGCCCCTCCGTGCGATCGGTGTTGACATAGCTTTGCCGCCCGGCGAGCTCCACGAAGCTGTTGTTGTACTCACCGTCCTGATAATTGCGCTCGAACGCGAAGCGATACGCCAGTAGATCGTCGATCAGCGGACCGCCCGTCGCAGCCTCGGCCAACAGCGAGTTATAAGTCCCATAGGTGACGGAGACGTCCGTCTCCGGCGTGAAGGTCGGCTTGTTCGTGGTGATGGCCACGGTACCGAGGCTGGAGTTGTAGCCGCCCTCGCTGCCCTGAGGCCCGCGTGTCACCGAGACGGAATCGATATCGAAATAGTCCAGACCGGTGGACAGCGGTGCGTAGACGTAGCTGACCCCGTCTACGTCGACGAGGACGCTCGGGTCGATGTTGTCGCCTGCCGCCGTGCTGGCGTTCACTCCGCGCAGCGCGATACCACCCGTACGCGGATTGCCGAAGTCGAATTGCACGTTGGCGAGGTGCGAGAGGACGTCGCCGATACTGACCTGGTCGAGCGCCTGCAAATCCGCTCCACTGATGATGGACACCGACTTGGGCACATCGTGCAGTGACTCGAGCTGCTCGAGCGAATTGTCCTTCTCTCCCGTTACCACGACCTCACCGAGACGGCTGTCAGCTGCTGGGTCGGCGCCGGCGTCCGTGTTGACGTTGGCGTTGGCGTTGGCGTTGGCGTCGGCAGCCGGCAAGCCGGAGGACCCGGCTTGCGCTTCGGCTGCCGCGGGCGCGGCGGATGGCGCGGCGGCCGTGGATGGCGCAGCGGCCGTGGATGCCGCGAATACCGCGTTGGACCATGGCACCAGAGCGCCACCGAGCAACGCGATCGCAACCGGCGATACCCTGCGGCACCGATTGCCGAGGGAAGGGCGGCGTGGCCCTATGGCCGATCGCCCGTCAGTGAATGGGCCGTGCAAATGGGTCGGCGTCGACATCAATGACTCTCCCTGCCGTCATGTTGATTGGTTGGGCGGGTGAGCAAGCGACATGCCAAGATGCCCGCGTGTAACCCCGCAGCTTCTCGCGGCCTGTCGGCGCTGCGTTGAAGACACGCCTGCGTGCACGCCGACGATTCATCCGGCTGTGTTCACCGCTGCCGGCAGTGCGCATAAAGCAGCAGCGCAAACACCATGCTGCTGCGTGCGAAGCAGTCACTCGGATGCCGGGTTTTCGGCTGCTCGCTGGCGCGGAGCTCGCGGCCGTCACACAGGACAGGCATTTCGAGTACTTAGCGTCGACTGGAATCGTCTGCGCGGGCGCATCGAAGCGCACCGGCCGGCTGGCCTGTCATTTGCAACATGCGGGTGGAACCGGGCCGGTGAGTTGATGTGGCCCGTTGCATCGCCCGAACCCATCGAGTTGCGGAGAACCTGTCATGTCGATTCTTCCCGAAAAGCTGCGGCGGCGCTCATCGCGATATTGGCTGCCCGTGGCGACCGTCCTCGGTCTTCTCGCAGTTGCATCCTCGCCCGCCTCGGCGCATCACGCCTTCGCCGCCGAGTACGATGCAAACATGCATCTGGACCTGATCGGGGTGATCACAAAGGCCAGATGGACGAATCCGCACAGCTGGCTCTATTTCGATGTCCGGGACGCCAGCGGCAAGCTGGTCAACTGGGGTGTGGAGTTCGGCGCTCCCAACGCACTCTCCGGTCGAGGTCTGACCAAGGCTGATCTGCAACCCGGCACTGCAGTCCACATCGTCGGATACCGCTCGAAGAGCGGTCTCAACTATGGGTACGCGGTCGCCATCACGCTCGGCGACGGGCGAACCTTCAGGGTCGGGGGTGCACAGGATGCCCCCACGGCGGCCGTGGTCCCTTCCAGGCCTCCTGCCGGCGGCATCGTGAGCAACTGACCGAAGCAGAGCACGTGCGGGAGAACCGTCCTTGAAGAAACCACTCTTGCAGAGCGCCGCTCGCGCGCGGCACGGATGGCACGCAATCGCGGCGCTATCCGCCACGGTGGGTTGCTTCCTGACCTTATCGAGCGCATACGGCGCCGGCGGCGCCGCAGAGATCCCGCGCCTCGCGAACGGGCGGCCGGACTTCTCGGGGATCTGGCAGACGTTGAGCGCAGCGGATTACGACCTGGAGGCACACTCGGACCGCACGGACGCGCCCCCCTTCGCAGGAGCGATACAGGGCGGGTCCATTCCCTACGTGCCCAAGGCACTGGAGCGCAAGCGCAGGAACTTCGCCGCCCGGCTGACCGCCGATCCGCGCCTCGAGTGCTGGACGCTGGGGACCCCGCGCGGGATCTACTATCCCGAGCCGTTCCAGATTTTCGAGCGCTCCCAGGACCTGACGATCGTATTCCAGTTCGGCGATACGGTCCGAGACATTCATACCAACGGCACGCTTCATCCGCTCGACACCGATAATGAATTCTGGCTGGGAGATTCGCGCGGCCACTGGGAGGGGGACACGCTGGTGGTGGACGTGCGTGACTTCAACGACCAGACCTGGCTCGATCGTGCAGGGGATTTTCACGACGAGGCGCTGCACGTCGTGGAGCGCTGGAAGTTCCTGGACGCCAACACCATCCATTACCAGGCGACGCTCGACGACCCCGGCATCTACAGCCGGCCGTGGACACTGCAGATACTGCTCTACCGTCATCTGGAAAAGAATTTCCACCTGATCGAGGACTACTGCTACACGCTGGATTACGATCAGTACTACCCCTTTCCTCCGAGCTACCGCCGTCCGGACCCAGCGGGTAGCGCGGAACTCCGTCGCGCTCCCGCTGACGGCGATGCTCTGATCGACGCGAGCAGCACTCCGGCGGCGCCGCAGGCACCAAAGGCACCACAGGCACCACGGGCACCACAGGCCTCGGCGGGTCTGGGCCCGCGATGGGAGAAGACCGTGCCGAAGATCGCTTCGGGAAAGTGGACGGGCAAGCGACTGCCGGACGGTCAACCGGACGTTCAGGGCGATTGGTCCAACACCATAGCCAACCAGAACAACTTCACCGACCCGCAGGGCGGGATTCCCGGCGATCCGGACCGCCGCGGCCGCCCATTGGGCCCTCGCGACCAGCGCGCGCCGAGCCGCGTCAGCGATCCTGCAGATGGACAGATTCCCTATCAGCCGTGGGCGCGGGCCATCCAGCAGAGGCTGCAGGCGAATTTCTTCAATCCAGTCAGGCCTGAATATATCGAGCCGCTGGATCGATGCGCGCCTGCCGGCATCCCCAAGTCATTCTACTGGCATGGGTTTGAGATCCGGCAGTTTCCCGGTTACGTGTTGCTGCTGTTCAACTCCGGACACCGCATCATCCAGCTGGACGGCACACCGCACCTGCCGGCGAGCATGAAGCTGTGGATGGGCGATTCGCGCGGTCACTGGGAAGGCAATACGCTGGTCGTGGATGTCAGCAATCTGAATTCCAAAGCGCGCTTCGGCAGGACCGGCAATTTCGCCAGTGAGAATGTACACGTCGTCGAACGCTACGTATTCGACAATAACGGCCGGCGCTTCAACTACGTGGCGACGTTCGACGATCCCACCGTCTACACCCGGGCATGGACCGCCACCATCCCGATGCGCCGCTTCACGGTGGCCGATCGGCCCAACGAGTGGTCCTACGAGGTCTTGACGGCGAATGCACCGGGTCGCCCGCCCCTAGCGGATCACTACGAGCGCATCTGCCAGGAGAACAACGGCGGCTTCGGTCACGTAGCGGCCTCCGCCCCCGCGGTGACGGCAGCGGCGCAGCCGCCGGCGCGCACGCAGGCGCCGACGCAGACGCCAACGCAGGCAACGCACTGACTGACACCGCACTGACTGACCCATGACGAGCCTCCATGAGCTGGCGCAGGCGCTGCAGGACTCACGCATCGGAGATGCGATCGCGGAATCGCGCTACATGTTCCCGATCTTCGAGGGAACGCACCTGCTGTCGCTGGTGTTCTCCGTCGGGCTGATCTTCCTGACCGATCTGCGATTGATCGGCGTCTTCTGGCGCCAGGTTCCCCTCACCGAGGTGCTGCATCAGCTGCGACCCTACATTCTCGGTGGCTTCGCCGTGCTGTTCGTGTCGGGCGGCCTGGTGTTCTGGTCGGAGGCGGCCACCATCATGGCCAGCCCGCTATGGTCCATCAAGATGGTGCTCGTGGCGGCCGGAGGATTGAATGCCCTGTACTTCGAGCTGGTGATCGCCAAGCGGCGAGAAGTCGCGGAAAACCACCCGGTATTGCCCTCGAGCGTCCGCTACGCGGGGCTCGCGTCCATGACCATCTGGACGCTCGTGATCATCTGTGGCCGGCTGCTCGCCTATGTGCCGCGTTGGGGCTCCTGACCGGTGGGAAGCGCAGCATCATGTCGATACTGCAGGTGCTGAACGATATCCAGCACAGCTCGATCGGGCAGCTCATCGGCGAGTCGAACCATCTGGTCATCGCCGCCCTGCAGGTCGTTCACGTGTTCGGCGTCCTGCTGCTCCTGGCCTCCCTGACGCTGATCAGCCTGCGGCTGCTGGGCCTGGCTCTCTCCCACTGGAGTCTACCCTCGCTGTCACGCGAGCCGGGCCGCCTGCTTTGGATCGGTCTGGGCCTGGCAGCAGGGAGCGGGGTGCTGATGTTCATCAGCGGCCCGGCCCACTATTTCTACAATCGCGCGTTCCAGATCAAGATGGTCTGTCTGCTGTGCGCGCTGGCTGTGCACACGCTCGGCTTCCGCCGGCTCGCCGCGCGCGAGTCCTGCCGCCCGCTTCTCACCCGCGCCGTGGTCGGGCTATCGCTGCTGCTCTGGTTCAGCGTCGGTATCGCCGGCCGCGCCATCGGCTTCATTTGATCGGTCAGCCAGCGCGCGGTCACAATCGCCGCCTGATCAGCCAACCAGCGCGTCGCGTTCCGGCAGATCATCGGCAGGCTCGCGGTCCAGCAGCGCAGGCTCGCGGTCCAGCAGGCCGAAGCGCTTCAGCTGCGCGCGCACGACGTTGCGCGATACTCCCAGGCGCCTCGCGGTGTGCACCTGGTTTCCGGAGCAGTGCTCGAAGGCCGTCGTGACCAGCAGGCGCTCGACCCGCTCGTAGAGTGCGTCCGCCTCGCTCTCCAGCAGCCTCAGCAGGCCGCCGCGCAGCACCTGTGTCGTCTCGTCCGCCGCGGCCGCGTCCGGCGCCTCACCCGAACGCAGCACGATCGGCAGGTCGCCCGCGTCGATCACCCCGTTGCGGCACATCAGCAGCGCGACATGCACGGCGTTCTCCAGCTCGCGTATGTTGCCAGGCCAGGCATGCCGCTGCAGCGCCCGCACCGCCGTCGCGGACAGCACCGCCCCACGCATACCGAGCTTGTGCGCGTAGCTCTCGGCGAAATGGCGCGCGAGCGGCAGGATGTCGGCGGGCCGCTCGCGCAGCGGCGGCAATCGCAGCGTCGCCACGTTCAGCCGGTAATACAGATCGCGCCGGAACTGCCGCGACTGCACGGCCGCCTCCAGCTCCACGTTGGTGGCGGCCACGACACGCACGTCCACCGCCACTGGCTTGCGCGAGCCGATACGCACCACCTGCCTCTCCTGCAGCACCCGCAGCAGCTTGACCTGCAGATGCAGGGGCATGTCGCCGATCTCGTCGAGGAACAGCGTGCCGCCATGCGCGACTTCGAACCATCCGGGACGCGCCTGCTGCGCGCCGGTGAAGGCGGCGGCCTCGTGCCCAAAGAACTCCGCCTCCGCCAGGCTCTCGCTGAACGCGCCGCAGTTGACCGCGACGAACGGGCCACGCGGGCGGCTGCGCTCGTGGATCTGCCGGGCGGCCAGCTCCTTGCCGGTGCCGGTCTCCCCGATGATCAGCACGGTCGCATCGCTGGGGGCGATGCGCTCGAGCTGCTGCTGGATCGGCAGCGAGCACGGATCGCACGACAGCCCTGCCGTACGCGCGGTGGACTTCGCATCGGCGTGAGGGAATGCTAGCAAATTGGTCGCTTGCGCCTCGCTCATCGGACTCCTCGCTGCACTCGTGCAATGACCGCGGCCCTCGAGAGGCTAAGAGACTGGCGCCGGGGCGTCGAATAACGATTGCTCATGCCGCCTCGCGATCCGTTATGTAGCCGAAATGTCACCAAATAGGCACCCCCGATATGCGCCCACTGCGTTGTCAGGGAGCGTGCATTGGATATGATCACAGCGTGGACCGCCGCTGCCGGGCAGCGCCATGCACGTTCCAAACTCTTGCTCATGAAGCTCCAACAGATGCGCTATCTGGCGGCCATAGTGCACAACGGGCTGAACATGACGGCCGCCGCCAACAAGCTGCGCACCTCGCAGCCGGCCCTCAGCAAGCAGATCAAGCTGCTGGAAGAGGAGCTGGGCTTCGACATCTTCGTGCGCAGCGGCCGCACGCTCACCGACATCACCCCACCCGGACAGCAGGTCGTGGCGCATGCGATGCGCATGCTGCGCGAGGTGCAGAACATCAAGAGCATCAGCAGCGGGATCAGGGACAGGGACGGTGGTTCATTGTCGATCGGCACCACGCACACGCAGGCGCGCTACGTGCTGCCGCCGGTGATCGAGCGCTTCCGCAGCGCGTATCCGCGCATCCAGCTGCATCTGCACCAGGGTACCTCCGAGCAGATCGCCGAGCTGGCGAAGATGCAGCGCCTGGATTTTGCGGTCGCCACCGGTTCGAAAGAGCTGTTCGCGCAGATGGTGCTGCTGCCCTGCTACCGGTGGCGCCGCCGCATCATCGTACCGCTGGATCATCCCCTGGCGCAGGTCGCCACGCCGACACTGGCGCAGTTGGCGAGCTTCCCTATCATCACCTACGTCTTCAGTTTCACGGGCCCGTCCTCTCTGCACCAGCAGTTCGCCGACGCCGGCCTGACGGTCGATGTGGCGCTCACGGCGCGCGACGCCGATGTGATCAAGACCTATGTGCGCCTGAATCTGGGCATCGGTATCGTCGCCGAGATGGCGGTCAATCCCACCGATGACCCCGATCTGGTGTCGATCGATGCCTCGCACCTGTTTGCGATCCACACGACGTGGATCGGCTTCCCCCGCGGTGCCCTGCTGCAGCGCTACATGTACGACTTCGTGCAGCTGCTCGCCCCGCACCTGAATCGCCGCTTGGTAGAGTTGGCCGCCGACGCCGACGACGCGCAGGCCGTCGAAGCGCTGTTCAAGGACGTGCCACTGCCGATGCGCTCGGGGAGCGCTGCCGCCGGGCGGCCAACGCAGATGATCGGCAAGCGACCGGACGTCAATCCAGCGCCCTGAGCAGCAGCACCGGATGATTGGACGATCCGGGTGCGCCTCAGGGCTTGAGCGTTGCCGCGATGCTGCGTACTTCGTCGGGGCTGTGCTCGCCGGACAGCGGTGTCCCGGGCACCAGATATTTGGCCATGTCGAGTCCGCCGACGACCACGGGCTCGAACCCTATCTCCCGGATGAGCCGCGAGGCCAGCCCGATGGCCCTTCTATCACCCGCAATCGGCATGCCGATCTTCCCGGGATCTTCGTGCGCGCTGGCCATTTCTGCCGCCGGTACCGCGTTGAATGCCCGCACGACGTAGGCGCCACGCAGCATCTGCGCGTCGAAGCGCCCGGCCCCCTGTTCGCTCGCCCGACTGGCGATCTCGCCGTCGCGTTGTGGGAAGGGATTGCTCGCATTGATCACGACCTTTCCCTCGAGTGAGGAGCCGAGGCTCTGCATGAGCCCCGGAAACGCACTGTACGGAACCGCGAACAGCAGCACCTGGCCGAACGCGGCGGCCTGCTGCGGCGTACCCGCGCGGGCATTCGGCCCGACTTCGGCGGCGAGCTTCTTATCGTTGTCGAGATCACGCGAGGAGAACATGACCTGGTTTCCAGCCCGGGCCCACACGCCCCCGAGAGCGCTGCCGACATGACCGGACCCGATGATGCCGATCCTCAGCTTTTGGCCCTCGGCTGCCGTGGCGATACCTGCCGTGAGCGGGAGCGCGCCGAGGATGACTGCCATACCGGTCAGCTCGAGCAGATCCCGACGACTCAGATCCGTAGTGTCGTGCGTTTTCATGTGGGTCTCCACCCTGGGAATTGGAGTTGCCGCTATTGTAGCCGGATGGCGAGGAGCGTCAGCAGCAGCGCCGGCAGCATGATGCAGATCCCCAGCCGCAGAAAACGTAGGGCACTGACCTGCTCACCCTCGCGGCGCAGGGCGATCAGCCACAGGATCGTCGCCAGAGAGCCGGTAACCGACAGGTTCGGTCCGAGGTCCACACCCACGAGCACGGCGCTGCCGATCGCGAGCGGCAGCGGCGAGGTTCCCAGCGTCGTGCCCGCGGCGAGTGCGAGCGGCAGGTTATTGGTGAGGTTGCAGGCGAGCGCCGTTGCGAGACCCACCTCCCAAAGAGTGCCACCCCGCGTATGCGCCGCGGTCTGCAGCGTCCGTCCGAGATCGGCGAATACCCCGGTGCGGTCGATGCCCGCGACCAGAACGAACAGGCCCGCCACCAGCGGCAACACGCTCCACGACACACCGCGTAGCAACGCCCAGGGCGCACGGCGCTCACGCACCAGCGCCACTGCCACCGTCAGAAGTGCCGCGACGGCAGCCGGCGCCCCCAGTTGGATGCCTGCGGCAGAAGCCCCCAGCAGCGCCGCGGCGGTCAGCAGGATGCCGGCACCAGTGAGGCGTGCCCCGGCCGACAACGCTGGCACGCTAACCTCCTGAGCGATCGTGCCGCGCAGTGCGCGCCGCTGCGTCAGTCGCAGTGCTGCGAACGTCACCACCACCGCCACCGCCGAGGGCAGCGCGAAACGCGCGAGCCACTGCGCGAGCGGTGGCAGGTGATTGCCGAACACCACGAGGTTGGCCGGATTGGAGATCGGCAGCGTGAAGCTTGCGGCGTTGGCGATGAAGGCGCAGACGAACAGGTACGGCAGCGCCGGCGCGCGCGCGGCGCGCGCCACCGCGCCGACTGCCGGGGTGAGCACGACCGCGGTCGCATCGTTCGACAGCAGCATGGTCACGAGCGTGCCCACGGCGTAGACGAGCGCGAACAGCCGTCGCGGGCTGCCACGCGCGTGCCGCGCGGCGAGCGCCGCGAGCCAGTCGAACAGCCCCTCGCGCCGTGCGAGCTCCGCCAGCAGCATCATGCCGAGCAGGAACAGATACACGTTGGCGCCGCGGGCAGCCGCGCGCCAGGCGTCGGCCAGCGGCAGCAGCGACAGCGCCGGCAGCAGCAGCGCTCCGGCGACTGACCACACCGCTTCCGGCCAGCCGCGGGGACGAATCAGCACCCCGAGCGTAGCCAGGACTGCGATAGCCCAAATCGCCAGATCAGCGGGCGTGGCAGCGGACATGCCTGGTGCGGTCGCTGCCTGCGCGCGGCCGCACAGGTATAGTGATCACGGAGATGTCGATGTCCCTGAAAGTGGCGTCCCGAGCCATCGCGCGGTCCAGCCCGATGCTCGCGTTGCTGTCGGCGGCATTATTCGGTGCGAGCACCCCGTGCGCCAAGCTGATCCTGGGCGAAGGGGTGGATCCGTGGCTGCTCGCCGGACTCCTGTACCTGGGCTCGGGTCTGGGCCTCGGGCTGTATCACGGGGGGGGTCGTCTGGTGGGCCGCCTGGGCGCTCGCGCCGCTCCCGAGGCCCCGCTGCGCGCGGCCGATCTGCCCTGGCTCGCACTGGTGGTGCTGGCCGGCGGAGTCATCGGACCGGTGCTGCTGATGTACGGACTGGCACGCTTGCCCGCGGCCTCGGCCGCACTACTGCTGAACCTCGAGGCGATTGCGACGCTGCTGATCGCGTGGATCGCGTTCCATGAGCACGTCGACCGGCGGCTCATGATCGGCGCGATTGCGATCGTGGCGGGGGCGGTATGGCTGTCCTGGCAGCGAGGCCCGCTGCGCGCGGGCACCGGTGCCGCGGCGATCGCCGGAGCTTGTCTGGCCTGGGGCATCGACAACAACCTCACCCGCCGGCTCTCGGCGGCCGATCCGGTGCAGATCGCGCTGATCAAGGGCCTCATCGCAGGCAGCGTCAATCTGGCGATTGCCCTGGGTCTCGGGGCCCATCTACCCAGCGGCGCGGCGATGGGTGCGGCCGGCCTGGTCGGGCTGCTCGGCTACGGTGCGAGCCTGGTGCTGTTCGTGCTCGCCCTGCGAGGACTGGGGGCCGCGCGTACGGGGGCTTACTTTTCCACCGCGCCGTTCATCGGGGCGATACTGGCCGTGCTGCTGCTCGCCGAGCCGGTCACGCTGCGCCTGATCGGCGTCGGCCTGCTGATGGCGATCGGGGTGTATCTACACCTGTCCGAGAGTCACCAGCACGAGCATGAGCACCCGGCGATGGCGCATGAGCACCGCCACAGGCACGACGAGATGCACGCGCACGAGCATGGCCTCGAGGATCCGCCCGGCGAGCCGCACAGCCACTGGCACGTGCACGCGCCGATCGTGCACAGCCATCCGCACTACCCCGACCTGCACCACCGTCACCGGCACGCCCGCCGGCGGCGCTAGCGCCGCCGGCGGGCCCCGTTCGGGTCGCGCTCGATCAGAACGTCAGCGAGCCCCGCAGGTAGTAATAGCCACCGTCGATGCCGAAGGGCGAGAACGTCGGGTACTGGAATACCCCGAGTGTGTCGCCGTACTTGAAGTTGTCGTAGTGGGCAAGGAGCGTAGCGTTGTATTTGTCCGGATAGCGGTCGAACAGGTTCTTCGCCCCGGCAGTGAGCCGGAAGTGCGCCGCCAGCTGGTAACCGACCTCGAGGTTGGTGATCGGCGTCACACCGATCTCACTCAGAAAATACTCCGGGACGTTGGCCGGGTTGTCGCCGTCGTCGTTATCCCATTCGGACGTCGGGCCGTAGATCAGCTCCTGCAGGTTGACCGAGGCCTTGCCGGCAGTCCAAAGAGCGTCCAGATTGAGGGCGAATTTTGGGCTGGCGGTAGTCAGGTCCGAGATGGCGGTCGCGTTATACAGCGACTGCCCTGCCAGCTGCAGCGGTGTCGGCGGGACCCTGGTCACCCCAGTCTCATTGAAGGTCCCGCCGACCGACCAATCGACATGGCCGAAACCGTACTGGACGGGGAAGCTGAAGGTCAGATCCGCCCCCTGCGTTCTGGTATCGATGCCGTTGGCGAAGATATCGATACCCGTGGTGCCGGTGGCGACCACGCTCGGATCGAGCTGGTTGCCGTTCGCCTCGATGGCTGCGTTGATCGCCGGCCCCGCGGGCTGCAGCACGCCGTTGAGCGTGCCATATAGATCGCCGGTGTCGACGATGCGGTTGGTGATATCGATGTGGTAGAGATCGAGTGTCGCAATCACGCTCGGCGTCGGGCGCCATACCGCGCCCAAGCTGAAGTTGACCGAGTGCTCGGGCTGCAGGCCGTTGCCCAAGCCCACCAGCTTGCCGCCCGCTGAATCCGGCGGCAGTTGGACATAGGCCTGGTTGATGATCACGTTCGTCGAGGAGTAGTACTCTTCGGCCAGCGTCGGGGCACGAAACCCGCTGCTGGCCGTGCCGCGCAGCGCGAACTGCGGCGTGAAGTCGTACCGCGCCGTGAGCTTGCCTACCGTGGCGCTGCCGAAGTCGCTGTAGTGCTCGTAGCGGCCCGCGACGTCCACGTGCAGCAGCGAGAGCGGCTGGGTCGCGAAGTCGGCGTAGACGGCTTCGTTGTCGCGCGAATGCGAGCCCGCATCGGTCGGCGTAAAGCCCGGGTAGGACTGCGCACCGCCGTCGAGATAGGAAATAGGGATGCCGGCGCCGATCTTATAGCCGTCGCGTCGATATTCCAGACCCCAGGCGACATTCAGCGGGCCGGGCAGGCCCACGTCGAAGTCGCGGTTCACGTCGAGCGTGGAGGTCCATTGCGTCGTCTGCAGCAATCCGTCGTAGTAGTTCGACGGCGTGGGCTCGCCATTGAGCGCGTAGGTATCGGCGTTGGCGGAATGCAGCGTGTAGGCGTCGAAGTGATCGGATCCAGCCGTGGTGGACAGATCCCAGTTCCACTGGGCGATCGTGCCTTTGAAGCCGCCGGTGGCCGAATAGTCGTATTCGATGCTGGCTTCCTGCGGGGTGAAGCCGAATGGAAATGGATAGGTCGTGACGTCCGTCGCTGGATTGGTATAGGAGACCTTGCTCGGCAGACGATATTTCTGATCGGAGGCCGCGTCCTTGTCGCCGAAGCTGCCAAAGGCATAGAACTGCGTGCCGTCGTCGAAGTTGACTCCTGAATTCAGCGAGAAGATCTTCAGATCGTACTGCCCGTCCCCCTCCTCTCCACCGAGATAGGGATAGCCCGGCACTTCCGTCATGTTGGAGTCCGGATAGCTATCGAGATTGGCCGGATTGATCACGCGCTCGTCGATGGCACTGCGGTTGCTCGAGCCGTGATGGTGCACCTCGCCCGTGAGGTTGAGGTAGCTGTTGTCGCTGGGCGCAAAGCCGGCGTTGGCGGACACATCGCCGGTCTGCCCGCCCCCGTCGATGTAGTTGCCGTAGGTACCGTTGACGGTGACGCCGCTGGGCTGTTTCTTCAGAATGATGTTGATGACCCCGGCGATCGCGTCGCTGCCGTATTGCGCGGCCGCCCCGTCGGTGAGCACCTCGATGTGATCGATCGCGTCGAGCGGGATGAAATCGAAATCGACACCGGCGCAGCCCTGATACGGGCCGCTATCCAGCTCGATATTCGCGGTGGTGTGCCGCCGTTTGCCATCCACGAGCACCAGGACATCGTTGCAGCTCAGCCCGCGCAGCTTCGCCTGCAGTGTCTGCCCGGCCATGTCATTACCAAAGGCCTGCGCGGTGAATGAGGGCAGGATCTGTGCCAGCGCAGACAGCAAGTCAGGACTGCCCGAGGCGGCGCGCAGCGCGTCGCCGCTGATGATCTGCACCGGTGCGGCGCTATTGGCCGCCGTGACGCCCGGCTCGCGCGAGCCGGTCACGATCACTTGATTGAGGGTGCCCTGGTTCGATTCCGCACTCTCCTGCGCGCCTGCTGCTCCCGCAGAGCTGGTCGACTGGTCGGCCGACTGCGCCCAGGCGCAGGCACCGGCAGCTGCCAATACCCACACCAGCAGAAAGCTGCAGAGCAGCGACATGGCCTGCCGGAAACCCGAGAACGCTGCACGCATGATCGATCCTTCTTATGGTTGATTGAAACCGCTGCATTGGCTGGATAGGCACGGACGGACGCGCAGCGCACGGGATAGCGCGCAGGCTGCGCCTCGCCTCGTGTCCGTCAGGACCGCACCTCGTTATATTCTTAAGTATATAGCGAGTACCGCGGCGCCGCCAGAGGCGATGAACACAACGGCAGCGCTGAGCGCTACGGCGGCGGTGCCGGCGCTGGCTGCGGTGCCGGCGGTTGTGGCGGTGGCAATGGTAACAGCGGTGCCGGCATTGGTATGGGTGCCGGCAGCGGCAGCGGTCCCGGTAGAGGCAGCGGCCGCGACAGTGGGGACGGCGATGCGCGCGCTGCAGTGACAGCGGCGCATGCGGCCAGGCCGCGCGGACGAGTCGGCATCCGCGCGGCCCCGGCTGGGTCTGATTGAATCAACCCGACAATCAACTCCACTCCCGAACTATCAACCGAGCTCGATCGGCACGAACAGCCGCTGGTCGCCCCGCTGGATGAGCAGCGCGACGTGGTTGTCGTTCCTCACCAGCGCGCGCAGCTGCGACACGCTCTGCACGGGCGTGCCGTTCACTGCGAGCAGCACGTCACCTGCCTGAATGCCGGCTTCGGCGGCCGGACCCTGCGCGGCCTCGACCACCAGTCCGTGCGTAACGCCCGCCTGGTTGCGCTCGTCGGCAGTCAGCGGTCGCACGCTCAAACCGAGATGGCTCTGCTCGGAGGCGGCCGCGCTCTGGTTCGAGGCAGTCAGCGGCGCAGCCGATCCAACCGTCGCGGTGATCGTCGTGGGCTTACCGTCGCGCCACACCTCGAGCGTGGCCTCATCTCCGGGCGGCGTGGTGTTGACGAGCATGGAGAGCGCGCCGGCGTCGGCGACATCCTTGCCGTCGTACTTCACGATGACGTCGCCTTCGCGCAGGCCGGCGCGCGCCGCCGCGCTATCCGGCTCGACCTGGGACACGAGCGCACCCGTGGGATTCTTCAGATGGAAGGAGTCGGCGAGCGACTGATCCACGTTCTGCACGTCCACACCGAGCCGTCCGTGCTCGACCTTGCCGGTGCGCACGATCTGTGATTCGACCTGCTCCGCATAATCGATCGGGATCGCGAACGAAATGCCCTGGTAGCCACCCGAGTTGCTGTAGATCTGTGAGGTGATGCCGACCACGGCACCGCTGGCGTTGAACAGCGGCCCGCCGGAATTACCCGGGTTGACCGCCGCGTCGGTCTGAATGAAGCCAACGTAGCCGTCGTCGGGCAGCGAGCGGCTCTTGGCGCTGACGATACCCGCGGTGGCCGATTCGGTGAGTCCGAAGGGCGCACCGATCGCCATCACGTAGTCGCCCACCTGCAGGTTATCGGAGTTACCCAGATGCACGGTCGGCAGGTCATGCGCATCGATCTTCAGCACCGCGATATCGCTGGCGCGATCCGCGCCCAACACGCGGGCGCGATACTGGCGGTGATCGGACAGCGTGACGGTCACCTCCTTGGCGCCGTTGACGACGTGCGCATTCGTGAGGATTGTTCCATCGGAACTGATGATGAAACCTGAACCGAGCGCCCTGGTCGGCACATTCTCGGGAGGTCCCTGCAAGCCGTGGAAAAACTGTGAGAATGGATTGTTGCCGTCACCGAAGGGGTTCTGGCCAAACAGATTGCCGAAGTCGAACGGCTGCCCGGCGACGCGCTCCTCGCCGACCGTCGTGATGCTGACGACGGCCGCCTGGTTATGCGCGAATATCGCCTGATAGTCGGGGGCAGTACCCGGCGGAATTGCGCTGGGATAGGCGTCGGCCGCGGTGCTCGGGATCGCACCGGTCAGGGTCGCGCTGGTCGGGGTCGCGGCGGCTGCGCTGCCGTCGGCATGCAGCAGCGAGGGTGCCGACCAACCGGTCAGCCCACCGAGGGCAAACAGTCCGGCTGCAGCCCACCCCAGGTGTTTTGCGTGAGGGTTCATGGCAAGTCTCCTGTGATCACGAGGCCATCCTTGGATGGCAGCTGCGCGTAGCGTCGCTCCCGGGGCTTAAGCGAACCTTAAGAGCTACCGGGCGCGGCCCGCGCCGCATGCGAGCATCGCCGCATGAGGCCACGCGGGCGGTGCGATCAGCCGGCCACTGACCGGGGAGGTTGCCGCGGAAGCAGCTGCTGTGAAGGCTGCGCAGGTGCCGCGGGAGGCGGCTGCGAAGGCGGCTCTGGATGACGCAAGACAGCACCCGCGGCATCGGGGAAAGCTACCGTCACTTTCAGGCCCCCTGCGGGGGCATCTCCCAGAGTGACCCGCGCACCGTGCCGGTCGGCCACCGCCTTGACGATGGCCAGACCCAGTCCGCAGCCCCCTTCGGGAGCCGAAGCGCGCCGATGGAAGCGATCAAATGCTCGCGATCGTTCTGCAGGCGGGATGCCCGGGCCGGTGTCGATCACCTCGAGCCACGCTCCTGCCTCAGCGCCGCCGCTGCCGATCGATACCTGCACGCGCCCGCCGGCAGGTGTGTAGCGAATGGCGTTGTCCACGAGGTTGCGCACCAGAATGCGCAGCGCCTCGCGATCCCCGGAGACCTGAGCTTCGCTCACGGCTTCGAGGGCCAGCTCGATGCGGCGCTCCACCGCGAGTGCATGCATTTCCGCGAGCGCCTCGGTGGCCACTTCCCGCAGCGACACCGGGACCCGCGTCTCCGGCGGCACGTCGCGCGGCTCGTTGCGCGCCAGCGCCAGCAGCTGGCCGACGAGGTGAATGGCCCGATCCACGGCGGCGCCCAGTTGGACACGCGCCTGGGTGCGTGCGGCGGGATCAGGAGCGCGATCGAGCAGCTGCAGCTGCAGCCTGACCGCCGTGAGCGGAGAGCGCAGCTCGTGCGCCGCATCGGCGATGAACGCGCGCTGCGCGGCGAAGGCCGCATCCACGCGGCCGAGCAGGCGGTTGAGCTGATCGACCAGTGGCGCGATCTCCTCGGGCAGGTGCGTAGCGGCCACCGGCGCGAGGCTGTGCACGTCACGGCGCTGGACTTCCCCGGCCACGCGGCGCAGCGGTGCGAGACTCTGGCCTACCACCCAGGCCATGGCCGCGGCCAGCAATGGCAGCAGCACCAGCAGAGGAATCACCACGCGCAGCGCTGCGGCGCGCGCCAGTCCCTGGCGCACGCGCAGCGGCTGGGCGACCTGGATCACTCCGTCGAAGGTCTGAAGGCCGTAGACACGCCACGGCTGACCTTGCAGGGTCACGTTCGCATACCCTACATAGGGACGGTCGATGGTGGGCAGTCCTGGGCGCGACAGGTACTCCACCCTGCCGAACAGGTCCCAGATCTCCACCACGAAATCCCCGCCCGTGGGAGGCAGCTCCAGACGCGGCGCGAGCGGCACCTGGCTCTGCAGCGACAACGCCATCTGGCGCAGCTGGTAGTCGAACAGCGCCGAGGTCTCGGCGAGCACACGGCGATAGGTCAGTATCCCCGCCAGCAGCGAGATCACCGCCACGAGGCCGAGCAGCGCGAGCAGCAGGCGCGTACGGATCGAGGCCATCGGTCGACAGTTTCACTCCGCGGGCTTAATCGAGGCTTAACCCGGATCATTCAGGAATGGCATGTCATGGAGGCTCATGAGAAAAGCCGTTTTCAGGACCGCCGTGAAGCCATCCCTGGCGGCTGCGGGCGGGACGTCCTGTCCCGCACGCTCCTGAAAACGGCCTTTCTCGTGAGCCTCTACGGCGGATTCCAGTCTTCATGAATGATCCGGCTGAAGGCAGTCTCGAGGCCTCGAGGCAGTCTCATTCAATGATGCGCTACGCGGGGATGAAGTAGCCCACACCGCGCAGCGTTCGGATGGCGTCGGCGCCGAGCTTGCGGCGTAGACCGTGGATATAGACCTCCACCGCATTGCTCTCCACCTCCTCGCCCCAGCCGTAGAGCCGATCTTCGAGCTGCGCACGCGACAGCACAGCGCCGGGTCGCTGCAGGAGCGCCTCGAGCACGGCGAATTCGTGTGCCGAGAGCAGCACGGGGGTGCCGTCACATTCGACTGAGTGCGTCACCGGATCGAGCCGGATGCCACGATGCTGCATGCAGGGGTCGCCGCGCCCGGCAGCTCGCCGCAGCACCGAGCGCATGCGCGCGGTCACCTCGTCCAGATCGAAGGGCTTGACGATGTAATCGTCGGCGCCAGCGTCGAGGCCCGCAACGCGATCGGGCAGCTCATCGCGCGCCGTCAGGATGAGCACGGGAGTCGCATCGGCGCGCCGGCGCAGTCCACGCAACACGTCCAGCCCATCGCGACCCGGCAGGCCGAGGTCGAGCAGCACCAGGTCGAAGCGCTCCGCCTGCAGCGCTGCGGCCGCACTGTTACCGTCGCGCGTGCAGTCGACCGTGTAGCCCTCCTGCCGCAGCGCCGTCTGCAGGCCCTGCGCGATCATCTGATCGTCTTCGACCAGCAGCACTCGCATGTTTCTCCCGGCGAACTTCACGACCGCCGCCCTCGACGAACGACACCTGCGGCTCCGAGCGGGCGAACGGCTGACTCGCTGGCTCGCATCCGGCGGCTCCTCGGCCGCATCGATCTCCTATAATGCTCAGCCAACTCACCGACCTGGCCGACCCACCGGCGCACGCACCCTCGGCGTAGATTCTTCCACTCATGCCTGACGAGCAGCAAGCCGGCAGCCACCCGCCGCCGGCGCAGCAGCGCAGCCGGCTACGGCTGGACTTTGGCGTCTGGTCACAGATTTCGCGTAACCGTGCAACCAAACTGCTGCGGATGCGCGCGTGGTTTCCACACGTGCCCATGGCGCTCGTGGTCTGCCTGATCGGCCTGGCGCAGTTGTTGTTCACATCGGGCTCGGTGCCACGGCTGATCGCCCTGTCGAAAGGCGGCAAATCGATCGTGTACAGCGTGGCCACGGGGCTGGCTGTGCCGGTGATCCGCGGTGCGCCACAGGAAGCGATCGGTGGACTGCTGGTGCTGATGGGCATCGGGTTGCTGTTGCGCTCGCGCCTGGCATGGGTGCTGGCTTTTCTGCTGACACTCGCCACCGTGTCACTCGAGCTCTCGCCGCTGTCGACGGCCTCGAAATCGCTGGTATTTTTCAACGTATTGCTGCTGGTGCTGCTGCTCCTGACCCGCCGCAGCTTCACCCGTGCCAGCCTCGCCACCGGAACACTGTTCGCCCTCACCTCCGTCCTGTTCACCGTGGGCTATGGTGTTCTGGGCTCGTACGTCCTGGGCAGCGGTTTCCGCCCGGCGATCACCAACCTCACCAGTGCGGTGTACTTTGCGATCGTCACCCTCTCGACCGTCGGTTTCGGTGATATCACGCCACAGACGCCGGTGGCGCGTCTGTTCACCGTATCCCTGATCGTCCTGGGATTGGTGGTCTTTGCGACCTCGCTGACCGCCATTCTGGGGCCTCTGGTCGAGCAGCGCATGAGCCGATTGATACAGCCGAAGAGAAAGAAGATGAAACGCACCTCCCATATCATCGTCATCGGCGACGGAGCATTGGCGCTCAATGCGATCAAAGCCCTCGCCACACGCGGCCTGCAGGTGACCGCGATTTGCTCCCGTCAAACCGATGACACCGCCCAGTTCGAGGATCTAGTGGTCGGCGACGGCAGCGATACCGAGGTGCTGCGCAGCGTTAACATCGATCAGGCCAGGGCGGTCCTCGCACTCAGCGAAGATGATGCATATAACGCTTTCGTGGTGCTGGCCGCCAAGGAGCTGAACCCCAAGACCCGTACGGTCGCCGCGATCAGTGATACTCGCAACAGCGGCCGTGTGGCACGCGTGCACCCCGACGTCGTCCTGGCCCTGCCCGTGATCGGCAGCGAGCTGCTCGCGATGGCCTTGAGCGGCGAGGAAATCAAGGCCGACGCGTGGGTCGATCAATTGATGCGACTCGAATAGCGGCCGACAGGCTGCTTTTGAGTCTGGCTCAATCCCGTGAAAAGCACTCCGCTCGAGCCTCACCAGCAGCTGCCGGCGCGCGATAATGTGACCCATGAGCCCGATCATCCAGGCGCATATGCTTGCCCTCGCACCGCATCCTTCCGCCCTCGGGGATGCCGTGCGATCGGTCGAGGCGCGCCTCGCCAGAGCCGCCGACGGCGGGCTGACCCTCCGGTACTGCGTCGAGGGCGATCCGAGGCGCATGTGCCTGCCGCCGCCTCGT
>JASHPX010000314.1 GCA_030037905.1 Gammaproteobacteria bacterium
AAGTAATTGCTCCATTTCGTCGGCGTCTGTGTCCAGGTGACCTCCGGTCCACCGGTGATCGCATCTTTTCCTTTGCCAGTGCCGAAGCGACTCTTCCAACCAAGACCCATCTCCTCGATGGGCGCCGCCTCGGGCTCCGGGCCAACGAGTTTCGGATCGCCCGCGCCGTGAGTCTTTCCGAAGCTGTGGCCACCGGCGATGAGCGCCACGGTCTCCTCATCGTCCATCGCCATGCGCTTGAAGGTCTCGCGAATGTCTATAGCGGCGGCAAGGGGATCTGGTTTGCCGTTCGGTCCTTCCGGGTTCACATAGATGAGGCCCATCTGTACGGCCGCTAACGGGTGTTCTAGGTCCCGATTTCCTGAATAGCGCTTGTCACCCAGCCAGGTGTCCTCCCTGCCCCAGTACATTGATTCATCCGGCTCCCAGGCATCATGACGCCCGCCGCCGAAACCGAATGTCTTGAAGCCCATCGACTCGAGCGCCACGTTGCCGGTGAGGACCATCAGGTCCCCCCAAGAGATCTTTCGACCATATTTCTGCTTGATTGGCCACAACAAGCGTCGGGCCTTATCCAGATTCGCATTGTCAGGCCAGGAGTTGAGTGGCGCGAAGCGCTGCTGACCAGCGCCGGCACCGCCGCGCCCGTCGCCGATGCGGTACGTGCCTGCAGCGTGCCATGCCATACGGATGAACAGCCCCCCATAGTGGCCGAAATCGGCCGGCCACCACTCTTGGCTATCTGTCATCAGCGCTGCAAGATCTTTCTTCAGCGCCTTGAAGTCGAGCTTCTTGAACTCTTCGGTGTAGTTGAATGCCGTGCCCATCGGATCAGATAGGGGCGAATTCTGGCGCAAAACCTTGAGATTCAGCTGCCTAGGCCACCACTCGCGGTTCGTGTACGCGGTCACGCGGCTGGTGTACGGGCATTTCACTTCGGCAGACATTGTTCTTTCCTCCGTTCCGCGATCCATGCATTACTACGCGCTGGCCTCTTCTAAGAGGCTGCGCAACATCCAAGCTGTTTTCTCGTGTGTCTCTAGGCGCCGGGTGAGGAGATCGGCGGTCGGCTGATCGCCGGCCTTCTCGGCCACTGGGAACAGTTGGCGAGCAATCGTGACAACTTGCTCGTGCCCCCTGACCAGATTCCGGATCATATCGGTCGCCGGTGGCACACTATCCTCTTCCGGAATACTCGATAACGTACTCAACATCTTGTAAGTGCCCGGGGCAAAATGGCCGAGCGCGCGGATGCGCTCGGCCACCAAGTCAACGGCGGTCCAGAGCTCGTTGTATTGCTGCTCGAACATCAGATGCAACGTCTGAAACATAGGGCCTGTGACGTTCCAATGGTAGTTATGAGTCTTAAGATAAAGCGTATAGGTATCGGCCAACACGCGCGACAGCCCCTCGGCGATGGACTTCCGGTCCTTCGCAGAGATGCCGATATTGATATCCATGGCTTAAGCTCCAAGAAGTCATCCAAAATCTGGAATCGCCAACGGCTTCAGGGTTCCAAGACCCACCGCTTTGCGGTCACTACTGACTGGGTAAATTTAAGACTCACGGCCGGGCTGACCCATCCGTATTAATACAGATGGCGCTACCCATTAGAAAACGGGAGGCATGGGCGGCGCGCTTCCCCTTTACGCTTGCAACGCCAATGACATTACAATTTACTTGCTGCCCGCACTGCTGGAAATGGCGGCGCACCATCTCCCAGCTTGAGCTGCACCAGGGTCGTTCTGGGTCGTCATAGCTGGAAGCGGCTGAGATCAGCGAAGTACTCAGTCGCTTCTATACATGCGACAACAGGGGAGCCCATTGACGCCCCCTGTCGTGCCTTGCATGATCGGAAATAAGACCTTCCCTTTTGCGTTCTGTGGGCAAATGCTAAAACCTGAACTCTTTGGCAAGATCCTCGAATCCGCACCGGACGCAATCGTCGTGGTGAACTCTGCGGGACTCATCGAATTTGTGAGCCACCGGATTACCACACTCCTCGGCTACAACCCCGAGGAGCTCATCGGTAGCGGCGTGGAGCTGCTCCTGCCCGAGCGCTTCCGCGATACCCACCAGGCGCACCGTCATTATTACGAGCGCGCTGCCCAGCCGCGTCCCATGGGTATCGATCTCGAACTCTACGCGCTGCGTAAAGACGGCAGCGAGTTGCCCGTCGAAATCAGTTTGAGTCCCGTTCACGACGGGGAGCGATTACTTGTTGCGGCCGCGATCCGCGACGTCACCGAGCGCAAGCGGGTCTTGAGCGAGCTGACTATCGCCCGCGAATCGGCTGATCGCGCCAACCAGACGAAGAGCCGCTTCCTCGCGACCGCAAGCCACGACCTACGCCAGCCCCTGCAAACGCTCGCGCTGCTCAATGGTACCTTGCGCCGTGTGATAACCGATTCGACGGCCGCCGAAGCGATCGCTCAGGAAGGTCAGGCGATCGAGGCCATGTCTAAATTGTTGAACGCGCTCTTGGATATCAGCAAGCTTGAATCAGGCGCCATCCGACCCGATCCAACCGATTTTAAGGTGGCGAGCCTTTTCGAGGAGCTGCGGACGGAGTTCGCGACGCTCGCGGCAAGCAAGGGGCTTGAGCTGCGTATCCACGCTGCTGCGCAGCGCGTGCACTCTGATCCCGCCCTCGTGGGACAGATCCTGCGCAACCTGGTCTCGAATGCGATCAAGTACACACGAGCGGGCTGGGTCGAGTTGCGTGCCGACGCGCGTACCCCTGATGTGTGCGTCGAAGTCGTCGATACTGGTATCGGCATTCCCTCAGAACAGTTACCCTACATTTACGACGAGTTCTACCAGATCGGAGTTTCGAGTAACTCGACGCGCGAGGGTTACGGCCTTGGTCTCAGCATCGTGCAGAGGCTCGTGAGACTACTCGGTCTGCGCCTCGAAGTTCGCTCCGAGGTCGGCCGCGGCTCGACCTTCGCTCTACAGCTACCCCCCGGCAATGGGAAACTGGCGACAACGCGGTCGGGCGCGGCCGTGCAAGCGCAAGTCTCTCGCGGCACAGCCTCACACTGTGTGCTGCTCGTCGACGACGACCCAGGAGTACGTAATGCGACGAAATTGTTGCTCAAGGTAGAGGGCTTCCGCGTGCTACCAGCGGGATCGTTCGATGAAGCCGTGCAGCAGCTCAGGAGTTGCTCGGAACATTCCTCGATCGACCTGCTGATCACTGACTATCACTTGCCGAATGGCAAGACCGGCCTCGACGTAATCGCAGCCGCTCGCGAAGTTGCGGGTGATCAGCTCACGGCTATCCTCATCACGGGCGATACGTCAGCGATGATCCGCGATCTGAAACCTGATCCCCGGATTCGGCTAGCGAGCAAACCTGTCAAGGCAGAGGAACTGCTTGCCTCGATCAAGGCGTTAGTTACCAGCTGAATAGCCGAAGCTCGGCGGTCTATGCATCCACGTGTGCGGCACCGATACGATGCAGCACCTTCCTGAGAGCATCAGGATCCGACGTGTCGACACACATCGCATTGAACGGTTCCTCCGTCCTGAGTAGCTCGAGCTGCGACATCTGCCAATCGAGCACAGACAGGTCCGCCTCCGATGGATCGTGGCCCGTGCCCTCTCGCTCTGTGATCCGCGAGCGGAGAACCTGCGCCGGCGCGTGACAGAACAGCAAATGGGTCGCGACTCGAAGTTGCAAGCCGAGCGCGGCAAAGCGTGCACGCTGGTCGCGTCGCAGCAACGTCGCGTCGACAATGGCGGTATAGCCGCCGGAAATGACATCCTCCGCAGCGCGCGCAAGATGCTCGTACACCAAAGCGCTCGTCTCGCTCGAATATAGTCCCTCGGCGACTTCCGACTGAGACCGGGCCAACGCATCCATTCCGGCACGACGCTTGCGCTCCACGTCTGAACTCAGATGGATGGCTGCGAGCTGGCTCGCAAGCGCTCGCGCCAGCCAACTCTTGCCGGATCCGGAAAGTCCCCCGATGAGCACGAGCAGTGGCCGACGCGCGGTAAGAGCGGCCACCGCATGCTCGAGGAGCTGGCCATGTTCGCTCCGCAGAGCTTCGCGCGCCGATTGCTCCGGGCGCTCCGCTGCCGCTAGCGCAGCCACCTTCGCGCGCACTAACGCACGGTGCGCCTCATAGAGGCGTAACAGCCTGCAAGCGTGATAATCG
>JASHPX010000315.1 GCA_030037905.1 Gammaproteobacteria bacterium
CGTTCCAGCGCACTGCCCCGCCCAACATCGCGGTAGGCAGCAAATGGCCAGAAATAGGCGATCAGCGCTTTCACACCAGCCCCCGGGCCCGCCGTAATCGAAGGCACTACGGATCCATTGGGGGCTTTTGGATACTAGCGCCGTTCGGCCGCGCCTGAACAGAAGGGACCTATACATCGATTAAACCATCATTATTGAGAATTGCTGCCGCCTCCGGTTCTCAGACGCGAGCATCACCGCTGGTTATCATCGCAAGGCATGAGAACCCTCACGCTACGCAGCATGCAGCAGCCGTCATATCTGGACACGCTGCTGTATTCGTTGGTGATGGAGTTGGGCGTAATCCCCGCAGACGCCTATCCCGTGCGTGAGCCTGAAAAGCTCCCGCCCCCTTTGAGACAGCTCGTCGGGATGGCCACCCATGTTGGGCAGAGTTGGGGGTGCTGGACCGACGAACATCGTCATTGGCTATTCATTGCCGAGCTGCCCCTGACCCGCGGCAGACCCGTGCTGCAACTCGATCGGTACAACGAGCAGGGTGACCTGCGGGACACCAGCAATTGGTACTGCGACGATACGGATCGATGGCATCGGGTCACCGTCCCTTAACCGCCTAACCTCTCCTTCTCCACCCTCGCAACGGTCGGTTACAGATCTGCCGCCCGGACTCTCCGAGCTGCGAGGTGATTTCCGCCACGAACTAACGCTACGCGCTGTACTGCTATGTATCGTAGCATATAGGTCAGCGCTGGCAAGCCCGTTCGCCGGCCCGGCCTCGTAGCGGCGTTGGGAACTCCGACCTACGAAGACGACCGGCGCTACGGCAGGCGGTCCTGGGCCAGGTGGACAGATCACCGAGAGGAATCGGGGCTGCGCCTCGAAGGAAAAGTGCGATGCGAAATATGGGATGCATTACGATGATGCCTCTCGCATGCCTGCTGGCCGGGTGTGCTGCATATCCGGTGCTCCCGAAGACCTCGGATGCCGGCGAGTGCCCCGACTCAGTGGCCCAGGGCGTGCACCTCACCGCCTCGGTCGCGCAAGTGACGGTCCCCGACGGAGTGCGGGCACCTTCCGGAAGCGTGAAGCTCATTGCCGGAGTGGGTCGTCGCATTCTTCTCTCCGCAGAGGTTTCGCAGACACTGCCAAGAATCAGGCTTCTCGAGAATTCTCTCTCCATATATACCTTCGGCGGAACACTCGCCGGATGGGCACGGATCGTCCAACCGGTAGGGGCCACCGCCCGTGAGAGCATTCAGGTCTCCGGCGGATTCCTACGAATTGCGCCTCTCCTATTCGGGAGCAAGCTCGAGACGCATACGCAAACAATCGATGTAGTGGTCGTCCCAGGCGGCGCGCCCGCCAGTGGACTCGCACTGCATCCCGGCCGGATGTGGGATGACGCAGGCAGGCCGACCGCGCCCAAAGAGCTCCAGATCGCCCTCGACCCGATTCTGCACATGACGGTGCTGGAGACGGTCACTGCGACCGCACAGCTCGATTTCACGGTTCTTCGGCGCTCGCGCACGCATGACCTCTGGGAATGCTCCGTGCAGTCGCAATTCCAGCTCGTCGATCACGACTCGGTGCTGCCGGATCTCTGGACCCTCCAGGAACTCGAGGGTCGCGGCCCCTCCCACGAGCTCGCTTTGTACAATCCGCGTGTCGGCGCATTTCCGATCGTATTTCGTGATCCAGCGAGAGCTGCAGGGTTCGCGAGATGGCTCAGCGAGACTCGCGCTACCCGAGTAGGCGAGTATGAGATCGGTTTGGTGTCAGCCACGAGTGCCACAGGTTTTCAGCCGGCAGGCAAGGAGAATCTTGCTACGCTCACGGTCAGGCAGCTGGGCTGCAACTGACCGTTATATCGCGTTGCATCGGGCACCACGGACGCCGTGAGCGCCACTGTGAGAGCGCCATGACCCATTTGCAGTCAGGGCGCCCTCCATCGTTCGGCCGCCTCAGCGCGCGGCAACCCGGTAAAGGCTAGAATTCAGTTGGCGCCACGACTCTCCGTGTGCAGTATCCAGAGCTTGCCCAGCTCCGCATAGCCGTCATTTGAAGAATGGGCCACGCCGTCGAAGCTCCTTCGTGCCTCGGCCGCCTGGTGCGAGCGCAGCTGTGCAATGCCGAGAAGCAATTCAGCCTGATCCGCATTGTGCAGCTTGCCCTTCGCGATCCCGCGCTGAATGAGCTGAATGGCCGTTTCCGGTTGCCCATAACTCAGGTAGGCCGCGCCCACAGCCACCAGTGGATCCCCGGCAGCATCCTCTGCCGCTTTGGTCTGCTGCGTCGGCAGTGAAGCCTCGTCGGCCTGCGCCTTCTGCTCCGAGCCCGTCAGGAGGTGCTGATAACGCAGAACGTCACGCGGATCGGTAAATGCGTGCTGCGCGAACGCCTGCCGCAGAATCGCAACGGTTTCACCTGGATAGCCTGCATCGAACGACAGGTCCGCCATTTCTGCGTAATCCCGGGGCATCTTCAATACGCCGACCTCATTCATCAGGCGGTATACATCCAACTGCAGATCCGCATCGCTTATCTGCATGCGCAGTACGGGCTGCAGAGCGTTGAGCCAATAGTCTGGCTTCGGGTAGTAATGCACCAGCTCATCGATCACCCTGGTCGTGTTCGGCCGATCACCGAGCTTGCTGTAGAGTTGCCACTGAAAGAGGAGATATTTCTCTTCGGGCCTTGTCTCATGCTCTATGATCGTCTGAACAGTCTCGGCCGCGTCGCGCTCCTCGCCTACAGCCTGTTGGGAGACGGCGATCATAGTGGCGATATCCGGGTCATAGCTGCGTGCCGTGTATTCCTGGCCCAGGTCGATGACCTTCTGATACTGCTTCTCTGACTGATAAGTTCCAATGACCGCACGCAGCCAGGATTTTCGCTCCGCGGCCGTCGCGTATTGCGAATGCGCCGCCGCCAGTAACATTGGCGCGGCGTCATCCACATCGCGCTCTCCCGCGTACGCCTTGAAGGCCAGGAGATCAATGACGTAATTGTCCCACGCAGTCTTATCGCCCTTGGCGCCTTGGGCATGCCGGAGCGACGTGACGGCCTGCGCATAATTCTGAGCCTTCAGGGCATCCTGAGCCGCCCTCAGGTCCCGTGCGAGGAAATGACTGACTTGAGGAGTCTTTGCCTCTTCCGCATTAACTCCACCGAATGCCAATAGCAGGCACAGAGCGCAGCAGAAGACATACGGCGCAAGATGCGATCGGCGCAATCGGCGGCTGTCTCCACGACGCCGCCGAATGCACGGCCGCGTCACAAAACCACACGAACAAAGAGCGCTGCAACGGTCCATGATCCGGTGATCAGATTCAGCGACTTCCATGGATTGCGCCTCCTGTCTGCGCCCACCCGGTGTAAATGGCAGCACGTCATACCCGACTGTCGAGAAGGCAGGCCCAGTGACGACCTGCTCATCCCGTCGCGCGGTCACATACCTTAATCGTGGCTGTCCGGGTCTCGGGTTAAAGGCCTGGCTATCCCAAAGACACCACCAGGACAACTACCCGCGGCGCAAATGGATTGATCGTCGCTGAGCGCCTGCTAGAGTCTCGCCAGAAGGGATAACGAAGATAATTAACCCGAGTGCGGGGTTCCGGCGATTCATGTATTGTCGGGGTAGCATACGGTGACCCATGAGCGCCCGTACCTTATCGGCTCTCTACCTGCGGTCTACGCCCCTGCCAGCAGACGAGGAGCGGGCCGCGATCAAGGTACCCGAGAGACCTGCCCAGGCAGGCGGACGCAATACCATCGGGCGGCTCGACGTCCACGATGGACATGAACCGGATGTATGCCTCATGCAGCGGTACTGTGCCGGCGATCAGGAGGCATTCAAGCTACTCTATAGCCGCTACCGCGCTCCCCTGCTTCGCTTTGTGACCAAGCTGGTTGGCAACTCCGATGAAGCAGATGAGATCTTTCAGGAGGTATGGACGGCCGTTATCCGAGGGCGGCGTTCTTACCGCCCGACGGCGAAGTTCTCCACCTACTTATTTTCGATCGCACACCGCCGCCTGCAGGATCGCCAGCGTCGGTATGGCCGATGGGCGGCGATTTTCCGCAATTCGGCACCACCACTGGCGCCAGAGGAATTTGTGGACGACAAAGCCACGCTTCCCGAAAGCCGCATCCACGACGTGCAATTAAGCAAGGCCCTGCTTGCGGCAATTGACGCATTGCCGCCGCTCCAACGGGAGGTATTCCTCTTGAAGGCCGAAGCGGGTATGAGCCTCGAGGAAATCGCTGTCGCAACCGGCTCGAAGCTCGAGGCCACGAAGAGTCGCCTGCGCTACGCGGTGGCGCGCCTGCGTGCGCGACTGAGAGGTTGGACATGAGCGGCCCTGACGACGACACGGATGAGCAGATCGGCGAAGACTTGCTCTCGGCTTATCGCGCGGCTATCGAAGACCCCCCTTATGGCGCGACCGATCGGACCTTGTTGCGTGCGGCCGCCTGCCGTGACACATTCCATTGGCCGCGGGCCACGGTCTATGCCGCGTTGGCGCTGCTGGTGGCGGCGCTGGGACTGGTCACGCTGCCGGCCATCTCGCCTCGCATCGATAGGGGCGGGAATATCGGCCGCCAAGGTATGGCAAACACTGCTTTCCCTACTGCTCGAACGACAAGCAATTTTATCTCCGCTCCGCTCGAGGCAGCGCTGCGGACGATGAAGGCAGGCAATTACCAACCGGGCAATCGCAAGCTTCAGCGGGCGCAAACCGGCCGCCGTCAGAAGACTTACGACGAATATCTGACAAATGCCGCGCTAGGTACGAGGTACGCGCGGGAGAATCAGTTGGAGCAGGCGGCTGTGGCGCTGCAGTTCGCGGCCGAGTCGCAGTATGCCGCATTGGCCATGCAGGTCGAAGCCACTGATCCCGATCTCTATGCAGCGAGGCTCGATTTGGTGCGCGTTCAACCTATCCCGTCATCTGTCCGGTGAACACTACGACAAACACTGAATCCCTTCACCTGGAATTCCGGCTGAGTGTCGAGTTATATAGATCGCTCAGCTGATTAGCCTGCTCGATCAGACGGTTGATTTCCTTGGTCTGCGCATCGCGCCTGGCAACCAGATCATTGTATTCATCCGCCCAATGGTTCACATCGGCGTTGAGTGTCCTCAGTCGCACGAGCATCTGATTATGACGATGGACCTTTTCATCGAACTGCAATACGGAAATCGGGTCCGTATAGTGGATCAGGGGTCGCTCGTGCTCGATGGTCTCCTCGAGTTCGTCCATGCTGGAGTCCAGCGCCGCCAGAGAGGCCCGTTTCCGATCGAGCACCAGGATCACAGCCCTCTCCTGAGCGTCCAGGTCTTTTGCCGCGGCACTCGCGCGGTCGGCGGCTTGTAACGTGGTTCGGATATCCGTCTCGTAGGCCGTCAGCTGCTCCCTGTCGACCACCATGGCGCTGCGTGGCTCGGTCTGGGCCTTCCGACTGCGCCGCTCGGCTTGAAGCTCCTCGCGGCGTTGGCCGCCGACGCTTCCTGTCGCTGTGCCGTCTGTCGGGTCTCGATGGCATGCCACTGCTGCGCCGTGGGCGTGCATCCCAAGGCGAGCACGGTCTGATAGTCAGGGGTGGCCAACAATAACAGCTCGGCTGGTGCAATATATGCCGCGGCATGCGCATCCGTGCATGGCTGCTGCAGCGGCTTCTCTTCGACGGTCTGTTGCGCTCGCGCTTTGGTCTGCTCTCGAGCCTGCTGGGCTCGTTCCGCAGCCCGCTCACCGTAATAGGCGAGGATGCTGCCAGCGATGAGCGCGGCGGCCACTGCGCTTCCCCGGATCACACGGGCGGGTGCTCCCACGATCGCGATCCTTGCCTGCGGTATACGCGATTGTCGCGCGCTCTGCCCCGCTCGCAAAGTCGCCGTTCGCGCAGCATGTGACCTGCCTTGCCCCGCCTTGCTAATGTGGGGCCTCAAAGTCCGCATTGACCGGCTCTCGAGGCAGTAACGGCCCCGAAGACGTGACCGGCACCGAGTTATTGACTTTATCGAGCTTGAAGTCGTCCCCCCAGACTTTGCCGCTCGCGACCAGGAAGAAACCGAAGGCGACGTCGACACTGTCCGAGGGCACGTCGAGGACGATGTCGTAGCGCCCCCACGCCGTCGTACCCGTCACCGGGCGGGAATCCATGTTGTCGAAAGCCAGAATCTTCCCGCCCGATCCGTCCACACGCATCCACATCTGAGCACGATTTGCGTCCTGTGTCCGAAGGTAACCGGACAGCCGCACCCTGCTTCCTCGGTAGTCGTCTGCTGCAATGGTCTGCATGAGCGTGCCGAATCCGCCTGGTCTCGCGCCCGGCTTGGCGGTAATCGACGCGCTGTGCTTTCCGCTCGCCGCGGTCGTGGTGTCGAGCGCGAACTCATAATCGGCGGGCGCACTGCCGGCGATGATCCAACCCGTTGGAGCGGCGGCCCATGCGGTGAACGCAGTGCCGAGCGCCGCTGCAAGTACTGCCATAGCTCGACCGCGAAGACTCATTGTGTCTGCTCCATGCTACCCGGACCCGTGTACGGGGCGCCTGCCACATGCAGCAGGTAGTACCGCGTCGCGCCTTCCAGACGGCCGTATCCGCTCTCATCTCCCGCTCGCGTAAACTGGACCGCGTGCGGGGGCCAGAACGGCCAGACAACCCACGCTGCTACCGCAAATACCATGACACTGCGTCGCATGGCCCGTACACGCACTGCACGCCGCCTGGCCGCACTGAGGATAAGTTCGTCGAGAACGGGGGTTGGTTCCTCGGTGACCGTCGACTGGTAGCGAGCCAACACCTGGGCTACGTCCCCCTCGGTCATGTCCATGGCTCCAGTGCTGCCCGCAGCCGGCGCAAGCCGTACCTCAGCCGGCTCTTCGCCGTCTCGCGCGTCGTGCCAGTCACTTCTGCGATCTCCTCGATGGTGAGATCCGTTTCGGCCCGTAACAGGAACGCCTCCCGTTGCAGCAGCGGCAACGCATCCAGGGCGACGGCAATAGCTCCTGCGAGCGCCTCTTCACCCACGAGTGACTCCGGTTGCGACTGTGCGGGTGCCGGCACCTGCTCGAGAGCCAGCGCTTCCTCCGATTCGGGATGTCTTCCACGCCGGCGCCAACGGTCCATTCCTCGCCGTCTGGCGATCGAGAAGAGATACGCGACGAATCGAGCGTGCGGAACATATCGCTCCCGCCGGCTGATGACCGCCATCCACGTCTCCTGAGCGATCTCCTCCACGTCGGCGCGATCGAGAGCCAAGCGCCGAATGAAGCGCATCAGCGGGGCACGATACCTGTCGTAAAGCTTCCGGAAGGCTTCATGATCACCTCCGCGGTACAGACGCATGAGCTCTTCGTCCGACACCGCGGTCGTAACTGCCTCACCGCAGGCTGGTCGGCAGTCCTCACTCAGGGCGATGGGCCGCCCGCCCTCGAGCCAGCTTGCCGGCTCCCAGGCAAAAGCGCGCCACGACGTGCAAGGATCCACGAGCCCCTCAGCTGTCACTGGACCTCCCAGATCCTCGTGGCTCATTACATTATCGCCACATCTGCAGGAGTGGGGTTAAGAAGCCCGCCCGATCGGCTCGAAGTGGGTCCGATCAGAACGACGGCAGGACTCTAAGCAGGCTCATGGGTGAAATTATTTGATGGGGGGCTTGGGAAGCACGGCGTCTCCGCGCTGCATCCCATAGGTGTAATCGAGCGAGTACCAGGGCGGCGCAACCGACGCATCCTGCGGGTGCGGCTCGTCATGCCGTAGGTAATTGCCGGTGGTCGCCTCGGTGACGCCGAACTGCACATCCGAATCGAGGCAGGGGTCGCTCGGATCATAGACCTGACTGACCAGCACCTTGAAGCCGGGTTTATGGATCAGTGCATGCAGATGGGCCGGGCGGAACGGATGCCTGCCCTGCGCCGCGAGTAAACGGCCCACGACGCCGCCGGTCGGAATGGGATAGCCGGCCATCTTCACCGTGCGAAACCAGAAGCGGCCGTCTGCATCGGTCCGGAACTTACCCCGCAGATTCATATCCGCCTGGCTCGGATCCTGACTTTCGTAGAGACCGATGGGCGAGGCATGCCAGATGTCCACCTCGGCATCGGCGATGGCCGCGCCCGTCGGATCGATCACCCGGGCGTTGACGAACAACGCCGGCCCCGGTGTCGGCGAACGCACGATCGAGCCGCCGTTCGGAGTTGGCGGCGAATGCATTCGCCAGAACGGACCCAGCAGGTTTTGCGAGGTTTGGCGTTGACCGCGATCGCTGTTGTTCATGAGGCAGATCAGCATGGAGACTCCGAGCGATCCCGCCATCAGCACCGCCTCGTTATGCGTATCGCTGCTCAGCTTGCCGATCTCGTTGATGATCGTGGTCGCCTCACGGAACTCGGCTTCCGTCAAGCGCACATCCCGGATGAAGCCGTGCAGGTGCTCGACGAGGGATACCATGATCTCGCGCAACCGTGGATCGGCCGTGCGCTCCATCACCGTGAGGACAGCCGGCGTCACATCGTTCTCATGACGGATCATGGTCCCTACCTCTGCCTGCAGGAATGCGCCGCGCGCGCCCGAGCCGATCCAGGCATCTTCGGGTGACGTGATCTACCAGCTCACAGAGACGTACTGAGTATCGAGATACTCGAATACGCCTTCGTGTCCGCCTTCGCGGCCCAGACCGCTCTGCTTCACCCCACCGAAGGGGGCGGCCGGATCGGACACCAGACCGCGATTCAGGCCCACCATGCCCGATTCCAGCTGCGTGGACAAAGCCAGACCGCGCTTCAAATCCCGCGTATACAGATAAGCCACCAGTCCATATTGGGTAGCGTTGGCCTTCCGCAACATCTCGCTCTCGTCTCTGAAAACCTGAATGGCGGCAACCGGTCCGAAGATTTCCTCACGGACCAGCGCCGCATCCGGCGCCACGTCGATCAGCACCGTCGCGGGATAGAAGTAGCCCTTTCCCGGAACCGGCTCGCCGCCAACGAGCACGCGCGCGCCGCGCTGCCGCGCATCCTGAACGAGCTCCTCGACCTTGTCCCGCGTCTCGGCATTGACCAGCGGTCCGACCGTCACCCCCGGGTCCAACCCGTTGCCCATCTCGAGCGCCGCCATGCGTTCGGCGAACTTGGAGGAGAACTCCTCCGCCACCGATTCATGCACGTAGAAGCGATTGGCAGCAGTGCAAGCTTCCCCGACGTTGCGCATCTTTGCGATCATCGCACCGTCCACTGCCGCATCGATATCCGCATCGGCGCAGACGATGAAGGGTGCGTTGCCGCCGAGCTCCATTGCGGGACGAACCACGTTGGCGGCGGCTTCCTTCAGGAGCGCCCGGCCCACCTCGGTAGATCCGGTGAAGGAGAGCACGCGGACGCGACCGTCGTCCAGCATGGCCGACACGACCGTTCCGGCGGCCCGGGAGGGCACCAGGTTCACGACGCCCGCCGGCACACCGGCCTCCTCGAGCAGCGGCATCAACGCCAGCATCGTCAACGGTGTGGCCGTTGCCGGTTTGATGACCACGGTACAGCCGGCCGCCAGCGCCGGGCCGATCTTGCGAGTCGCCATTGCCGCCGGAAAATTCCAGGGCGTGACCAGCAGCGCGACACCGGCGGGCTTGTGATGCACGAGGATGCACGCCCCGGAAGCGGGCGCACGCGAGAGCTGCCCGATGATCCGGACCGCCTCCTCCGAGTTCCACCGGAAGAACTCCGCCGCATAGGCGAGCTCCGCCCGGGCATCGGCCAGTGCCTTGCCGTTCTCCAGCGTGATCAGCTTCGCGAGGCGCTCGGCATCGCGCATCATCAATTCGAAGGCGCGGCGAAGGATCTCCCCGCGCTGCCGCGGGCTCGTGGCCGCCCAGGCGGCAAACGCCTCTTGCGCCGCATCCACGGCGCTGATGCAATCCTCCGCGGTGGCACTGGCTATCGATGCGAGGCGCTCCTCGGTGGCCGGATTGCGTACCTCGAAACGCCCGCCGTCGGAGGCCGCTCGCCACTGCCCGCCTATCCACAGATCCTTGGGTACACGATCGAGTAACGCCGCGATCTCCGGCTGCCGTGACTGCGAGGTGCTGACCGGAGTGTGCATGAGTAATGAATGCAATCAGCTCGGCGTGGCCCGCTGCATGGTCTCACAGATCCGGCGGCGCTTGGAAACCGGCCGCGCCGAGACGCTCGCTCCGCTCACTCCTTGGACTTGAGCTTGTCGCCGTGGGTCTCGATGAACGTCTTGATTTCCTCTGCCATCGCCAGAAGTCTCAGCCACTGCTCCTTGTACAAGGTCACGGGGAACCGACCCATTCCGTAGACCGACAGAGCGCCCTTCTCGCTGACCTTCATGGCGAGCTTGGCGTGCTGGTTCCTCTTGAGGCGCTCGTTTTCGGCTCGGAGTCGCTCGATCTCGGCTTGCTGATCATCGGACATCAGACACCTCGAAAGCCACCTCGAAGGGCGCCCAGGCAGGGCAACGAAGAATTGGAAGAATTATACGAGACGTCACGGTCGAGTGGCAGCACCATGCCCTGCTGCTTACCCTGCCGCTTGTCCTGCTGCTTGTCCTGCTACGCCGCCCTGGCCTCGGGCGGCGGCTGGTAGTCGAAATATCTCTGTTCGGCAAGCGCTTCGTAGAGCGGCGGGGTAAAGAGGTTGGCGATGCGCGAGGAGACCAGTGCGGTGGCCATCATCGGGATCACCATGCCGGTGCCGTTGGTCATCTCCATGACGATCACGAATGAGGTAATCGGTGATTGGGTAACGGCCGCGAGGTAACCGGTCATGCACAGTGCTATGACGGCCGCCATGGACGTCCATGAGAACAACGCATGCACCCACTGAGCGATGCCGGCACCGATCGACAGCGAAGGTGAGAACAGACCGCCGGGAATGCCGGCCAGATAGGTCACCACCAGCGACGCCCATTTGGTCGCCCCGAACGCCTGGCTCAGCGGGGCCGTGCCATTCAGCAACGCGCGCGCCTGATCGTAGCCGCTGCCCCACGTCTGCCCGCGGGTGCCGATGCCGATGGCGGCGATGATGAGGCCGCTCAGCAGCGCATACCAGAGCGGACGCGAGACCTTGAGGGTACTGAGCGGCTTGGGCATCCACTTCTTCCAGCGCAGCACGGTCAGATTGAATGCAGCGCCCAGCAATCCACAGAAGACGGCGGCGACGATCACCGGCAGAGCGAAGGCCAGATGTAGACTTCCGGACACGTTCAGCTGGCCGAAATACAGGTAATTGCCGGCGAGCGCCAGCGAAGTGAGCCCGGCGAATACGACGGCGGTGATCATGGTGCCGTTGGTGCGGCTCTCGAAATCGCGGGCGATCTCTTCGATGGCGAACACCACGCCGGCGAGCGGCGTGTTGAAGGCGCCGGACAGACCCGCCGCGGCGCCCGCCAGCAGCAATTGACGCTCGAGCCGCACACTGCGGTGCGGGTAGAAGCGGCCCGTCTCGGCCATGATCGCCGCACCGATGTGTACCGTGGGTCCCTCGCGCCCCACCGTGAGTCCTCCCAGCAGGCCGAGCAGCGATATGCCGATCTTTCCGAAGATCACGCGCAGCCCGAACAGACGCTGCATCAGTCGATCATCGTCGCCGCGCGGCGCATGGATGGCCGCTATCACCTGCGGGATACCACTACCCTCGCTGCCGTAGAACCAGCGGCGCGTGAGATACACCGCCATCACGGTCAGGCCCGGGGTCAGAATCAGCGCGAACCACCAGCGCGGGGTAATCCAGCGGACGAACGCCTGGTACGCGTCGGTGCTCCAGTCCGCGTACCAGACCGAGATCAGCCCCACTATCAAGGCCGCAGTCCACGGTAATCCCACCTGCAGAAACAGGCGCCGAGTGCGTGTCGACAGCAGATGCCGCACGCGCTCCACAATGGAAATCAATCTGGCCGACGGGGGAATGGAATCTGGGTTTTCCGACACTTCTACTGCGACCGTGGATACTGCGACCGTGGAGGGAGCGCTGCGCTCCTCGTCAACCGGGATCGCGAGCGTATATCAGTCCGGACCTCGGGGCTACAGGTAACGACACCGTGGACGGAAGGGTGCCGGTGAATCGCTTGCCACGCGAACGGCATTCCATACGACTCGCACTCGCACTCGCACTCGCGACTCACGCTTCACGCTCGACCATTCGCGCCGAGCGCACCGCCCGTGTGCTCGTCGTGAAGTGCGCCACGGTTCCAAGCCTTTAGGGGACGACACCGTGAGTGCTTTGCAAGCAGTGTGGTCCACGTCAAACTTTCTACACCGATATCCGTGTTATGACTCATCGGCAAGGAGGTGGTCGGCGTGGCGCGAGTAGTTGCCGAGATGTACCGCATCGAGAATGTGATCCATGTCCGTATCAAGGCGATCGCAGATCCGCGGGCCATTGCGGGTCCTACTGCGCGAGTATTGAGTTATCGGCCAGCCGTGCGCTTGCCGGCCCCAATAGAGTCCGAAGAGGTGCCCCTCGAACCGACCAGCCCTCCCGGGCCGGCACACGCCTGACCTGTCAGCCTATGGATGGCTGCTTGCTGTAGACGGTCAGGGGCACTATCCGACCGGTCATGTCACAGGATCGAGCGCCCGTCAGACACAACCTCGGACGCGGCTTTTCCAATGCCCAGCAGCTGGTGCTGACCAGGCAAAGCGACGGGTTGCCGGACGGCAGGCAATTCTCAGATGCCTTGCCGATCAGCACACAACGGACCGGAGGGATCCTGACCAGCGGCGCTGCCGGAACCTTCGGAGGACTGATCAGCGGGACTGCCGGAACCTTGGGAAGCTTGATCACCGGCGCTGCCGGTGTCTGCTTGGCAGCCGGCGATGGCGGTGCTGCCAAGGTGACCGTCATCGATCGTCCGAACAGCATCGCGAGGGCGTGGGCTTGCGCGGCACTCAGTCCGGTGACCTCGAACTGCCGTCCGAATGCACCGCGGATGACGGCATCGCTGATCACCTGTCCCTCGTATACGACCGCCAGGCGATGACCGACGTTCTCACTCGTCGCATGCAGCATCGAGGCAGCACCGCGTGCATCCATGCGAACACTGACTGCCGGACCCTGCTGCGTGCTGATGGCGACGGCCTGCGTGAGCTCATCGCCGGTGGCGATCCTGTCTCGCTCGAGCAGGATTGGAGTGCCATCCCGGTCCTCGTAGAGCTGATCGCCGCGGGGCACCGCGCCGCTTTGTTGCGCCTGGTACGGATCGTTCTGCTCGTCGACCAGATGGAACTCGAGGGTCGCGAGTCGCCGCGCCGCCGGCACCATGGCTCCTGCCCAGGGCACCGCAACCAGCGCGACCATCACGAGCACCACACTCAGGAGCAGCGCCCTCCAGGGTCGAGACAGGAGTGCGCAGGCGCCCTGCCCGCTCGAGAGCCTTCTGAGCCGCCAGCCGAGCGTGCGTGAGTCGGCCATCGCGAGCGTCGAGGGAATCACTTCGGGCGGACGCGCCAACTGTTCGAGAGTGGCGCCATAGGCCGCCCTGTCGCCAACGGCGGCCGCAGCAGCCTCGTCACTCGTCAGCTCGCTCAATGCACGCAGACGCCAGTGCAACCAGTGCGCCAGAGGGTCAAACCAGAATACGGCGCGGTAAAGTGCAGCCAACCACAGACGGTAACAGTCGCCGTTGCGGATGTGCGCCTGCTCATGCGCGAGGACGGTAACGAGAGTTGCGTCATCCCAGCTCGCATACGCAGGCGGCAGAAGAATCGTCGATGCAAAGGAAGCGGGGCTGCGGATCGCGGCGCTGACGCGCACATCCAGGGATCCCGCGTGCAGGCTGGACACCCTGGACGCAGTGCGACGCAGCCGCACCCCTATCCATAGTCCGGTCACGAGTCTCGTCAACAGCACCGCCGCTCCTGCCGCGTAGACAAATGCACAGAGCAGCGCGAGGTGCGCTCCCGGGCTGCCGGATGCCGCACCCGGCAGTGCTGCGACCGAGGCGAGCGACGGGGACGCAAGCATCTTCAGTGCAGGCAGCTCGAGCGGCGGGGCGACGGCGCCAACCATCCACGCAAGCAGCGGCATCGTCAGCGCCGCTGTCACGACCAGCGTCCAGATATTTTTCTCAGCCGCGAGATCGCGCAGCCTCGACGCCTTCAGCAGCACCCATACCACCGCGAGCAACGCGCCGCCGCGCAGGGCGGCTCCGAGCAGGGCTGCAAGCATCATTTTTCCCCGGAATCGTCCTTTTCGATCTTATCCACGAGGCGCCGCAAATCGCGCCGGCTGAGGATCTTTGACTCGACCATCCCCAGCAGCACCGCGTCCACCGACCCCTCACAGAACCAGTCCGCCACCCGCTGGACGGCCCGGGCCGCAACGTGCGCCGGCGGCTTGACGGCTCGGTACAGGAAGGTGCGCTGCTCCACCCGGTGCGCCAGATATCCCTTGTTCTCCAGCCGTCCGAGCACCGTGCGTACGGTCGACTCCTTGAGTGGGCGCCGCAACGCCTGGCGCACCTGATCGGCGCTCGCCTGACCCGAGCGCCACACGGCCTGCAGCACCTCCCGCTCGAGCTCCCCTAACTCTGCGCGCATGCGCCCTCGCAATTTACCAATTGTAGTGCTACAGATTGTAGTTTAACTTGCCCCGGGTTGCAAGCGGTGCTCAGTTCGAGCGGTGCTCAGTTTGAGACTGGAAAGGTACTGGGCTTGCCCTTGGCCTTGATCAGGATCGCCAGAAACTTCGCGGGCTCGGTGCTGCTGGCATTGGCCGATACGGCGTGAATGTCCGAGGGGCTTTCATAAAAGGTCTGACCGGGTCCCAGCGTCATGCGCGGACCACCCTTGACCTGCATGATCACCCTTCCCTGCAGCACGTACACAAACACGTGCGCGTAGTGGCGATGCGGTTTGCCGGCGGCGCCGGGGCGCTGTTCGATCACGCTCATGACCACCTCCTTGCCCGGCAAGCCGATCACATCGCGTCTCATCAGCGCACGGTCGGCTGCGGACGGCGCCGCTGCACCCGCAGGTCGCGCTCGAGTCTGATCAGAGGGGGTCGATGTGGTTGCAGACTCTCCTCCAGCCTGGTCCGGCGCGACGGGGATAAACCCTGCCTTGCCCTTATCCTTGATCATGAAGGCCAGGAACTTTGCCGGCTCGGTGTCGCTCGCGTTGGCGGAGACGGTATGAACGTCCGCGGGATTCTCGTAAAAGGTCTGGCCCGGACCCAATGTCATGCGCGGCCCGCCCCTGACCTGCATGATCATCTTTCCTCGCAGCATGTAGACGAACACCTGCGCATCGTGCCTGTGAGGTGCAGAGCTGGCGCCGGGCGCAACCTCGACCGTGCTGAGCACCACCTCCTTGCCCGGCAAGCCGATCACGTCGCGCCTCATCAGCTCCTTGGCGCTGATGCCACCCGCCGGTGCCGCTGGAGGCTGCGCCTGCGCCATTGACGCGCACATCAGAACAGCGGCGGTGGCGGGGATGAGCCTGAGGATCGAGGGCGAGCGATGCGTGTGCGTAAACATGGTGCGGCTCCAGGGGTGGAGGAACCAAACAGCTCACCAGCGCTACGCAGAGCGGCCCGGTTGCGCGCTAGCCGCTGGCGTCTGATTCAGCGTGAGGAATCATTATAGCGGGCCGTCCGGAGAACCCGCGAGCGCGCCCAGAGAGCGCGCGACGAGCGCGCACGATGACTGCTGTGCATAATGGGCGATGGCCGCCGTCAAGCCGTACGCCGACGCCTGTGACCGCAATCGCGACCCGATCCTGCGGGTACTTCAGCATTACTTCAGCGATCGAAGCCGGGTGTTGGAAATCGGCAGTGGCACGGCTCAACACGCCGTTTATTTCGCAGCGGCCCTGCCGCACCTCATCTGGCAGACATCCGATCTGGAACCGAACCTGCCGGGTGCTCGTCTCTGGATCGAGGAGGCACACCTGCCCAACCTGCCGCCGCCGCTGATTCTCGACGTATGCGGCGCCTGGCCTAGCGCCCGATTCGACGCGGTATTCACGGCCAACACGCTGCATATCATGGCCTGGGAGGAGGCGCGCACCCTGTTCGCCTCCATGCCTGAAGTACTCGGCGATGACAGCGTGCTTGCCGTTTATGGACCCTTCAACTACGAGGGGGCGTTCACGAGTCCGAGCAACGCGAGCTTCGATGCCTGGCTCAGGCAACGCTCGCCGCGAAGCGGCATTCGCGACTTCGAGGCTGTCGACGAGCTGGCGCGATCGATCGGATTCATCCTCGTCGAGGATCGACCGATGCCCGCCAATAATCGAGCGCTGATATGGCGCCGGCGGATGAGGTAGGCGGCGATGTCGAGCAACCTGATCGTGGGCCTGGTGGGTCTGCTGTTGCTGTTGGTGCTGCTTGCGCCCGCTGAGCGGGCACTCCTCAGCCTCACCCGGCGTCGTCTCGACCGTAGCCGCCGCGTCGTCCGCTCGATCGTGTTTCTGGTTGGAATATTCGCCTGGGGATACGCCACCTATGTACCGTTCTATCGGGTCGCCGCCCAATGGTGGTTCATCGGCTTCCTGATCGTGGCCGGGGTATGGAAGCTCGTAGTCGATGTGCTGCTCTTTGGCGCACCGGACCGGCCGGAATCGGGCAAAGGCCCGGGCGGCCGGCTTACCGGGCCGAAGTCCTGAACTCCGCCTCGACCTGTTCCAGTGTCGGAGCGTCTTCAGCCTTGCCATGCACGAACACGATCGGCGCGCTCGCACTCATGATGTGGTTGAGACGGCTGACCCCCGAGTCATTCAGGGCAACCAGGCCCACCGGCACGAATCTCACGCTGCTAGTACGCTCGACAGGGATACCCTCGTCACTGAGATCCTGCGCGAGTTGCAGAGCGCGCCGGGCGGCTGGCAGCGAATAATGCCGCCCTGCGAAGACGTACACCATATCCGGCTTCTGCCCTTCAACCGGCGGCATATGGACGAAGCCGTTCGCATCTGCGACGGGCAGGACGGAGGCCGGAGCGTGCTGATGCCAGTACTGCATTCCGCAAACAGCTACGCCGACCATGAGCAGGAGCCGAAAGCGGTTCATATTCACATTTCCCGATTCGAGCGGTGACCCGTTGTGTGACGTGATCGTACAAAACCGCGCCCGACGGGAGGGGAAACATTGACATATGTCTCAGTTTTGGGCGTGTTATGTCGCGGTGATATCGCCCGCGGCCGCCGTGTCGAGCGAGTCAGATAGAAGATCCAGGGGGAAACCCAGCACTTTGTCGGAGCAGCTGGCGTGGCTCCGGGCCGCCGGCTTTGCAGCCTCCGCCGTCTGGGTCGAACGCGATCTATCCGTCCTCGTGGGCGATCTCTGAAATCATGGATCGACCACCTCGACCTCATCGACCAACATCACCTCACAGGCGCCCGGTCCCTCGTCGCTGCGTGTCAGGGAAGTATGAATACTGACCCCATCGTCGCGCTGGCCATCGACCAGGGTGCCGGTCAGATGCACTACCTCACCGACACGCAAGCGAGCGAGCTCTCGGCGCACGAGGTCGTTGGCAGGAATCACGTGCGTATTCGCGCTCTGTTCGACCACCTGTTCGCGTGGAATCGGTAAAGCTCCACGGGCTTGCCAGCCGTAAAAGCGACCCCCTTGGCTGATGTCGAAATGCGCCAGCACTTTGTTGTCAGACATCGCTCCCCAGCCGAGCGCGAGATCCTCAGGAATCAGATCCGATAGCGCGTCGAAGTGGTAGTCATCACGACCGAGGATTCGCGCCGTGATGTCATAGCTCGCGCGCTCGCGCAGGCGCCAGTGCCCGTGCAGCACGGTCTGGGGCTCGGCGATCTCGACCTGGACTGGCGTGTCCGGCGCGATCTGGCCGTCGGGGGGATGCGCCGGGCGCAGCAGCCATTGGTCCCGGCCCTGCCAGACCGCCCCGACCAATAGCGCCGCGAACAACACGCTCCTCCAGCTCATCCGCTCATTCTCGGCTCATCGGCGGTGCTGCCGTCGTGATGCGCTCGACATCGTCAGCACCGGCGCCGGCCCTGAAGCCGCGGCTGGATACCGCCATAGGGCACATCGCGGTACGATTCGCTCACATGGCCCAGCTGATGCGCAGCGAATGACGATTCTCTCGACCCGGCTCACTCGCGTTCTGAACGTTCGATATCCGATCGTCTCGGCACCCATGGCTTTCGCCGCCGGGGGCGCATTGGCCGCGGCCGTCAGCCGTGCGGGAGGCCTCGGTCTGATCGGTGGTGGTTACGGGGACCTTCGGTGGCTCAACGAGCAATTCGATGCGGCCGATGACGAGCGCATCGGCGTAGGCTTCATCACATGGTCCCTGCAGCGCTCCGCCTCGCTGCTGACGGATGTGCTGAAGCGCCATCCGGCAGCCGTCATGCTCTCATTCGGCGATCCGCGCCCTTTTGTCGAGGCCATCAGGAAAGCCGGCGCGCTCCTGATCTGTCAGTGTCAGAACATGGATCATCTCAGGGAAGCGCTCGATGTTCATGCCGACGTTATCGTTGCACAGGGTGCTGAAGCCGGAGGACACGGAGGGTCGCGTGGGACGTTCACGTTGGTCCCTGAAGCGGCAGACTTCATCGCGGCACATTCCCCTGAGACGTTGTTGATCGCCGCCGGTGGCATCGCCGATGGGCGTGGCCTCGCCGCTGCGCTGATGCTGGGAGCAGATGGCGTCCTCGTCGGCACAAGGCTGTGGGCGTCGAAAGAGGCGCTCGTAAAGGAACCCCATCGGGCCGCCATCCTTGCGTCCGATGGCGACGGGACCCTGCGTACCCGCATACCGGATATCGTGAGGCAGCTACCCTGGCCCGACGGATTCACGGCCAGGATTCGCCGCAACACCTTTACGGCCCGCTGGCATGGTCGAGAGGTAGAGCTCGAGCGTGATATCGCCGTGGAAGGCCCACGTTATCGGCTGGCCTTCGAGGAGGGCGATCCCGAGAACACGGCAGTCTGGTTTGGCGAAGCCGCAGGTCTCATCCACGCGATCGAGCCGGCGGCAACCATTATCGAACGCATGGTCAACGAGGCCGCGGTTCGACTCCAGCGCCACGCGTTGAGTCACCCGAAACACTAGCTTCTGCTTCGGCCGTATCAGTATCCGGCAGCCAAACCGCCCGCACGCCGATCATCGTTGGCCCCCTCCAGCATGCCGCTGCGCGGATCCCGCAAAATGGCCTCGTCAGCCCCCCAGGGGCGGCGCGTCTGAATGCGGTAGCCCATCTTCTGCAGCGCCGCCCGTGTCGAAGGGGTCAGATATCCGGGCTCCACCATGATCACATTCGGTTCTCCCTGGTCGTGCATGCGTGGAGCATCGACCGCCTGCTGAAGGTTCATGCCGAAGTCGATGACGTTGAGGATGCCCTCCACGGTGGTCGAGATGATGGTCGATCCGCCGGGGCTGCCACTGACCATGACCAACTGCCCGTCGTGAAGCACCAGGGTGGGCGCCATCGAGCTCAGCGGGCGCTTGCCGGGGGCGATCAGGTTGGCCCGACCCTGAAGCAGTCCGAAGCTGTTGGGCACCCCGACCTTGGAGGTGAAATCGTCCATTTCGTCGTTCAGGAAAAAGCCCGTATCTGCCGCGATCTGACCATTGCCAAAGTACAGGTTGAGCGTATAGGTCACGGCGACGGCGTTACCGTGAGAATCGACGATGGAGTAGTGTGTAGTGTGTTGACCCTCGGCGCTGCCGAGGCTGGCTTCGATCTGATCTTCAGGGACGGCCATGTCGGGCTTGATGTGCGCGCGGATCGCGGCAGCGTGCTGCACCGACAGCAGCATGGCAATCGGGTTCTTGACGAACGCCGGATCGCCGAGGTAGGCGTTGCGATCGGCGAAAGCGTAGCGCTCGGCCTCCGCCAGATAATGCGTGACCTCCGTTGAGGCGTAACCCCATTGCGCCAATGGATAAGGCTCCAGTATCTGCAGTAGCTCGCATAGGGTCGCGCCTCCGGAGCTCGGAGGCGGCGCAGAGACCACCTCGTAGCCCCGGTACCGGCAGCTTACCGGCTGCTGCCATTGCACGTTGTAATCGGCGAAATCCTTCAGCGTGAGCAGACCGCCATTGCGATCACTCGCCGCAACGATCGCGCGCGCGATACTGCCGCGATAGAACGCCTGTGGTCCCTGCCGGGCGATCAGTTGCAGCGTATGCGCGAGCTGCGGCTGCTGCAGGCGTGCGCCGGCCGGATAGGGCTTGCCGTGGTCGAGAAAGATTGCCGCAACGTTTGGATGCTGCATGAAGCGTCGAGTGGCGAATCGCAGCAGCATGGCATCGGCATCCGAGAGCACGAATCCCTGCTGTGCGAGACGGATGGCAGGCGCCATCAGCTCCTGGCGGCTCATGGAGCCATAGGCCATGCGCGCCGCCTCCAAGCCCATCACCGTGCCCGGAACGCCCACGGCAAGATAGGTGCTGATGCTGCGGCCGCGCACGACCTGGTCCTGCGCATTGCGAAACATGTTGTAGGTGGCTTTGAGAGGCGCTCGCTCCCGGAAATCGAGGAACAGGTTCCTCCCATCGGCCAGGTGGATCGTCATGAAACCACCCCCGCCGATGTTGCCGCAGCACGGGTGTACGACCGCCAACGCGTAGCCTACAGCCACCGCCGCGTCGATGGCGTTGCCGCCGCGGCGAAGGATATCCACGCCGACCTCGGTCGCCAGATGCTGAGCGGTCACCACCATGGCGTGCTGGGCAATCACCGGACGCGCACGCGCGAGCATCGCACGCGTCGGCGCGGACACGCTCGGCCCCAGGGCATCCGCCGATATGGCAGGAGCAGCGGGGGCAGCGGGGGCAGCGGGGGCAGCGGGGGCAGCGGGCACAGCGGGGGCAGCCGCCTCCGGTTCAGCGCCGAGACTGAGGAGGCAGGAGCCACACAGCACCGTGGCGGCCACCACCATTACGAGACGGTTCATGATCTTTGGCCTCGGATCCACAGCTATTCGGTGAATGTCGAGGTATAGGATACCTCATGCATCATCGTCGCCCGATGATTCACCGTATCTGCGCTCGAAATCCCAGACTTGCTGGAAGCCCATGAGGTCGCCAAAGTCCTCGAAGGAATAGAGCGGCTCGCGCACGGGTTGCTGCGCAGCCAGCGCGCCGTAAACCGCGGCAAGCGCGTGAGCCGCGGCGAACAATCCCGTGGTCGGATAGATGGCCACGGAGAAACCCAGCGCCTGCAGCCGTGCAGGCGGCAGGATCGGAGTTTTGCCGCCATGCACTTGGTTTATCAGCAGGGGAACGTCGAATGATGCACCGATGGTGCTCATCTGCTCGAGTGTTTCCGGTGCTTCGACGAAGATGACGTCAGCGCCCGCGGTTGCGTAGGCCTCACCCCGCCGCAGCGCCTCGGACAGTCCCAGGCAGCTCAGAGCGTCCGTGCGGGCGACGATCAGAAAGTCCCTCGAGGAGCGCGCATCGCAGGCCACGCGGATCTTGCGCACCATATCGGCAGTGGGAATTACCGCGCGATTGGGTGTGTGGCCGCATTTCTTCGGGATCTGCTGGTCCTCCAGTTGGATCGCCGCAGCGCCGGCGCGCTCATAGCCACGCACTGTGTGATGAACGTTGAGCAGACCGCCATAGCCCGTGTCGCCGTCCGCGATGAGCGGCTTGCCGATGCCGTGCGCGATCGCCGCAACGCGATCGAGCATGTCGGTGTAGGTCGCTATACCGGCATCGGGCAGGCCTCTGTACGAAGCCACCGTGCCATAGCCCGTCAGGTACAGCGCTCTGGCGGCGGTCCGATCGGCGAGCCGGGCCGAGATCAGGTCGAAGACTCCCGGCGCAGTGATGAATTGCCGACTCGCCAGCAGTGATGCCAGGGACTCACCCATGCGTGCAACCATGCCGGTCGCGATCGAAAAGATCGAACAGGCGGGCCGCGCCGGCTCCGGCGAGCGTCGCGATGCGGTGAGGCTGTCCCTTCTCGACGCTGTAGGTCAGCGCCAGGCCCCGCGCGCGAAAGAACTGCGCTTCCTGCCGCATGGGCGTATCGAATCCCAGCTCGTCGAACTGGCCGACGAACATGTGGATGCACATGCCCGAGATGGCATCGATGCGTGCTGCAGTCGGGTCGGGCAGATAGCCGGGGAACGCCGTGATCGAGCGGAAGTAACGTGGATACAGCGAGGCGACGTAAAAGGCGCTGATACCGCCGTTGGATGCGCCGGCAGCCAGGAGCTTGCCGTCCTCGACCTTGTAGGTCGAGAGAATCTGCTGCAGGAAAGCCGGAAAGATACGTGCGCCCTGTTCGAAGAAGAGCTGCCCGTCCGGCGCCGCCGGCATCACCACGATGTATCCGCGCTTCTCCGCCTGCTCGCGGAACGTGCCCTCGACCATGCGCTCGACGACATCCATGGTCTGCGGACCTCCGCCGAACGCCAGTATCGTGGGATAGCTGCGCTGCGGATCGTAGTGGTCCGGCAGCACGACCTCGTATTCGACGAGCGTCCTGCCGACGCGCGTCTTCTGATGCAGAACCTTCGCGTGCACGCTACTCGCCACGGCAAATGCCGTCAGCGTCAGAACCCCACAGATGATGCGGCGCATGGTCTCCCCCTCTTTCTCCCGCTAACACTTTCTACAAACGGCGATGAAGGCCGAGTAGCTACGACCGCCATGCTCGATGTTGCAGCAGTCGCCGACCGAAACATCGGAGAAGCCGGCGGCCGCGAGCCAGGAACGTACCGTACCGCGCTCAAAACCGTGATGCACGTCGACCTCTGGCCCGTGAAACGAACCGTCCTCGACATCGAGGTCCGTATGGCATAGCCATCCCCGCGGGTTGAGCAGCAGGAAGAAGTCAGCGAGCACCTTGGGCACGTCGGGCATGTGATGCAGCGTCATGATGCTGAAGATCAGGTCGTAGCGCTCGGCAGGCACGGGGTCGCGCATGAGGTCCAGATCGATCACACGCATGTCGCGAGCGTTTGCCGCCGCTATCTTCTGTGCGGCCACGGCGCGCATGCCGGCGGAACTATCAGCCAGAGTGATCGGCCCGAGCTCATCGCGCAGGCAGAACGAAAGCAAGCCCGTACCGGCGCCGTATTCGAGCGCCTTCATCGAGCGACTCAGCGGGACGGCGCGACGCATGGCCGCCGCCATATCCGTGGCGCGCTTGACCTTATTGGCGTCGTCCCAGCTCTGTGCACGAGCGTCGAAATCGGTTTTCGGCCGCTGAGACATCGTAAAGCTCCTGGATGCACTGATCGGTCCGTGAACCTTTCGAGCTGACCGACGGACAGTGCGGTACGATAGGCTCCCATACCCCGTCATTCAACAGAGCGCACCGATCTTCTCAGGAGCGGCCATGAGAAGAAGACATCCTTTACCTCTCGCCGTGTCGTTGCAGGCACTGGCGGTCCTGGCCTGCGCACTGCTGGTCCTGACCCTACCGGCGCCGGTCGACGCGCAGCCCGGTGGCAGCAGCGGCAACCGGCCGTTTGTCGGTATCTGGAGACTGGATCCTGGGAAATCGCATTTGCCCGCCCCGCCGAATGGCTTTGCGGTCTACAGACAGTACGAAGATCACGGTGGCGGCTGGATGTACCACACCGTCATCACGATCACGCCGCGCAGAACCGACTTTCTGTTCACGGCGGCGCGTTACGACAGCAAGCAATACCCCGTATACAACGCCGCAAACCTGGGCAGCTTCATCCGCGGTGGCGAGCGGACACCGCGTACGGTCGAATTCACTCGTATCGATGCGAACAAATTCCTGTGGACAGACCGTTTCAACGGCCGAGTGGTCGCCGGCGGTGTCTGCACGGTTTCGGCCGACGGCAATACCCTGACGATCACGAACCAGCCACCCGGACAGCAGACGATGACCGAGCAGGTCTTCGACCGCGTATCGCCGGGCTCGCTGGCTCAGGCCCCGAATGCCGGGTTTGCACCCGTGCTCGCGCAGGGAGCCAAGCCACGCCCGGGAACCGAGGCCGCTGCCCGCCGGCAGATCGAGGCACTGCAGGCGACCGGCCAGCCGCTCTTCAGTGACATGGTCGCGCGCAAGCGTCCCGCGCCCGATCCGCAGCTGGCCGCGAGGGTCTCCGCGTTTTTCAGGAATCTGGGTGCGCTCAGATCCATCACGTTCGAGGGAGTGTTGCCCAACGGCTATGACGCCTATCGCGCCACCTTTGCCAACGGCCAGCTGAACATGGGGATTGGGCCGCTTTCGCCGGACGGCAAAGTCACGGGTCTGAGCCTTCTACTGCCACGACCGTGAGGCACGACTCGCGAGCGCCGCGACCCGCAGCGGTCAGGCCGCGCTTGCAGCCGATTGTGATAGTGATTCTGGCGGCGCTTCTGGCGCAGCCTGCGAGCAGCGTATACGCCGGTGGGACTCAGGCTGCCCAGGCTCGAGATGCTCAGTTGCAGGCCGGCGTGCCGGTGGCGTTGGGCCGCGATGCAATCATTGCCACCGGTAACGACTGGATCGCTCTTCCCGAGATCCGCGCCGACGACGGCGCGGTGGTGACTTTCAACGTGCTGTCGATGCGCGAGCGTGGGCTGCTGCAGGTTCAGGGTTCCCCGAACGTGAACTTTGGACCGGAAAGGGAGATGGTTCCGGCTCTGGCGCCCTGGGTCGCCGCCGGAGCGGCGCCTGCGGGGCTGCGGGTTACACAGTGGCGCCTCATCGACGACTGGATCCCGGTCGCCACGGCCCATGCCGGGACGGTGCAGGTCACCATCACCTATGCGACGCCGCCCGAGGCGAGAGCCGCGTGGATTCGCGTTGCGCTCGTCAATCAGGGTGCGACAGCCCGGACGGTGCGCTTCGGCATCACTGCTCGCTGGGGCGGTCTTGCGCGCGTCATCTATTCGCCTTCCATGATCGCCGGGCGGCGTCTGCAGTCCAATGCACCCATTCCACACACGCAGGTGTTCAGCTTCGTCGAGAACGACACGGTATTCGCCTGGGCGCTGGGATATCCGGATTGCGCGCAGACCCACAGCGCCGGCGATACCTACACCGTCAGCTGCCAACGCCGGCTCGCCCCCGGCCAGAGCGCCAGCGCCAATTTCATCGTGTCGGTCGGACTCGAGGAGGCGAGCGCCGAATTCGGCGCGCGCGTGCTCGCGGCGCAGCTGGCGCTGCGGGGCGAGGCAACCGTGCTCGAGCGCGAGCGCGCCTGGCTCGAGCCGCGCCTGCGCAGCACGGGCGATCCGCAGCTGGATCTCTTCATGAACCGCAACCTGCTTTTTTCATCCCTGTTCGCCTGGGGCCGAACTCTCGATACCGAACAGTTCGTCGGGGTCACTTCGCGATCTGCGCGCTACTATGTCTCAGCGGCATACTGGGACCGCGACGCGATGCTGTGGAGCTTCCCGGCGCTGCTCAGGACCGATGTGGCACGCGCGCGCCGCGCGCTCGACGTGGCGCTCGGCATCCAGTTGCGTGATGCCGGAACTCACAGCCGCTTCATCGATGGTGTCACGCTCGAGCCCGGCTACGAGCTCGACGAGAACGCCGCTCCCATCATCGCGCTCGCGGGCTACTGGCGCAGAACCGGCGACACCGCTTATTTGAGGCAACATCAGGCCGCACTCTCGGCTCTGCTCGCCAAACTGGCTGCGCACCGCGATGACACGGGTCTGTATTGGACCGATCAGGACGCGCAGGACGAGAACCGCCGCTCGCGTTACGAAACCTACGACAACGCGCTCGTATGGGTCGCGCTACGGGATGCGGCTGCCATGTTTGCTGCGATTGGAGAGCGCACGCAACAGAGCAGCCTCATCGCGCGAGCGCTACGACTGCATAGCACGATCATGCGCGAGCTCGTGGCCGAGGGTGCGCCGGGAGCCCATGGCCCGATCTTCGCGTTCGGATGGGACGGTGCGCACTACGAATTCGACGATGTGCCGCCCGGCTCACTGCTGAGACTGCCGGCGCTGGGGTTCATGAGCCAGGACGACCCCGTGTTCCAGCGCACCTACCAGTGGTTGCACTCCAGGGCCTTCCGGTATTCGAATGCCGGCAAACCGTACGGATTGCCTGGCAGCTACCGGCTGCCGGATACGACCAGCTGGTCGATAGCCGATCACCTGCGACTGCGCGCCGGGCAGGCACTGGCACTGAAGATTTTGCGCGCGAGTCCCTGGGATGGCGGCATCGTGTCGGAGCAACTCGACCCCGCGACCGCCGACAGTGTCAACGGCGGGGACGCCTTTGCGACCGCCGCGGGCTACCTCGCGGCGACCCTCTGCGACCTGTATTGCCGGCCGGCGCCGGCGGCGGCGCCGGTTACGGCGGCATCGCCGGTCTCGACTGGTGTAAACTCCGCGGGCCTCGTCGGGAGCGGTTTATGAAACCAAACAGCTTATTGATGGTTGCCGTGGGTCTGTTCGGAACTGCAATGGCATTTGCAGCGGCGCCGCCGGAGGGACCCGGCATACAGGCGGCCACCGATGCGCGCGAGCCGCAGGTCATTCAAAACGAATGCACGAAGATCAAGCCGCCGCCGCCGCCGAATTTCGCGGCCTTCCAGCGTGCGGGGGCTCGCAGGGGCGCTCGCCGGCCTGCCGGCGGTCCGCCGACGCCCTCGCCGAACTATCGGGTCAAGGCGATTCCCGGCATCATCCAGGCCGGCGTGCGCTGGAAGCTTCTCTGGAGCGTGCCCGGCGACGATGCGGACGGCATCATCGCCACGCCCGACGGCGGCATCCTGATCGCGCGCAACAACGACAGCGACGTGGTCAAGCTCATGCCCAATGGGCGCCACACGGTGGTCTATCGGGACACCGATACGGGCGGCGCCCTGTCGCAGAACAAGATGGGCCAGCTGTTCGTCGCCGAGCGCGGGCTGCGCGCCTCGATCTGGGAGCTCTCCCCCGAGCACGAGGTACTGGCCGACCGCTACATGGGAGGTCCGTTCGACTGCATCGGCGGGGTGCTGAACGACATCGCCGCGGCCTCCAACGGCGGGGTGTACTTCACCATGGGCGGGGTGTTCTATGCGGCGCCCGACAGCAGCGTCACCGAATATGGAACCGATCTGCGCACCAACGGTATCGTGCTGTCGCCCGATGAGAAGACGCTGTACGTCACCGACGGCATGGCTGGGAACAAAAGCGCGTTGGTCGCCTTCGACGTGCAGCCCAATGGGGCGCTCACCAATCAGCGCATCGTCGCGATGTTGCCCGGCGGCGGCGGCGACGGCTCCACGGTGGATTCACAAGGAAACATATATGTCACGGGATACCCCGGAGTGCGGGTCATCTCCCCCGATGGGCAGGTACTGGGCATCATTCCGGCACCTCGCAACCTGATCAGCGTCACCTTCAGCGGTAAGGACAAAAAGACGCTGTTCGCGGTCGGCGAGGTACTGGCCGCCAAGCCCAACCCCCGGCTCGGCATCGCCGGGTTCTTTTCGCGCATGGAGATCTACAGCATCCCGATGCAAGCCCAGGGTTACCCGGGGCGCGCCAAGTAGGTCACGCTCGCGGCGCCGAGCGGGCGCGCTCAGCTACCGAGCGCGAAGCGCCACGCCGTGGCTATTTCCGCGATAGCGATGAGGCCCGTCAGCCACTGCGGAATGCGTCGCAGCAGGCGCTTCGAGGACGGGCGCGCCGTGAGCAAGCCGAGCAGCACGCCCGCGCCAAAGCCCAGCGCGTGCGCGACGACGTCCACTTGCCCCGGGTGATCGGTACCGCCGCTGCCGAACCAGGCCAATAGCACGACACCGCAAACCAGCGGACCCCACTGCAACGCCCAGCGCTGCGCCCAGCGCGCCTGGCTTCCCCAGGAATACGCGCACAGCAGCCCGAGCGTCGTGAAAACCGCGGTGGAGGCGCCGACCGCGCGGTGCGTCGCAGGCGCCAGCAGCGCCTCGAGCAGATTGGCAGCGGCTGCTCCCGTCACTACGAGGAACCACGTATGTCCCGGACCCTGCTGCCGGCCGGCGAGGTAACCGAACCAGATGCCCACCAGCAGATTTGCGGCCAGATGCTCTCCATCCAGATGCAGCGTCAGCGCCGTCCAGGCGCGCCACCATTGCCCCGCCTGCACGCGTCCTGCGTCCAGGGTCCCGGCGTCGAACGCAGTCGGTGGGAACAGGCCATTCGTTATCGACAGTCCGATGAATATCAATACCAGCGCATACAGCACACAACCGATCCAGGCATGCGGCAACAAGGGTTGGCGCGGCGGCGCGGGTGGCGCAGGCCTGCGCTCACGTTCGTAGAGCGCCAGCTGCTCACGCGCCTGCGTGGCATCCGCGGCTGCAACGGTGAGCACGCAGCACGGTGGCTCGACGTGCGTTTCGCTGCCGATGCCGACGGCTTCGAGCATGAGTGCCCGCTCGAGGCAGTCGCCTGATCGCGCCGAGCGATATACCTCGATCGCCGTATCCACCGGCCTCTCTGTCATAGACCCCGGCAACCATCGAGAAACAATCTCACGACCCCATCGGCCCAGGCATCGAGCTCTTTGGCGGTCATGGCCTGTCCCAGACCGACCGCCCGACGCTGTGGAAGCGTTATCACCATGTCGAGGAATTGCTCGGCCGCAAACGTGAGCAGCTGTGGACTCAGACGCGGATCGTGAAGCTCGCGCGCAAGTAGATCACCAATCAGTACTGCCGCCTGCTGCGACCAACCCTCCTCATACACGGCGCGCAGCAGATGGGGGAAGCGCGCCGACTCCCCCGTCACCAGGCGGTACAGTGCGATTGCACGCGGCATCAGCGCGCTACGCAGGATGAGGGTCGCGAAGCGGCGCAGAATATCATGCAGCGTCGTGCCCTCGAGCAGCGCTACCCCCGGGGGCGGGCGGATCTGCTGGATGATCCGGTGCACGACTGCAGCGAACAGCGCCGCCTTGTGCTCGAAGCGATGGTAGAAGGTTCGCTTGGAAACACCGGCGCGCGCAGCTACGGCTTCGATGGTCGTGGCGCCGTAACCCTCGGTGAGGAACAGTTCGGTCGCGACCTCGAGGATTCGCTCCCCGAGCCGCGCGGCGTCCGTGCGTGAGGGCCTTCCGCCGTGCCGCAGCCTGCGCCGCCGAGGCGGCCCGCGTCGGTCGCGGTCAACGACCGTACCGATAGCGGTAGTAGCCTCCTGCACGGCCTGCGCCGTAATAGGACGGACGAGCGTAGCGGATGCGCGGCGCGTACGCGGTGGGCGCCCGCTCGTAGCGCGGCGACGGACGAGCGTAGGTCACTCCCTGTCGATAGTAAGCTCGAGGTGCGTAATAGACCCGTGGCCGAACGTAGTAGGCCGGCGGCGCTTCCGCATATGGCGGTGCACTGCGATAGTACACCGGCGGCGCGTACTGGGGCTCGTATTGTGGCGCGTATTGTGGCGCGTACCGCGGCGCGTAAGGCTGCGGGTACGCGGAAGATGGATACGCAGAAGATGGATACGCATACGATTGCCCGACGGCGGACGTAGCGGAGGCGACCGCCAGCGAGCGGGCCGCGGCCCGCACCGCGGCGCCGACCAGGTGGTGAGCTGCCAGCGCGTGCCCGATCAGCATCAGCAGAGGCACGGCCGCAGAGGCCGGCGCGATCGGGGCACAAACGAGCGCAGCGGCGGCCGTCGACGCCAGGACGGTGTGCTTGAGCCTGGGCATGAGTGGCTCCCTGGGTGGGCTGGGCTCCCGGGTGGACTGGATGAGCGCTGGTCGGACGCTACTCCTGTTTTTTTTGAAACGCAACGGTAGCGTTGCGTTTATTGGCGGCGCCGGCCTCTTCCACGGCCGGCGTGATCTATAATTCCCCGTCCAAATCCCAGAAGACAGGCGCATCGAGCCGAGGTCTCCGGCATCCAGACCCCCGAATCCCGCTTTTCCTCGAAACTCTCGTCTACCAGGAGCTAGTTATGGATAAGCTCGGCAAGTTGTTGTTCGGTGCTGGCGCCGCCCTGGTCCTGTCAGCGTGCGGACAAGCCCAGAACACCGCCTCGAATGCGCCACCGCCGCCCCCGGTGGATCAGGCCGCCCAGGCGGCCAAGGCGCAGCTGGCGCAGGAAGACGCCAACAAAAAAGTGGTGGAGGCATGGTACCAGCCAGGCATCACCACCGATGAGCGCATGCAGCTCATGACGCCCGACTACACGCAGCACAACCCGCAGTACACGCTATTCGCGCAGGTGAACCACGTGCAGGGGCGCGATGGCTTCAAGCTGTACCTGGACACGCTCAGCAAGCTGCGCGGCGGCGGCAATCCGTTCGGACCGGCGTCGGGAGCGAAGCATGGACCGCAGCCGCCACCGGGCAACACGCTGTACAAGGTCATCGCCGACGGCGATCTGGTCACCGTGATCCACCAGCGCTACGCGCTACAGCCGGGAACCAGGGACAAGTTCTATCCGGTTTATGCGTACGTGACCTACCGGGTCGACAACGGCAAGCTGGCCGAGGATTGGGACGATGGGACGCTGCCGAGCGTGTTGCCGATTTATCTGCGCGAGCCCATCGGGAAGCTCAAGTTTCCCAAGCAGGCCCACGCAGGGGATTGACGGCGAGGACACCAGGCTCGCGCCGCTCGGCTCGGCTCGACCCGGGGCGGGCCCGGCCCGGCTCGCGCCGCCCGGGCCGGCCCGGCTGGGCAGGCCTGCCGCGGCCCCCTACTAGGATGTGCTATTTCCCCGTGTCGCTTCGATGGAGATCGGGCCGAACAGGGTGTTGCCCCCGGCGGCGGGCCGGCCACGCGGGGCAGCCGCCTGGCCCGGTCGCGGGCCGCGGTCAGGGACATTGATGATGCGCATCTCGTTGTCCGATACATGAGCGGTGATCTGGTTGTGGAAGGGGATGAACCCCGGCCTACCCCAATCCTCGTGCAGGATGTTGAATCGCAGCGTATCCCCCTCGATGCGGAAGTCCCCCAACGCTGCCATCGTGTAGGGATTGTCGCAGGGGCCGCAAGCCATTCCCCGCAGCTGATCGCCCACCTGACGAATGAAGAACATTTGCTTGCCCGGGCCGTCTCTGAAGCCGACCCAGACCCCGACCAGCTTCTCGGGAGTGAGCTGCTCGTCCGGTCCGGGCGGCACGTAGGGGCAGGTTCGCGGCTCCAGATACTGGCAGATCCGATGGGCCCATAGTCCGGGTGGAATATCGGGAGGAGCGCTGGCAGGAAAGTGCACGGGGGGCACCAGCGGGCCCGGGGGCAATCTGCCGACTGCCCCGCCCGGCAGCGGCGCCGGACCGCGTGGATCCTTGCGCATGACATAGTGGAAGCGAGCGGCACCTGCAGCGCCACTGGTGCCATCGACGATCATCTGACCCTGACGGTATTTCGCGGTCGCATGATCGACGTAATCGGTGCTGCCGTCATCGCGCACGTGAGTGACGAGAAAGGTCAGCCCGTTCGGACCCAGCGTGCCGTCGACGAACGCGAGAGTAGTTCCATCATTACACTCGGTGCAGTAGATGCCTCTGACGGTGCTGCCGCGGATGGAGAACTCGTAGATGTGCATCCCCTGCGCACCATAGGTCTCCCAGCCGCCGCGATACTGATCCTCGGGCAGCGCAGGCGCCGCGGCGGCCACCGCCACGGCCAGCAGCCCCACGGCTGCCACGGCTACCACGGCTGCCACGGCTGCCACGGCTGGCACGGCTGGCACGGCTGGCACGTGCACGCCCGCGGGCGCGACCCGCGGCCTCGATAGGCTGCTCATTTGCCCTGATCCGGTGTTGCCTGGACCTGGGGTCGTCGGGGCTGGAAGTGAGGCACGGGCTCGATGTACAGACCGTTCGGATCCGCAAGAATGCAGGCATGGAAACGGGCGTTCAGCGCCACGGGTCCGTCGCCGGTGCTGGCCACGCGAACGTCGTCCGTCTTGAGGTTGCCGACGAACGAGTCAACGTCGCCGACGACGAGGCGCAGGACCCCCACGCCATGATCGAACACCCGCGCCTGCGCCGGATGACGGACGACGCCCTTCCATTCCACGAAATCGTATTTGAAATCCGATCCCGGAAGCGTGGCGATGCTGTGGCGAAACAGCGCGTGCCGCACGCCAAACGTCTTTGATAATGCGGAGTCCGGCGCGAACGACGCATCCACCTGCAAGGCCAGTCCGAGCAGATCCTGATAATAGTGCACCGTGCGACGCGTGTCGGCCACCGAAAGCATCAGCTGCGCGTGCAGCACGTTGCCTGCGGTCTGGCTGTCGGTCACCGGCTCATGCTCGACCAGCTCGATGTAATAGCCGTCCGGATCCCTGAGGACGATGCTGCGAGTCGTGGTGCCTGCATCAGCCTGAGCCACAGGCTGGCCCCCGGTCGTCACCACCGGGACGTGCGCCGCGCGCGCCTGTCGTAGGATCGTATCGAGGTTTCGGACCGTGAGGACCAGGACCGAAGCTCCCGGATCCTGCGGGCGTGGCCGGGGACTCGCCTGAGCGACATTGCGGAACTCGGCGAACTCGAGGCCTATCCCCTGCTCCGGTAGCCGCAGCACCGCCACGCCCACCGGCGTGCTCTGCGGAATCGCATACAGCTGGGCCACCGGCGGATCGGGTGCAAAGCGGGGCGCTGCGGGAGCGGCGCCGCCGAAGGTGGCTTGCTGCAGCCCGAGCACATCGTGGTAGAAGGCTATCGTCCTGTCGAGATGCGCTACCACATGAATGAAGTTGCCGGCCCCGAGTACCTCGCCGGCCGGCGCCGCCCTGGCGGGCGCTGCGATCACGGCCAGTGCGGTGACGGCGGTGATGGCGGTGACGACACAGAGTGCAGCAGTGCCAGGCACTGCGCGACGGTGCAGCAGCGTTTTCATTGTGGATCCATGCCCCCCCAGGGCTCGAGGCCCGACGCCACCCTAGTCTAGCGCGGTGGCGGCAATCTCCCCAGCGAGCCTCGCTTCGCCACGGCTCCGCCTAGCTCGCCCGGGCCGGGGCCGCCACCGGCCGAGCATCCACCTCGCGCAGCAGCGCGGCGAAGCGCGCCGCCGTCTCGGACCATCGTGGCAGTCGCCCGCGCGCCTCAGCCGCGCCCTTGGCCCACGTGTCCAGCAGCGCCGCATCGTTGAGCGCCAGGGCCAGCGCCGTGCGCAGCGCCTCGACATCGCCGGCAGGCACCAGCCGTCCCGCCTGGGCGCCCACCAGGTCCGGTATGGCACCCGTGCGCGTGGCAATGACCGGCAGGCCGTGAGCCAGGGCCTCGGCCACGGCCATGCAATAGCTCTCGAAACGCGTCGCGAGCACGAAGAGATCCGAGCCCTCATAGTGGCGCTCCAGAGCCGCGCGCGGCATCTCCCCCAGGAGCACGACCCGCTCGGTGAGACCGAGCTCGCGCACCCGGGTACGCAGTCGCGCGACGGCATCGGGACTGCGCGCGAGACTGCCGATGCAGGTGAGCTGCCAGGGAAGCGATGCGAGCGGCGCCAGCGCCTCGACGAGCAACTCATGGCCCTTGCCGGGCTGAATCGTCGCAACGCACAGCAGCTGCAGTGGGCCGTTCGAGCGGCGGCGAGCCAGCGGAGCAGCGTCCGTGCCGGGCTCGATGAGCACGATACGCTCGGCGGGAATCCCGTATTCGCGCAGTGTCGGCAAGCTGCCACGGCCGGTGACGATCACGCGCCGTGCGCTGGCAAGCGCGCTGGCCTCGATCCGCCGCAGGCGTGCCAGACGCTCGGGATCCGGCGGGGCGTCCCCGCTCGGGCAGGCACCCAGAGGCATGTGCAACAGCGCCAGAAGCGGCAGCCGCGCTGCGCGAGCGAGCAGGACCTGCGGCATGGCGCTGAGCGCCAGCCCATCGATGATGACCGGCCGGCGCGCCGGCAGCCTGGCAAGCACTCGCTCCGCATGCTCGAGTGCCGACGCGGTCGGCTCGGGAAAGCTCGCGTCCAGCGCTCGCACGCTCACCTTCCAGCCCACAGCGCGCAGCTCGGCGAGCACGCGCCGGTCGTATACGTAGCCGCCGGTTCCCCGCTCTAGATCACCGGGTATCAGGAACTCCAATGCCCCGCTCAGCATGTAGACTCCGTGAATGGACGGCAAGCGTAGCATCCTCGCGCACGTCACTGTTCGCACGAACGCGGCGCCAGCCGCAGCGCCCGACACCGGGCAGCGCGCATTCACCGGGCAGCGCGCAGTCTCCGGGCAGCGCGCCTTGACGCGCAGCGCCTGCGTCGCACTGCTGGGTGTCGGGTTGGGTGTGATCGTGGCGGCAGAGCTTGCGAGCCGGCAGCTGCATTTCAGCCGGGCTTATCTGCCCAAGAGCCTGCTGATGTTTGCGGCCGGCGCGCTGCTGATGCTCTATGCACTGCCCGCGCATCATCCGTTCCCACGTCTGGGAGCGGCCAACGTCGTGACCCTGGTGCGCGCCGCCCTGGTTGCCCTGATGGCGGCCATGGTGGGTGAGCAGGCACTGGCCGCGCCGCTGGCCGCCACCCTGATCGCAACGGATGTCATCGTGCTGGACGGCTGCGATGGTTGGCTCGCGCGCCGTACCGGCATGGCCAGTCGCTTTGGCGCGCGCTTCGATATGGAGATCGATGCGCTGCTCGTCGCGGTGCTGTCCATCCTCGCGTGGCAGTTCGGTAAAGTGGGTGCGTGGGTGCTGCTATCGGGCGCGATGCGTTATCTGTACGCCGCCGCCAGCGCATTCGTTCCGCTGCTGCGGCATCCTCTGCCTGCGAGCTATCGAGGCAAGAGCATTGCCGTCATCCAGATGCTCGCCCTGGTCGTGACCGTTGCGCCCTGGTCCTCGGCGAGAGTCGCCACCGCCGTGGCCGCGGCCGGGCTTGCCTGTCTGACCCTATCCTTTCTGCTCGACATCGTCTGGCTCGCCCGTCACGTGGATCGATAGGTCGACAGGGTGGACGGCGGACGGTCAACGCTCGACGCTCGACGCTCGACGCTCGACGCTCGATGCTCCACGATCGATGCTCGCGGCGCAGCCGCGCTATCAATCAGACTTCAGCTGCTGATCGATCAATTTCAGAATCTGCGGCGGCGGCTTGAAGGAAGCAACTGTTCCCTTGCCGGGCGCACCCGCCTTGATCCACCACCCTATGATTTGCACTTGCGCAGCCGTGAGCGGGGTCTTGTTGTCCCGTGGCATGAAGTCCTCTGAACCGCGCGGCTGAGTGATGCGGTAGTACATCTCGCTCTGCGTAAGATCGCCCGGCACCACGGCGGGGAAATCCTCCCCGCCTCTCATCAGCGACGCATAGGTCGAAAAGGAGAGCCCGCCCTTCTGGGTGGCTTCACCGTGGCAGCCACTGCATCGCAGCATCAACATCGGATGGATGACGTCCGCGAACACGTCTGCGTTGGCAGGGTCCGCAGGATGTTTGTGTGCGGGCTGCAGGCCCACCAGTCGTTGCACGGGAGCGGGTGCATAGACGAACAGATAGGTGGTCCCGTGCGTCATGTCCCCACCGAAGTGGCCAGTGACCGCAACGAGGATGAGCGCCAGCGGTCCGGTCAGCAGCTGCGAGGATTGATACAGGCGCGGACGCTGCGTCCTCAGCAGGAACAGCGCGATCGCCAGTGCCGCCACCGAGATGCCCAGGGCACGGTGCGTGGCCAGGATGCGGTGATTGAAGCCGCCCTCAGTGGAGTGCGCCAGCCCCAGCGCGACGGTCACGACCGCGGTGATCGCCGCGCATGCCCACAGGAAATTGGCCGCATTGGCCAGGTAAGCAAAGCGAGGTCGACGCGCCATCAGCTCGAGCGCGACCGTCACATAGATGATGCCGATCGGCAGATGAACCAGCAGGACGTGGAAGCGGCCGAAAAAATAAAGCCAATGCACCGACAGCACCTCCACGCGACTATCGCGTCCGCGACCGGGAGGCGTCAATGCTACGCAGGCCGCACGACGGCGGCACGCCGTGGCGCACGCCCTGCGCCACCACAACTATAGGCACAAAAATTCCCCTCGGACCGACAGGTCCGAGGGGTATTTCTCATTGGCAGCGCTCAGGCGCTCACGCAGGCCAGTCGCGGCCCAGGCAAGCGAAGCGCTGACAGCGCGCGATACGCTACCGGCCTCCCCCGCCGCCACCCTGCGGGTTCTGCCGAAACTTCATGTGGCACTGATTGCAGACGGCGCCGACGTTCATGATGGCGGTCTTGATATCGTCCTGGCTGCCGCCCTTGACGGCCATATCCAGGGCCTCCACCTGTGTCTTGAGCTTCCCGGCGGTCATGAGAAACTCATCATGGTTCTGCCAGACTACGGGCAGAGCCATCGTCTTGACCGTCGAACTGCTGGTATCGCGCTCAAAAGCGTCGGGAATCATCCCGGCCAGCGTGGTCAAATTCATGGCATCCTTGGCCACGACGTCGGCGTTGTAGGGCATTCTGCCCCGCTGCATCAATATCAACGGAACCGCAGTGCCACCGATGACGGTCATGAGTGCCTCACGGAACTGCACAGCCGTCTGATCAGGGTTCGGCCGACGCCCACCGCCTTGAGCCAGGACCGCGGCCGTCATGGTCACAGCGGTCATCGCCGTTATCGTTACCAGGATTGCTTTCTTGGCCTTCTTCATACTTCTTCTCCGTGATGCTGTACCCTGGCCGGCCGTGCCCCGCCCGGTCAGGTCATACCCCATTTCGACTTATTCAGACCGGGCGTGAGTTTATCGATGCACGGGCCGCTCGTCCACGGCCAGCCTCGCCGGCAAGCATCCCCGGGGCCCCCGCCGGGCAGCACCCTCGCTAGGGCGGCAGGGGTGCCTGGAGCGTTCCGTCCGGCGTGCTCGGATCATTGAACGCGGCCAGCAGCCACTGTGCGAGCTGATTCATGTTGCCGATGGCGGGACCGGAAGGCGTGAGCCCGGCCTTGAAGCCTTCGGCTTGCAGCGCGGCGAGGATGCCCGGACGCGATGCGATCACGTGCACCGGGACGTCCCAGGAAGCACCCTCACCGCTGACGCTCGAGGCGGGCTGATGGTCCCCGAGCAGGATCAGCACGGCATGCTCATCCGGCCGGCGGCGCAGGAAGCTCGTGAAGGTATCGAAGAAGTACTGCACGGCGCCGACATAGCTTTCACCCAGGTGCGTCCACCGCGGCGTCTTGGCCATCGCGGCCTGCAACGGCGCTGCATCATAGGGGTGCGCCGAGAGCATGCGCGACCAGTCCGGCTGCAGCGGCGGGATCGGTCGAAACGGCATGTGGGTGCTGAGGGTCGGGAAAAAGACGAACAGCGGGCGGCGCGGATGGGGCTGTAGCTCGTCCATGTCCAGGGCGGCGAACGAGTATTGGTCGGGGATGTGCCACCAGCCGAACTTCGGCCCCCGATAGTCGAGCTGCCCGGCGCCGTAGATGTGGTCGAAGCCATAGAAGCTGCCCTCGGGCCAGGGATGCTGGTTGCCGGGCATGAACGCGATGGTGCGATAGCCTGCGCCGTGGAAGACCGACACCAGCGTCGGGCGATGCTGCGTCATCAGCAGCCGGTAGCTGCGCGTGTCGCGCACCTGGATGCCCGTGAGCAGGCTCAGGTGCGCCAGCACCGAGGTACCCCCGAACGTGGGCGACGTAACGAATGCGGACACCACATCGCGGCCCGTGTCATGAATGGCGGCCTGCAGTCGCTCGCGCGCGGGGCGCAGATAGGCGGCGAACTCGGGCCGGTCGTAGGTGCTGCGACCATAGGATTCCACGAAGATCAGCAGCACATCGTCGCCGTCGAGTGCCCCGAGGTTGGAGCGCAGCAGCGGCGAGGGCGGCAGGCTCCGGGTGGCGCTACCCGATACCACCGAGAGCACACGTGCGACCTGCACCCCATAGGTTTGGCTGACCGGTATCGAGAAGCGCGGCACGCGCGGCACGCGATCGCTGAGCTGCTGGGCGAGGAAGCAGGCCACCAGCAGTGCGCAGAGCGAGCCCAAGCCCACGCGCGCCACGCGGTGCAGCCTCAATGCCTCGTCCACCTGGCCGAGCGACCAGCGGGCGAGTAGATACAGCACACCCAGCACCACCAGCGTGACCAGGCACAGTCCCATCAGCTGCCAGAGGGTCGCCACGCGCGCCAGCATGCCGATGACCTCTCCCACGTGCGGCAAGTCCCAGTACAGATTCACCGGCCGCCCGTAGAGGGCCGGGGAGGTCACGTCGGCATAGCGCCCGAGCGCCAGCAGCACGAAGAGCACGGAGAGCAGCGCCAGGGCGCGCCGTCCGATGGGCCGCGCGCGCGTATGGATGAGCGCCAAGAGCACGAGGAGCGCAGCGAGCTCCACCGACAGCTCCCCGCGCCAGTGCACGCCGAGGGTCGGCCAGACGTTGGCAAAGGTCAAAGCGCCGTTGAGGAGGATCAGTGCGAGCACAACCCGGGCGCCCCGCCAGGCTATCGAGGCACCACCACTCGCGACCGGCTTCATGAGTCGAGAATAACAGCGCCTCGCCGGCAATGTCGAAGGCCGCGCCGGCGGCGAGGGTAAGATGCGGCCGATGAGCCGGCATGATGCAACCGCGAGGAGCGCCAGGACGGACGCCGGGACAGACACGACGACGCGCGCCACCACGCGCGCCACGCCGCGCGCCACGACACGCGCCTTCTGGATCGCCGCCCCCGGATGTGGCGAGCTGCGCGCCGAGCCGCTGCGCGCTGCGGGGCCCGGTGAAGCGAGCGTGCGTACGCTCTACAGCGGCGTCAGCCGTGGCACCGAGGCGCTGGTCTTTCAGGGCCGCGTTCCCGCGAGCGAAGCGCAGCGCATGCGCGCGCCCTTCCAGGTGGGGGAATTTCCGGCACCGGTCAAGTACGGCTACGCCAGCGTCGGGGAGGTCACGGCGGGTCCCGCGGAGCTCGTCGGCCGATGCGTGTTCTGCCTGCATCCGCACCAGGAGCACTACGTCGTGCCATGCGAGGCCCTGGCGGTGTTGCCCGCGGCAGTGCCGGCGCAGCGGGCGATTCTGGCGGCCAACCTCGAGACCGCCCTGAATGGCCTGTGGGATGCCGGTGTCGCCCCTGGCGATCGCATCAGCGTGATCGGCGCAGGCAGTGTGGGTTGCCTGGCTGCCTGGCTGGCCCAACGCGTGGTCGGCTGCGAGGTCGAGCTGATCGACATCAATCCCGGGCGTGCAGCGATCGCACGTGCCCTGGGCGTCGCATTCGCCGATCCCGCGCGAGCACGGCCCGACGCAGACGTCGTTCTGCATGCCAGTGGGACGCAGCAGGGACTGGTGCTCGCGCTGCGTATCGCAGGATTCGAGGCTACCGTACTGGAGATGAGCTGGTATGGCGATCGGGCGGTGAGCCTGCCGCTGGGAGAGGCCTTTCACGCCCGACGACTGTCGCTGAAGTCTTCGCAGGTCGCCTCCGTTGCCCCGCTGCGGCGCGCGCGCTGGAGCACCCGGCGACGCCTAGCCCTCGCGCTGTCGCTGCTGACCGATCCGGCGTTGGATACACTGATCAACAGCGAAGGCGAGTTCGACGAATTGCCCCAAGCGCTGGCCGCGCTCGCGGTCTCACCGGGGGACGTCATCATGCATCGGGTACGTTACCGGCCCGATCGTTGAGGGGCATCCATGTATTCGGTCGGCGTCCGTGACCACTTCATGATTGCGCACAGTCTCAGCGGAGAGGCGTTTGGTCCGGCGCAGCGGCTGCACGGGGCGACCTTCATCGTGGATGTGGAGTTCCGGCGTGCGCAGCTCGACGAGCTCGGGATCGTGGTGGACATCGCGCTGGCAACGCGGGTGCTGCAGCAAATCCTGGGGCAGTTGAATTATCGCAATCTGGATTCGGAACCGGAGCTGGCGGGGCACAACACCACCACCGAGTTTCTGGCCCGAACGATTTTCGAGCGACTCGCCGCGCGTATCCGCGGCGGCGAGCTCGGCGCAGCGGCGCTCGGCCTGCAGAGCCTGCGAGTCACGCTGCACGAGTCTCACGTCGCCTGGGCGAGCTACGATGCTGCGCTGGCGCAGTAGCTCTTCTGTCTCGTGCGGTTACTCCTTCATGGCGGAATGATCTCGAAGACCGTGCCGTAGTTATTGGTACCGCCCAGGTAGGTTGTTCCATAGAGATTGCCGTCGCTGCCCTGCACCAGGTTGGCCGAGGGATTTGCGCCGTCGCTGCTGCCCCCGGTGAAGGTGTGCAAAACGGTCTCGGTCCCACTCGGCGTGACCTCGAAGACAGTACCGTCGTCGTTGGCGCCGCCCAGATAGGTTGCTCCGTAGAAATTCCCATCGCTGCCCTGGGTCAGCCCGGCCTCCGGATTGGCGCCGTCCCCGCCGCCGCCGGCGAATGCATACAAGACGGTCTCGGTCCCGCTCGGTGTGACCTCGTAGACGGTGCCGTCGTCGTTGGCGCCGCCTTGATAGGTGGTTCCATAGAAATTGCCATCGCTGCCCTGGATCACACCCGCATAGGGATGCTCGCCGTCGCTCCCTCCGGCGAAGGAGTACAAGACGGTCTCGGTCCCACTCGGCGTGACCTCGAAGACAGTGCCGTCGTCGTTGGCGCCACCCTGATAGGTTGTGCCATAGAAGTTGCCATCGCTGCCCTGGATCAGACCGGCGTAGGGAATCTGCCCGTCAGTGCTGGTGGTCTTGGGGAAGGTGTGCAAAACACTGTAGTCGCCGCCTGGGGTGAGCTCGAAAACCGTGCCATCGTCGTCCCTGCCGTTCGCCCCGGTCGTTCCATAGAAATTGCCATCGTTGGCCTGAATCAGACCGGTATAGGGGTCACTGCCCCCTGCGGGGAAGGAGTACAGGACGGTCCCGGTCCCGCTCGGCGAGATCTCGAAGAAGGTGCCGCGGCCGTTGGCGCCGCCCGAGGCAGTCGTTCCGTAGAAATCGCCGGTGCTGACCTGGGTCATGCAGGCCCAGGGCATGGTGGCGAACGCGTAGAACACACTCTCATCCCCACTCGGTGTGATCTCGAAGATCGCGCCGCCGTTGCTGCTGCCCCCCTCCAGCGTCGTTCCATACAAGTTGCCATCGCTGGCCTGGATCAAACAGTGGTAGGGGTCTGCGGCGTCGCCGGTGCCGCCCTGGAAGGAGTACAGCAGCGTGAAATTCGGAACACAGCTGATGCTGACGCTGCTCACATTGCCAGCGCCCACGGTGCCGCTGCCATCGCTCACGGTACATACCAGCCCGGCGGGCTGCGTCTGCACCGTAACGTCGTACATCGCCCCGTAGGTCACACCGGTATTCATCGTGAACTGTGTGGCGTTGGCGCTGATAGTCGTGGCGTCTTCCCCGTTGTCGACCAGTATCAGCCCGCTGGCGTTCAGGCCATCGATGGTGCCGCCCACGCTATAGGTGTTCGCCGAGCAGGTGATGACCACGTTGGTCACGTTGGTCGAGCCGAGCGTGCCTGTGCCGTTGGCGACCGTGCAGGTCTCACCGTTGCCTGGAGGGTCAGTCGAGGCAGTCTGCCACGAGGTTGTCTGCCAGTCACAGCCGCTCAGAACAGCCATAACCACCGAGGCAATGACCAGAGCGCCCCAACGCCTGAGAACGCCATAGTGCTGTTTGACCGTAACGGACATAACGACGCGCATCCAAGGCCGCTCATGATCCGAAGGCACGCAGCCTAGGACTTGCGCGATCGGAGGGACTCGATGTGCTTCACGTCTGCAGCGGCACTGGAGATGTCGCGCGAGTAACCCGTGAAAGCGCTCACAGGCACGAGTTCGACACGAACGGAGCTGTTGCTCGTTCCGTCCCGAGGGCCGGAGAATCGGGTGGACGGAAACTGCTCTCTACAGAACGCGTCTACAGAACGCGCTGAAATGCTCCGGTCCCGGCGGAGCCGATGCGCTCGCCGGCCATGCGAGCCCCGCCGGGCGCGCGCAGATCGCAGTCGAACAGAATGTCGTCGCCGCTGCGGTACACCCGGTGGCGTACGCGCAGGCAGTCGCGCAGACGAGCCTGTGCGGGCAGGCGTACGCCGGGACGGCCATCGCCGATCAGCACCGGTGCGACCGCGATATGCAGGCGATCGACCAGGCCGGCGCGAAGAAAAGAAGATACGGTGACGCCGCCGCCCTCGATGAGCACGCGGTGATAGCCGCGCATCCGCAGCGAGCGCATCAGCTCGAAAAGATTCAGCCCCTCGCCGTCCGCGGCGACTTCGAGGATCTCCTCGCCGGGCGCCTGCAGCGGCGCCACCTTGCCGGCCGCGCACACCCGCAGGGTGCGCGCCTCGCGGTCACTGAATACCGAGAGCGCGGCAGATAGACGACCGGTGGGATCGAGCACGATGCGCGCGGGATTGCTGCCCGCAACCAGGCGGGTCGTCAGACGCGGATTGTCGGTGCTGACGGTGCCCGCGCCGACCACCACGGCGTCGCAGAGCGCGCGTAGCCGGTGCAGATGCAGGATGTTCTCCGGTCCGGTCACGAAGACCGAATCCCCCGAGGGGGTCGCGATGAAGCCATCCAGGCTCTGCCCGAGGTGCGCCACCGCGATCGGCCGCTGTGCCGTGGCGCTGCAGATCGGCAGATACAGGTCCAGCAGGGAGGCCGCAGCTCCCCGGGCGCCAAAGGCCTGCCAGCCATGGTGGGGGTTCCAGAGAAGATCGGCACCGATCACTCCCGATTCGAGGGGATGCAGGCACCCGCCCTCGCCGAGCTGAAAACGGGCAGGGCGCTCGTGATCGAAGCGGCCGATCGCCCGGGCTGCCGCATAGGCGAGCGTCCAGGCGCGTTGCTCGGCAGGATCGCTCGTAGCCGCGCCGCTCAGCGGCCGGCTGCGGGCAGGCGCATAGTACGATTCAGCCTGGTAGCTCAAGGCATCCTTCCCCCGCCAGGGATTGCTCCGCGCCCGCGCGACTGCGCGGGTCGTAATTTATCAAAGGGGACGGCAAACAGCGACTCGGCGGCTTCGCCAGTCAGAACGCTGCGTCCCGTGGCGCTCGTGAGAAGTCCAGTCCGTCGAGCAGGTGGTAGGCGCTCGCGTCGACCGGGTTGAGGGGCTCGAGCCCGAATCGCGCTTCGATCAGCGCGAGTACTCCCGTGGTGTCCACGACGCGGTGATCCACGTAGCCGCGACGTGCCCGGGGGCTGATCAACAGCGCCGGTATCCGCGTGCCGCAACCGTATGCGTCGCGGGACGGTGGAGCGACGTGATCCCAGAAGCCCCCACCCTCGTCGTAAGTGATGAGCACCAGGCTGCGCGCCCAGAAGCGGCTGGCGGCCAGCCCCCGCAGGATGCCCATGACCCATTGCTCGCCCCAGCGCGGCGCCGAGTCGGCCGGATGCTCGTCATGGCTGCCGGTAGCCTTCAGGAAGCACACCTGCGGCAGAGCTGCGCCACGCAGGTCCGCGAAGAAGTCATCGCTATCGCGAATATGACCTCGCCTGACGTTATCGAACCAGCTCGGGTAGTACTGGAACGGGTTGTGATGCGGCACGTACCCTTCGGGAGTATCGATCACCACCGAGCCGTCGCCCGGGCCGAACGCCGTCTTCAATGCCCAGGGCTTCACGGTGTTCCAGGCTTCGTTGTACCACGCCCAGGAAACCCCGGCCGCATCGAGCCGCATACCGATGTTCGGATAGGTCTGCTCGGCGGGCAGCGGGCTCTGATCGAGCGATGCCATGAAGCTTTCGGTCGGTCCATTCACCGGCGCCAGATCGTTGATCAGGATCCCGTGCGCATCGTAGGGCGCATCGAGCGGCGGCGGACCCGCGGCGCGGCGCGCAGCCTTCCTCGGCAGGCGCTCAGCGCGGCGGCAGGATCGCGCCGCCGCCAGATACAGCGCGTTGCCGGTCGAGCCGCCCGTCATCGCCTGAAAGAAATGATCGAACAGCACGTATTCGTCGGCGAGGCGGTGATAGTCGGGCAGATCCTCGCGCCGATAGAAGCCGAGCACCGCGCCGGAGGGCGAAGCGTCGGCGAGCAGGCGCTGCATCGCGTTGTGCACCCGCCCCTTGTCGAAGAACTCATGCTTGGCCGAGTCGGCAAGCGCCACGAAGTGGTCCATGCGCCCGGCATTGATCTGCGCGGTCATGCGATTGAAGGCGTGCGCAGGATCGAAGGGCAGATTGTCGTCCGCCGGAATGTGGGATGCCATGTGAAACGGGCGGTTTGGAACCGGCCCGCGCGCAAAGCCGGGAACGCGGTACGGCATGGGAAGGAACTGATAGGGCACACCGGCGGCGTTCTTCTGTAGGCCATCGAAGCGCACATCGATGCGTCCATCAGCGTCCAGCAGCCCTTCGATCACCGCGCCGCCGGCTTGGCCATCGCCAGCCGGGCGGCCGCCTCCGCTCTGGCCACCGCCGCTCTGGCCATCGCCAGGTTGATACGCGCCGAAGTAGTGATCGAAGCTGCGATTCTCCTGAAAGATCACCACGATGTGATCGATGTTGTCGCGCAGGCCGAGTACCTGTCGTGGCAGCGCCGCGGGTGCGCTGGCGGCCACCGCGGTGGTAGTCGGTCCCGCCGCTGGCTCAGCGGCAGCCGGCTCGGCCGCACGCGCACCCACCAGCGCAGCGCCACCGGCCGCCGCCACGGACCTGAGGAACGTGCGGCGCGCGGGTCGAAAGATTGCCACGGTGCACGAGGCTTGCGAGCGCGATCGCGGAAAGCTAGGGCAGCCCGTAGACCAGGATGCGGCCGTTGCGTGCCGCCCCTGGCCATACCTGCGAATGCATACCGGCTGCGACGGCCACCAGCTGACGTGCGCCGACCTGATAGCTGACGATGCCACCGCCGATGGACTGTCCGGTGTCGTTCTTCCAGAGGACATGGCCGGTGCGCTGGTCCAGCGCATAGATCGTGCCACCCAGATCGGCGGCAAACACGAGACCTCCGGCGGTGGGGGTCACGCCCGCGAGCATCGGATGCGGCGCGTGGAACTTCCAGCGCACCGTGCCGTTCTCGGCATTGAATGCGGTGACCCAGCCTCGCGCCCCGCTGGCCGGGTCTTCCATCCTGGGCAGTGGTGTCGCGGTGGCAAACCAGATCACCCCTGCCGGCGGCACCTTCAAGGGCCGCTGCAGCCGCACGCTCACACACCAATCCACCGCCCCGACCAATATCGAATCGGTCAGGGGACTATAGGCCGCTCCGTTCCACTCGGAGCCACCCGTGATGCCCGGACAGAAGTGCACCGTGCGATCGCTCGAGAGCGGCACGTGCACGTTGCTGCGCGTGGTCGTGGGTGTCTGCGAGAGCAGCGGGATCACCGGCACTGCATCCTCCGGCGTCGCCGCGGATGCCGACCCGCCCGCGGATGCCGATGCGCCCACCGAGGAGCGATCCAGGATGGACAGCAGGCCGTCCTTGTTGGCCGAGGCGATGATCTCGCGTCCGCTGCGCGTGGTCGCCAGGGCCGGCGGGCTGTCCACGTCCCAGTCGTGATCGTCGTGACGAACGAGTTGGTTGTATCCCAGCATGCGGCCGGAGGCCGCATCGAGCGCAATCACCGAGTCCGAATAGAGATTGTCGCCGGTCCTGTCCAGAGAGTCGAAATCGGGTGCCGGGTTGCCGGCCGGCACGTACAGGATCCCCTTGGCCCGATCGAGCGTGAAGGAGGTCCAGAATGCGCCGCCGGTGATCGGTAGATTGGGGTTCGTCCAGGTCCGGCGCGCCGCCGGGGACACCACGTCGAACTTCCACAGCAGGTGTCCGTCATGGGCATCGAATGCGTACACGTGTCCAGTCACACCGACGTTATCCCCGCCTGCGTTGCCGACATAGACGCGTCCGTCCGCGGCGATGGGGGCCATCGGAATCGAGACGCCCGGTGTCCCTGCGGCGTCGATGGCCTGATCCCAGATCTGATGACCATCGGAGGCGGCGAGCGCGATCAGGTGACCGTCCGGAGTGCCCCGAAACAGCATGCCGTCGAGGTAGGCGAAACCACGACTGGCGCCGAGCCCGCTTGGCTTCGCGAGGGGGCGATGCTGCATCCACTTGAGCTGACAAGTGGCGGCATCGATCGCATAGGAGTTCTGCTCCGTCGTGAAGTACATCGTGCCGTCGACGACGATGGGGCCGGTCTGAAATGCATTGATCTCGGGGAGCTGATAGGTGCAGACGGGCTCGAGATTGCCTACGTTGGCGCGCGTGATCCGCGCGAGCGGCGAGTAGCGATCCCCGGCGACCGTGCGGTTGTAGGCAGGCCAATCGGCCGGCCGGACCCGTTCCGCCTGCTGCGCGAGAGAGGACGACGCCAGCCCGACGCCAAGGATCCCCACGATGACGGGTACGAAGTGTCGTTCGACCATGGTCGTGCCCCCAACGCTATAGGCCGCTCCGCCGAGCCGGCATGATAGCGTGTTATTTCCCCAGTGGGGGCCCGCGCTCGGAGCGCGGTGCGTCGGGACCCGGCATGCCGACGGGCCAGGAGCTCGGTCCATAGTGCGGCACGGGCACCCCGAGCTGGTAGGCGCCCAGATCCGGGGCCTTGCCGGTGAAACCATCGGTGATCGTGGGCAATACGACACCCGCAGCGCTCGCAGCCGAGCCCGGCTTCAAGCGAAAGTCGAAGTCTTCCGGACTGTAGAGACGCTGCGGGTCGGTCTTATCGGGGATCCTGACGTTCTGAAAAACGTCGAAGTCCACGAGCCGGCTGTGCCGGTCCTGCCCGGTCGCCGCGCTGTAGTCCTGCAGGGTCGCAAAGCGGCGCACCTGCGGCTTACCCTCGTAGTCGGCGCGCACGTCGAAGGGCGGCGAGTCCCACTCGAAGGCGTACGCAGCGCCGGGATTGGGGCGAAAGCCGTTGTAGTCCGAGCTGGAATAGTTGGTGTAGGTGCTCAGCGCCAGCGCGGCAGTGCCCCAGCCGTCGCCGAGAATCAGGTTGTTGAGGAAGTGCACGTTCGAGGCCGGCCCGAAGAAACGGATCTGCCCGACGAATGTGTTCTGGTAAACCAGCACGCCGGCCGGAGTATCGACCAGCTTCAGATAGCCGCCGGTCGTCCCGTCGTAGATGAGATTCTGATAGAAATAGACCGGACCCCCGAAGATCGGCTGGGCGCTGAGCGCCCCGCCCGCGGAATTGAAGCAGCGGTTGCGGAACACGCGGATGTTGTGTGCGCCGCCATCGGCTTCGATGCAGTTGTCCGCCATGTTGTAGAAATCGTTGCCATAGATGTCGATGGAGACCGGCACGCGCTCGCGCAGCTCGTTCGGGGTGCCGTCGGGGTCACCGTAGGTGTCCACATCGATGCCGTCGTGCCAGTTGGCGACGTAGTTGTGCGCGATCACGTGGCCCTGGCCGTAGACCTTGATCGCGTATTCCGAGGTGATCAGCGAGGGATAGCCCGGAAACTTCGCCCACACCTGCGGCGTGAACCAGCTCTGCAGCTTCTGCGGGTTGTGACGGCCGATGAACACGTTGTCGGCGATGTAGAAGTCCTTCGATCCCGACCAGCCCGCCTCCACCACGCGGCCGACGTTGTACACGAGGCTGTGCTCGAGCGTGAAGCCACTCGAGCTGGCGATGTCCTTGATGCCGAGCTTGAAGGCCACCTGCGTGTTGCGGACCGTGATGCCCTCGAAATAATTGTAGTTCCCACCCATCAGGTTGAAGAGATTGTCGCAGCCGTCGCCGTCGAAGATGACCTCGCCGTCGCCGGCGGCCTTGATCACGATCGGCTTGTCGGGGGTACCGCTCTGCGTGAGGTAGTAGGTACCGTCGAACGGGGTGCCGAGGGAGGGGACCTTGCCGGTGAAGTCGTCATAGACGAAGCGGCTGTCCTCGTAGAGGCCGGCATGCACCAGGATCGTATCGCCCGGCTGGACGCGGGGGGGCATCTCGCGCGAGTGATCGGACTCATCGGAGCCCAGGTAGTAGGCGGCGAGGAGCCCGATGAAGGCCGGCTGCTGCTCGGGGCCCTTGTAGCCGAACGGATAAACGTTGTAGACCGCCCCGCCGGCCGCGGGCTGCGGCTCCGAACGCGTGCGCACGGTGACGATGCGCACGCGAGCGCCGTGCACGCCGTCCGGATCGGAGAGCACGAAGCGGCACTGGTACACGGTTCCCGGCTCGAGATCCAGGATGCTGCCGGCGAACATGTCGGGCGCGACATAGTGATTGTAGTGATGGCCACCGCCGTTGCGGGCCACGCCGCCGCTCACCTGTTCGCCCTGCAGTCGAAACAGCGGCAGCGCCGGGTGCCAGTCGCGCTCACCCTGCTTGCGATACCAGACGTTGACCACCGCGTTGCGGTTATCGTCACCGGAGATGCGCCACTCGAAGCCGAGCGATACCAAGGTGGCGGGCTCGACCCAGAAGTCACCGGCGGTCGTCGCGTTCCGGATCCGCGTGTTCTGGGCCTGCGTGTTCTGAGCCTGCGCGAGCGCCGGCGCCGAAGCCAGCGCCAGCAGGGGCAACACGCAAACGAGCGCGAGGCGGTCGAACATACGATGGCTCCCTTCCTAATCGCGCCTTATACCAGAATCCCGCTCATCGGCACCTCGCCTCCAGCGGGCGGCCACGGCAGCTCCCAGCTGCAGGGCGGCTGTTCGTGTGCGCCGGCGAACATCTGAAATCAGGCGCATAATTGCAACGGTAAGCCTCATAAGAATCATGGGAGGGGTCGTGATGCTGCGCTCTGCCAGCCGAGTGGTCTTGGCCCTGTTTTTCGCGGTTTCAGTGTGCGCGATGATACCCAGGCTCGCGTCCGGGGCGCAGGCTCCACTGGACGAGCTGTTGCGGCCCTCGGGCGTCGACCGGGTGACATTGTCGCCCTCCGGCACGCGCGTGGCGGCGCTGATCAAGGGTCAGGATAGCGACAGCGATCTGATGGTCCTCGAGCGGCGCGGCGGACAGATCCAGACGCTGCTGGGAACGCACCTGACTGCTCCCGATGCGATAGCGTCGTACACGTGGCTGTCGGACGATTTTCTCGCGGTCTACTTTGCGAGCCCCGACGAGCAGTTCGCCCAATTCGCGATCGCCGACGTGAACAAGCACGACCTCGAAGTGCAGGATCCCTTCACGCGGATCATCAAGGCGCCGTGGGGCGATACGGACCACGTCCTTCTCTCCGAGACCGGTCGCGCCAACTGCCGCACGCACACGGCGGCGCGCTGCCTGGTCAGCTTTGATCTGGCAGGCGCCTCGAGCACCCGCGTGTCCGATCCCATCTCGTTGCTGCCGGTGGGATTCCTCGCAGTGTCACCCACCGAGGTGTACGCGACCGGCCGCGATGGCCGCGGCATGCAGCACGAATTCGTGCTCAATACCAGCAACGGGAATTGGAAAGAAGTCGCGCGCGGTACGGTGGCGCAACGACGCCAGGAACTGCAGCGCGAGCAGCCGGTACCCGAGGAGCTGGTACAGCGGGAGGCACAAGCGGGGATGCCGGGAGCGATACCGGTGTGGACCGAACCAGACCACCAACTCGTGGGACTGATAGGACGCGCTCCGCAGCGCGCGTTCCTCGCGCTCGACTCGCGGCTGGACGGACTGCAAGCGCTGCTCGAGAAGCAATATCCCGACGCGCGTGTGCAGATCAGTGGACTCAATCAAGCCCTCACCCGCGGCATGGTGCAGATCCAGGGTCCCGACCAGCCCCCGCTGTACCTGTTCTTCAACGAGGCCGGCGGCCTGACCGAATACGCGCAGCTGGAGCCGACGCTCCCCGCCTCGATGCTCGGCCGCACCCACATCGAGCGTGGCTGGGCCGACGGCATGCCCGTGGCCGTGACTCTGCCACCGGCGGGCGTGACGCCGCTTGGGGTGCTGGTGCAGCCGATCATTGCGCCCCTGGGGGCCGCGGAGGAGCCACTCGAGCGCTATGACGGTCTGCGCCAGGCCTTCGCCCAGGCGGGAATCACCGTGGTGCGCACCCTGGTTCCGATGCAGGCATTTTTCCCGAATAGCGCCGCCGGGGGCGAATGGCGGCAGGCCGCGGCCACGCGCTTTCAGCAGGTGCTCTCGCACGTGCGCAGCGAGTTGGCCGGCGGCAAGCCGATCTGTCTGTTCGGCGCCGGCGACGACGGTGTGCTGGCCCTGGCCTGGTCGGGGCTCGCGCCGGTGGATTGCACGGTCGCGACCGGAGCGCGGCTCGACCCGCGAGCCATGACCCGCCCGATGCAGCTGATCATGCCGGCTCCCGCAGGACGTGTCTCGAGAGTGCACATTGGCTCCGGGGGCAGGGTGTCCACGCTGCCGGCGGCCGGCGGGACCTACACCATCACTCCGAGCAACGCGCAGCTGCACCGCGAGCTGCCTGCGCTCTATGGATTGCCCGGCAGCGATCAGCTTGCCGATCCAGTGCAGTGGGCGTCGCAACTGCCCTCGCGCGTGATGCTGGGCTACGACATGCAGCTGCGCGTCCAACAGGAGTACGCGGGTGAGTCCACCGCGTTCCGCAAAGCCATTCGCAGGGCCGGAAAGAATCTGACGTATTACGCCGACGAGGCCGTCCAGTCGGATGACATCCAGTCACGCGAGCGGTTGCTGAGCGCCGTGGTGGATTACGTCCGCGGAAACCTGACGAGCGGCGCGGCAGCCCCG
>JASHPX010000316.1 GCA_030037905.1 Gammaproteobacteria bacterium
GGCGTGCAGGCCGAGATTCTGCAGGATGTGCGCCTGCTCGTCCCCGATCTGCCGGTTGCAGCCATCGTAGAGGAGCTCTATGGGCTCGAGAGCGGCGCGCTGCTGCGCGGTTTTCGCGGCTCGCCTGCCCTGGACGTCTTGGCCGTCGCCGAGATCATCCGCCGCGTTGGCGCCTTGCTGCGCGCGCATCCCGCTATTCAGGAAATCGACCTCAACCCCGTGGTGGTCTACCCCGTTGGCCAAGGCGCAGTGGCGCTCGATGCCCTGATGCAGATCGATGCAGATGCATGAGTCCGAAGCTGCCGTTCCTGCAATCGTCAGCACATGAGACCGGCAAAAGACTGCAGAAGACCGGCACGTCTACGCGTTCAGCTCAGTGAGGAATCCGAGCCGTCGATCACCTCATTGACGACGTCGCCGAACTGGTCAGTGAGGCGGTAGTTGCGACCCAAATACAGGTAGGTCAGCCGTTCGTGGTCGAGGCCCAGCAGGCGCAGCATCGTCGCATTGAGATCGTAAGTCGTCGTGGGCTTGCCGACGACGTTGTAATTGAAATCATCGGTCTCCCCATACGTATAGCCTGCGCGGGTTCCTCCCCCAGCCATCCACCACGTGAAATTCCCGCCGTGATGATCCCGGCCCCACGCCGCCCCCGTCACCGAACCCTGGGCAAAGGGTGTGCGGCCGAATTCGCTGCCACAGACCAACAGCGTATCTTCCAGCATTCCACGCTGTTTGAGATCTCGCACCAGCGCGGCAGCGGGCTGGTCGAACGGTTGGCATTTTCTGGGCAGATCCGATTTGATCATGTAATGCATGTCCCAGCCCATGGCATACAGCGTGATGAATTTCACGCCACGCTCGCACAGCCGACGTGCAATCAGGCAGTTGCGCGCAAAGGTCCCGGGCTGCAGGACATCGGGCCCATACATGTCCAATACGCTCTTCGACTCGGTCGAAAAGTCGACGATTTCCGGAACCGAGTGCTGCATCCGATAGCCCATCTCGTACTGCTTGATGCGCGAGAGGATATCCGGGTCCTGTGTCGACCGATAATCGGACCTGGCCAGATCACTGAGCCCATCGAGCTGCTGCCGCCGCTCGGCCGAATCCACCCCTCCGAGGTTGTTCAGATACAGCACGGGCTCCGCGCCTGATTGTAGCTGGGCGCCCTGAAACTCCGAGGGCAGGAAGCCGGCGCTCCAGTCCGCCGTATCCAGCGGCACCCCCTGGGTGACGCCCGAAGTCATGACGATGAAGCTCGGCAGATTCGTATTATCGTTGCCCAACGCGTAGCTGATCCAGGCACCCGCCGATGGCCTGCCCGGTAGCTGGAAACCCGTGTGCAACAGCACTGCGGCCGGATCGTGATTCAGCTGCACGGTGTACATCGACCGGATGAAACACAGGTCATCGACGACACCGGCCATGTAGGGCAATAAATCACTGACCCAGACGCGCGACTCACCGTGCTGACGCAGCGGCGCTACGGGCCCGGCAACCAGGAAGGCGGTCTGACCGCTCGACATCGAAGAGAGCTTCTGGGTGCCGAGCTCGGAGGCGGGCATCGGCTGACCGTTCATCTTGATCAGGGTCGGCTTATAGTCCCACAAGTCCACCGTGGAGTTCGCACCGAGCATGTGTATATAGATCACGCGCTTGGCTCGGGCCGGATATACACCCGTTCCCTGCGTGCCAAGATTCGGGGCGACGCCGGCCCCTTGCGTGGGTGCTGCGATCGTGGCGTTCGCCGGCGTGATCCCCAGCACATCCGCCGCCGCCACTGCACCCAGCCCCAAGCCAAAGCCAGCCTTCACCAAAAAGGAGCGGCGAGCAGCGTCAATGAGGTCCTCGAGGTCCGAGCCCCCGATGGATACCGTGCCATCGCGCTTGCCAGTACGCTTCATGGGCCACTCCTACTGAATAAAGTACGAGTCAGGGGCATTCATGACTATCGCGGCCACGTTGGTCAGCGCGGCCAACTTGACCGCGCTGACGCTCGTATCGACCGGCTCTATCCCCACGTGCACGAGCTGCTCGGCCGCCTTCGGATCGGACTGATACTTCTGCAGCTGCTTGTCGTAGAACGAGGTCAGCGCCGCCATTTGCCCGGCGTCCGGATACACTCTTCGCGCCAGACGAAACACGTGGGTCAACTGCCTGGCCGGATCGCCGCTGTAATGCAAGGCCTCCGTCGCCATCATCCGATACGCTTCCTGGTACTGCGGCCCATTCCACAGCAGCAATCCCTGCATCGGCGTGTTGGAGATTCCCAATTTCCCGATGCTCACGGTCGGATCGGCCGCATCCAGCAACTGGAACTGTGGATTCATACCATTGCGCTTGATGAACGAGTAGAGCGTGCGCCGATGTTGCTCCGAGGGGAGCATTTGGTCGGGACTCGGATAGCCCCGCACTATTCCTACCGGCTGGTACGGGTAGGTGCTCGGTCCGCCGATCGTGCGATCGAGTATCCCCGCATCGAACAGCGCGCTGTCACGGATCTGCCGATAGGACATGCGGAACCGCGGACCGCGCGCGAGCCAGTCGTTCTGCGGATCCAGGGTGCGCTGTGCGCGCGTGGCCTCCGAGCTCTGACGGAATGTCGCCGACATCACGATCAGCTTCTGCATCTGCTTGATGTTCCAGCCCGAGTCTACGAACCTCAGCGCCAGCCAGTCCATCAGATGCAGATACGTGGGCATTGTCCCTTGTGAGCCGAAGTCATCCTCTGTAGGCACGAGCCCCGTCCCGAAATTCATCTGCCACAGCCGGTTGACGAATACCCGGGCCGTCAGCGGGTTCTTCGGGTCAAACATCCACTGCATCAACCCCAGCCGCGTGCGCGGGTACTTGTCCGTCCAGGCAAACAGCTGCGTGGGGGCCTGGAGCGGTACCTGCTCCCGAGGCGCATCCCACTCCCCGCGGAACAGCAGGTAGGTGGGCCGTGGCGTCTTCAGATCTTCGTAGACGAGCGTTTGCGGGATCGATGAGGCGATCTCATTCTCCTGCTCACGGGCCATATCCAGCGCGTGGCGCGCCTGGATCTCCGCCGGGTCGCGGATCGCAAGCAGGTGCGCCAGCTGCCCGCTCAAGGAGGATCGATCCACCGTCTTCAGGGCCTGCGCACCCTCATGCAGGTATGCGACCTCGATCGGAGTCAGCGCGCGATCGAACATACGAAACTCGTCGATCGCACTGCCGACCGGTCCGGCTTCACGGAAGCGGGTACCAAAAGCAAACCCGGTGTACTCATCGAACAACGCGGGGCCGATCTCCGGCAGGGCGTCCATGGTCAGGTTGTCCTGCACGACGTCCATCGGCACGGGCTTGCCATCGATGTACAGATGCACCCCTGCGGCCTTGCTCGAGCCATCGTAGGTGACGTCGATATGCGCCCACTGCTTCAGCGGCAACGGCGCCCTGGTCGACAAGGCCAGCATGTTGAAAGGTCGCGCGTGAGCGATGAAAAACTCCAGGCGACCATCCTCGAGCATGACCAGCTCATAGCCTCTGCCGCCGTTATCGACGGTATCGGAGTCCGGAAAGTCTGTCTGCGTGAAGACATCCGTATAGCTGTCGTATCGCTTCGCCGGGTAGAACCACAGATCGACGCTGTAGGGCTGCCAACGATCGTAGTAGCCGACGTGGCTCAAGTACGCCCTGCTATCCTGGCTGGAGGTGAGGTACAGCGCCTGGCCTTTGACCCCCGGCCCGAGTTTGGGCGCCGATACCACCGCCGGTGCGCCATTGGGCATGCCGGACGGCGAGAACCGCATTTCGCCGAGGGTATAGGAATCAGGCACCAGGGGGTTCTCTTTCCCATCCAGCCCGGTCCCTCCAATGGGGGCCGTACCCGCGAAGTTGACGAAGGCGCCTTTCGTTTTCCCCCTGCCTCTGAACGCCGCAGCCAAGGCCTCAGCCTGAGCAGCCTTAGCCTTTGCAGTTAGCGGGTACGGGGAGGGGAAGCGGAAGCCGCCCGCCCGCTTGAGCCGCAGCGTCGGCCACGCGGACTGCGGGATCGGCTGTACCGAATCAAAGGGGTAGTAAGCGACCTGCGCCTGTTGCAGGGAGCTCTGGATCAGGCGCGTGGCCGTCACCTCGTTGGTCGTACCCCGCGCGGCAGCTCCCGCGCTGGGCTCAACCAGAGAGGTGCGCACGAGCCGCGCAGGTCCGCTCGACGCACGCACGGCCTGCAACTCACTGCCGCTGCGTAGCCAGGCGGCAACCTCGGACGCGGCTCGGAGGGTATCGGCGCTCAGGATGCGCTGATAGGCGTCGGTCGTCTGGTCGACCTTCTGCTGCGCTTTCATCAGCTGCAGTTGCTGCGCGGCCGTGGGCCACGGCAGCGTCGGACCGCCCTGCGTAATCCCGGTCCCCGGCGCATCGAGGCTGTTGAAGAAACCGCTGAGCGAGTAGAAGTCCTTCTGACTGATGGGGTCGAACTTGTGGTCATGGCAGCGCGCGCAGCCCACCGTGTAGCCGAGGAGCGCTGTACCGACGGTATCGGTGTCGTCGACCACGGTCTCGATACGGTACTGCTCATTGAGGTCGCCGGCCTCCGAGGCGCGCAGGCCGAGCCGCAGGAATTCGGTCGCCAGCAGGTCATCGCGAGTGCGATGTGGCATGAGGTCGCCCGCCACCTGCATCGAAACGAATTGGTCGTACGGCATGTTCTGATTGAATGAATTGATCACCCAATCGCGCCACGGCCAAAGATTGGGGTCGGTGCCGTCGTTCTCGTAACCGTCGGTGTCCGCCCAGCGCGACAGATCCATCCACATGCCGGCCATGCGCTCCCCGTACGCCGGCGAGGCCAGCAGGCGATCCACCAACTTTTCGTAGGCGTTGGGACTCTTGTCGTTGACGAACGCGTCGACCTCCGTCAGCGAGGGCGGCAGGCCCGTCAGCGTCAGGCTCACGCGATTGATCAACGTGGCCCGATCCGCCTCGGGTGATGGAGTCATTCCCTTCTGAGCCAATCTGGCAAACACGAAGCTGTCGATGGGGTTGGCGACCCGGGACTGGAACGGACCGGCATTCGGCACCGGCCACGCCTTCGGCGCTATCAGCGACCAGATCGGCTCATACGGGGCCCCCTGCCTGATCCACTGGGCGATGAGCTGGATCTGTGCGGGCTTCAGGGGAGCCGCACCGTGCGGCATGCGCACCTTGGGATTGGTGGAAGTGATGCGTCGGATCAGCTCACTCTGCTCCGGATGGCCGGGGACGATCGCATGGGCGTCGGGATTGTCCTGCAGCTTCGCCTCGGCCGGAGCGGCATAGTCCAGCCGCAGTCCCGCCTTGCGCATATTGGCGTCGGGCCCATGGCAGGCGAAGCAGCCCGAGGACAGAATGGGACGAATCTGCTCGTTGAAATCGATCGGTCCGGTGACCGGCTTCAGCCCGGCGGTCTCTTTGGCCAGGCGCGCGGCCACTTCCGAGGCACTGGGCGCCTTCGCACCGCTCGATGCGACCGCACTACCGCATCCACTGAGCAGTGCAAGGGTCAGGCAGCACGACGTTACCGCCAGCCCCGACAGCACGGGGCCGAACGCCCGGCTGCTTGACGGAACCGCCTGAACTGTCTGATTTCCCACGGCTTCGCCCCCCGATATCTACCCGGCCCGTGCGCCGTCTCGGATCTGTTGGCTCAGCAAGACAGATCTACCGTGACCATAATGCTTATAGAATACACCTATAGCGTCTTCCGCCCTCAAATTCTTACCCGAAATTATTTAATAAAACAATGACTTGATGCCCCGAAGCACTGACCCATGAGGCCTCATGGATGCCAGTGCCGCATCGATCGGGACTCGTCGGTTCGATTTCTCAATGCAAAACAGGGACATGCGGCCCGGGCCCTCGATGAGCATTTGCATACCCTTTATTCCCAGGGATGCGCATACGGTTCAGCGGGCAGTCGTGAGAACAGGCTGCTCTCGTCAGCGCCGATGTCGCGCGCGACCCGCGACAGCGCGCGCCGCAGGCGCCGCAGGGTCGCATTGCTCAATCCGCGGCGCGACGCGTCTACCCGCTCACGCAGCAGCAGGCACTGCAGATCCGCGATGTGCTGCTGGCTTGGGTCCTGCAACGCGCTGTGGTGGCAGAGCGCCAGGATCGATACGAGCCATTCGATGCGCTGTCCGAGTCTCTGCAGCGCGACTTGCGCACTCGTCAGCTGCAGCTGGAAGCTGAGGCTCAGACGCAGATAGGTCCAGCGAGTCTGGCGCAACCCGAATTCCGCGAATCGTACATGGCCGCGCAGTACGGGAGGCAAGCTCCGATAGGCGGGTAGCCAACCTGAAGGAATCACCCGTGACGCAGCTCTGGCAAGATCGAGCGCCATGTTGCCGCAAATCCAGGCGCCCAGACGCAGCAGGCCAGGAGCGATGAGCAGCCTCCCCACAGCGGTCAGACTGCGGCGCGGAAACCGGCGGAACTCGCGCAGCCCGAGACGCAAGATGCGTTCCTCGGGCGCAACCATCTTGCCATTCGCGCCGGTATTTGCACGCTGCAGGATCCCTAACAGCGGGGAGAGATAGCGCTGCACGAACGGCAGCGTCACGTCCTTGACCGCTCCCATGCGGATCAGGTCGTCTTCACCTTCCACCACGCCGAACAGGTGCAAGTTGACGCGCGCTGCATTGACACGACTGTGCTGCGCGAACGACCGTCCGCCCAGCACGTGCTCACAGGCGATCATCGACTCCACGCCGGTCTGCGCGGCAGCCGATTTGGCCAGATCTCGCAGCCCGGCGAGATCGACGCCCGCAGCGTCCTGGGCCAAGGACAGGAATGCGAGCGACCGCGCTTGCAGCGAGCCTCCGAGCATACGCGCGACCGCCAGTCGTGGCAGTTCATGGTTGAACACCAAACCGCCTACTCCCGGCCGCTCACGCGCAAAGCGGCTCGCATCGACTGCGAGCATGCGCTGATAGCCGGCCGACATCGCGGCCAGCATGCATCGGCCGAGGCGCAGGCAGTAGAAGAGAATCTCGACGCCGTCTCCTTGAACCCGGTTCGCGGCCGGAATCGGGAAATTGCGAAAGTGAAGTCTCGAGTTGTGATTCGCCGTAAAGGCTGCCACGCCCGAGGGCACGCAGCGGAACTCCCAGCCTGCTTCCGAGACCTCCACGTCATGCAAGGGAAGCTCCACGATGAAGAGTCCGAGGTCCTTGCCGCCCCTGCCGATCCGCGCCACGACGCCCGCCAGGCTGCCGAAGGTAGCGTTGGTGATCCACAGCTTGTTGCGTGCGTCGTCCGCGAACAGCCGATAGTTGCCGCGCTCATCTGGCTCCACATAGGCCTGGATCTTCTTGGCATTGACGCCGGTGCCCACCTCTGTGAGGGCAAAGGCCATCAACCTACCTGCAGCGATCATTGGAAGGTATCTGCGCCGCTGAGCCTCGTTGCCATAGCCCAGCAGCGAACCTGCCCCGATGGTCAGCTCGCCGGAGATCTCGACCGCAAGGGGACCGAGGCCATTGGCGGTCAGAGCCTCCTCCAGGTGCGCCAGCTGCAGGTAGCTCTCGCCGCAACCCCCATACTCGGTCGGCACGGTCAGCCCATAGGCACCCGCTCGCGCGACCGTCCGTCGTAGGGCTTCTGAGAGCTTGCCATCGGCCGAGAAGGCCGAATCCGAGGCCACGCAGCGCAGCGCCGCGGTCAATACGGGGTGAGCGGCGACCCGATCGAGTTCCGCGCACGCTCTGCCACCCGCTTGCAGCTCATCGTTCCCGGGACGCGGGCCATAGATGAGCCTGCGTACGAGGCTGCTTCGGCCGGTCGCCAGCTTGGAGGCGACCGCGCCGACTGCGGATTCGAGCGCACCGACATCGCGCGCCGCTTCCGTGTCTCCTACCGCTGCCAGCACCGTAGCCGATGTAGAGCTCTCCAACTGGCTGCCGTCGGTCGTGTCATCGCGTACCGCGCTCATCCGTCTCCCCTGCAGAGACGCAATAGGCTGCCTTGCGGAGAGGGTGTTGACCTCACTTACCCGACGCCCGCCGCGGTGGCGGCGGCGCAGGCGGCGGAGGTCCAAAGCCCGTGGTGCAGTAGAGCGTGCACTTCTTCGGGAAGGTGGGATAGAGCTTCAAATACTGCGCCTTCAGCTCGTCGCGGTAAGCCGGATACATGGTTTGCGCGCCTCCCAGCGAAGCCTCTGCCGGGATACCGTAGATCTTCTTCATCTGATCAACGAGAGGATTCTTGCCCGGCAGATAAAACGGCACCACGCCCTCATCAACGCCTTCGTAATCGACGATGCACGGGTCCCAATCCATACCGACGGGACGGTCAGATCTCAGATAGGACAGCGAGTAAGGGTAAGGCTCAGTCAGGTAGATGGGATCTCGCATGACATACGCGACTACCAATAAGTCACCGTGGGGGATGAACGTACTGGTCATGGTCGCTTCATCGCTGCTGAATGCGCCACTGCGGCGCAGAATACCCGCCTTCAAATCCGTGGTATAGGCAATGAGCATGTCCCCCTTCCAGGTGCCGGTAGTGAATCCACCCCGACTATGCAGTGCGTCTTTCGAGGGGCGCGGCCTGCCGTCCATCCAGATCGTCATCGGCGAGTGACTCTCCGTTCCTGAGATACTCCAGGCAATGATTTGTCGTGTAGCGGGATCTACCTGCTTCCAGATATCCAGGTTCCAGGGTCCAATGGCCATGCTAAACGGCGTTTCCTGCCGGCAGATGCGCTCGGGCTCGGAGAGCGACGATGGCGAGTAGCTCAACGCCAGGGCGCGACCACCGGCGTTGAGAGGCATCCCCGTAAAATCATCGGGGTTCGGGCCA
>JASHPX010000031.1 GCA_030037905.1 Gammaproteobacteria bacterium
ATGTCGACCACGTCCCCCGCGGCGATCACGTCCGATTGGCGAAACAGCACCATCAGCTGACCGTCGGTGTTGGCCGCGTGCGGGTGATAGAGCTGCACAGCCTCGCCATTGAAATAGCTGTTGTAGAGATCGAAATCTTCTGTGTCCGTGGGCCATAGCGCCCGCGACGCATAGGCCCCGCCGGCGGTACTGTCGGCGATGAGGCCCAGCTGCACATTCTGATTGGCCAGCACCTCGGCGCCACGGCTGCCGAAGGCCTGTTGTGCCGGCAGCTCTTCGCCGCTGACCAACTGGCTGCCGGCCGCGCTGATGACCGCGTTGCCACCCAGGTGGTCGGCACGCCCATTGGTATTCACCACGAGGCGGATCGCTTTCTGATCCCCGCCGTGTTGCTGGGCGAGCTGCTGGATCTGCGCGAGCAGCTTCGAGGCGAACGCCTCGGTACCGGTATCGACGACGAGCACCCCCTCGTTACCGACCTGCACCGCCACGTTCGAGTCACCAGGCTCGCCCGCCATGAGCCAGACCTGTCCCTTGGCATGCCAGGCATGAATCTGCCCATCCTCGTGCGGCGCATAGACGTCGGCGTTCGGCGCGTACAGGTTCACCGGCTCGCCCAGTGCCGGTTGGGGTGCCTGCGGCGTCTCCGCAGCCTGCGTCTGGACGGCCACGGCGATCGCGAGGCCGGCCGTGACAAACCCGAGCGCCGCCCGCGTAAGGCCGCTGCAGATGCGCGATGCGCGGCGCATCGCGCACGCCTCGGAGCTGAACGTGCGCATGCCTGACTCCCTCGTCATCTGTCGTGACGTATCTCAAAGAAGGGGTCGAAGTCGCCCTGACGGACCCCCCGTATGGCGAGATAGCACCGTATGCTAGAGGAATTACACGGCGATTGGCAAAACTACTGCCGCGGTGGCGAAGGGCGCCGCCGGTGGCGCTGGTGGCGCGCGCGCCGCTGCCGCGCATTCCGGCTTTCTGGCAACATTCCGCCCATGACGCGCCCCGGTCCCAGCATCTCGCAGAACGCCGACGTGCGCTTTCTCGGTAAGCTCCTCGGCGACGTGATACGCGCCCAGGGGGGCGCGGCGTTGTTCGAGCGCATCGAGACGATTCGCGCCGCTTCCGTCGATCGCTATCGCGGTATCGGTGAGTCGCGCGCGCTCACGGCGGGGCTGGAGTCCCTATCACTCGACGAGACCGTCGCGTTCGTGCGCAGCTTCATGCTGTTCTCGATGCTCGCCAATCTGGCCGAGGACCGGCAGGCGAGCGCCACGGGGCAATACACGACGCTGGCAGCCGCGCTCGATCAGTTGCAGGGTCAAGGTGTCGATATCGCGCAGGCTCGGGCGGTGCTGAGCCGCGGGCTGATCGTGCCGGTGCTCACCGCCCATCCCACCGAGGTGATGCGCAAGAGCCTGCTCGATCACCGCTATCGCATTGCCGCGCTGATGCAGCTGCGGGACAGCGGGCACCGCGAGACTCCCGACGGCGCACTGGTCGAGCAGCAGATCCTGCGTCGCATCGCCTTGCTGTGGCAGACACGAGCGTTACGACGCCAGCGACGCTATGTCGCTGACGAAGTCGACACCGCCCTCGCCTACCTGCGCGACGTGCTGCTGCCGCTGCTGCCGACGCTGTATGCCCGCTGGGAGCGACTGCTCGGGCAGCGACCCACGAGCTTCCTCAAGATCGGCAGCTGGATCGGCAGTGATCGCGACGGCAACCCTCACGTGACCGCCGATGCGCTGCGGCTGGCGCTCGCCCGAGCGGCGCAGACCGTGCTCGCAGATTATCTCGAGCAGCTCAACGCCCTCGGCGCCGAGTTGTCGGTCTCGAGCGAGCTCGTGGGCGTGTCTGCGGCCCTGGCAGCGCTCGCCGAGCGCAGCGGCGATGTGAATCCCGCGCGTGCCGATGAGCCTTACCGACGCGCGCTGACCGGAATCTATGCGCGCCTGGCCGCGACTTACCAGCAGCTCTGCGGGCGTGCGCCCCCGCGTCCGGCGTCAGTGAGTGGCGATCCCTACCCGGATGCGCACAGCCTGCATGAGGATCTGCTCGCGGTGGAGCGCTCGCTGCAGGGTGAAAGCAGAATCGACGCGGCGCCGGGAACCCGACTGACGCGCCTGATCCGCGCCGTGGAGAGCTTCGGATTCCACCTGGCGACTCTCGATCTGCGTCAGAACAGCGCCGTACACGAGCGCGTGGTCGCCGAGCTGCTGCAGACCGCAGGGGCCTGCGAAGATTACCGGGCACTGGATGAGCCCGCACGCGTGACGCTGTTGCGCGCCGAGCTCGCGAGCGCGCGGCTGCTCGCGAGTCCCTTTGCGAGCTATAGCGACGAGACCCGTTCAGAGCTTGCGATCGCACGCGCCGCCGCCGAGGCGCATCAGCGTTATGGGCCTGACTGCATCCGCACCTACATCATCTCTCAATGTCAGAGCGTCTCGGATCTGCTCGAAGTCGATATCCTGCTGAAAGAGGCGGGACTCTACCGTAGCGCCGACGGACGAGGCACGCAGGCGGCTCCCCCCGTGGCTGCCCGCGCAGCCATCATGGCGGTGCCCTTATTCGAGACCATCCATGATCTGGAGCAGGCGCCCGCCATCATGAGCGACTGGCTCGCGCTGCCCGAGAGCGCAGCGGCGATCAGCGTGCAGGGGTATCAGGAGGTCATGGTTGGCTATTCGGACTCGAACAAGGACGGCGGTTATCTGACCTCGGCGTGGAGCCTTTACCAGGCCATCCGTGCGCTGGCCTCGGTGTTCGAGCGGCACGGCACCGCGCTGCAGATCTTCCACGGCCGTGGCGGCGCCGTCGGTCGCGGCGGAGGCTCCTCGTTTGCCGCGATCGTTGCGCAACCCTCCGGCACGGTGCGCGGCCGTATCCGCATTACGGAACAGGGCGAGATCATCTCCGCGAAGTACGGTACGCAGGAAGGCGCGGCACTGAATCTGGAATCCATCACGGCCGCCACACTGCTCGCCTCACTCGCCACGACGCGACTGTCGGAGGACACTCGGCGCCGATTTGCCGACGCCATGGCACAACTGTCGCGCGATGCCTTCAAAGCCTATCGCGCGCTGGTGTACGAGACGCCGGGGTTCACGCAATTCTTTCGGCAGATGACACCGCTGGTGGAGATCGCGCAGCTGAAGATCGGCTCGCGGCCGGCATCGCGCACCGACTCCGAGCGCATCGAGGATCTGCGTGCCATTCCCTGGGTATTCAGCTGGGCGCAGACGCGCGTGATGCTGCCGGCCTGGTATGGTGTCGGGCAGGCGCTGAGCTCCTTTGCGGACCCAAACCTGCTCCGCGAGATGCTCGAGGCCTGGCCGTTCTTCCAAACTACCATCGATAATCTGGAGATGGTGCTGTCCAAATCCGACATGGTCATTGCGTCCCGCTATGCCACCCTGGTCGAGGACCGCTCCCTCGCGCAGCGCATATTCGATCGCATCCGCACCGCCTGGAGCGAGACCGCGCAGCGGCTGCTCGAGCTCACGGGGCAGACGCGGCTGCTCGAGAAGAATCCCGCCCTCGATGCCTCCATCCGGCTGCGCCTGCCCTACATCGAGCCGTTGAATCTGCTACAGGTGGAGCTGCTCAAACGCCACCGCGCCGGTGAACGCGATGAGCGTGTACGCGAAGGCATCCATCTGTCGATCAACGCGATCGCGACGGCGCTGCGCAACAGTGGCTGATCGGCGCCGCCGGCCCTGGACGCCGTGCACGCTGCGGACGCTGGCGGCACTGCCAGCATTGGCGGCACTGCCGGCGTTGGTGGCGCTACAGGTACTGGCGCCGAGACCGGCGCATGCGGCCGAGGTGCTCGGCGTGCACGTCACGCATGACCAGGAGCGCTTCCTCATCGGCATGCACATCGTCATCGATGCAACGGGGCCGCAGGTGTTCCGCGCGCTGCGCGACTATGCGGACATGCCGCGCTATAACCCCGATCTGCGTGCCGTGCGTGTCGAATCGACGAGCGAGCCTGACCGCGTGCGACTGTTCACGACGGTACACACCTGCGTGCTGTTCTTCTGCAAAACGGTGCACCAGCAGCAGGTCATGACCGCGACCGCCAACGCGAGCGGCGGCATCCTGCAGGCGGATCTGGTCGCACAAAAGGGGGCTTTCGAGGGCTACGGGCGCTGGGCGGTCGGACCCTGTCCCGTCAACGGCGCCCCGGCACGTCTCCCGCAACGCGCACCGGCCTCGCAGGCCTGCATGGACATTCAGATCGTGCTGGTGCCGGTATTCTGGGTGCCGCCGGTGATCGGCCCGTGGCTGGTGCGCAGGAAGATGGAGCAGGAGGCGCAGTGGACCAGCCGAGGGCTCGAGCTGATCGCACAGGGCGCAGCAGCACCTGGCGTGGCGAATCCAGACAGATGAGCGGCAGCTTCGGGCGAATACGTCTGACGTATTCGCCCGAGACTGCCGCTCGTCTATCTGGATAGGTGACGCCGTGCGCCGCTGCGCCAGGCTCGATTAGCTGAGCCGCTCGAGCAGGGTCTGCACGGGCACCTCGCCCTCGGCCTGCACCCGCACGGACAGCCGCTCCCGGGGATCCGGCTCACGCGCCAGCGTGTAGCGCGCGCCGGCGTAGAGCCGATCGAGGAAGCTCTTCAGCGCCGGCTCGAGCTCGGCATAAGCCGTGTCCGTGTTGGGCGCCACCAGGCGGTCGTTGGCGAAGAATTGCAGGCGATTGCCGGGCAGCTTCAGCGCCCCTGCGAGCTCGGTGTCCGCGCTCATGAGCTGCGCGGCTTTCAGGGCCTTGCGCGCGACGTGCGCGACGCGATCGGACAGCTCTCCGTCGAGCCGGTGCTTGCTGTAGTAGAGAACGCCGCGCTCATGATCCGTCTCGTCCAGCGCGTAGTTGCCTTCGTGGGCGATGAGCATGATGCCCGGGCCGGCAGGGACATGACTGTAATCGGCCACGTCGATGAGCAGATCATCGAGCGCATGCTGCTGGATCCAGCGATGGTACATGGGGATCAGCTCGAGGACATCGATCCCGTCTGCGTCCACGAAGAATTTGACGCCGAGCTTGTGCAGATCCATCGGCGCTAGGTCGTCGCTTCCGCAGTCGCCGCCTCGGCGTTCCTGGCCGCCGCTCCCGTCGCGCTTGCCACTCCCGCCGCACCTGCGCCTGCGCCCGCGACCGCGGACAGATCGAGGTTCGCCAGCGCGCCGGCTCGCTGCTCGCTCAGGCGCTGATGGCAGCTGTAGGCCGCCTCGATGAACAGCTGCGCTTCCTCCACCAGGTGCCGGGCCTTGTCGGGCGCGAAGCTGCGGTGCTTGTCGGCGTGGCGATTGAGGAGGTAGAGGGCAAACTTGCCGCCGGCGTACTGACCTGCGTCCGGCGACTGAAACAACTGCGTATCGTAGAAGCGCGTCTTGAACTCGGCGACGATCCGCTCCGGGTCATCCGCCAGGTCCCATAGCTGCGTGCGCACCAGGCCCCTGGCGGCGATGAGCATGGACTGGTACGCCGCCTCGTCGGCCTTCTGGAACTCGCCCTGCTCCAGATAGACCTGCGCCTCGAAGTTGCGCTGCTCGGCCGCCTGCAGATCGAACTCGATCTGCATCACGACCTCGCCGGCGCACTCGCCGGTGGTGATGTCGGAAGTCGTGAACTCGCGCGGATCGCGCCAATCCGAGTAGAGCGTGCGATCCACCGCGTAGGGCGGTACCGAGGCGAACGCGTCGACCATCTCCTTGAGCGCCTTCTTGCCGATGCGCGCGGTGTAATCCTTGAAGCGCTCGCCCTGGCGGCGGTCGGCCAGATAGCGCTGCGTCACGTGGTCGATGAACTCCGGAATGCGCTTGGACGGCACGGCACCGATGGTCAAACCGTAGGTCGCGCCGTTGTTGTCCCATTCCCCGCCCATGAGCACGCGAAAGTGCGGTACGGTCGCGCCGCCGATCTTGCGCGACACGCCGTAGAAACCAATGTCCGCCAGATGGTGCTGGCCGCAGGAATTGAAGCAGCCGGACATCTTGATGTGCAGGTCGCGCACGGCCGGATCGATCGCGCCGCTCTTCTGCCGCTGCACCAGGCGCTCCTGCAGCACGGCGGCGAGCCCGCGGGAGGCGGCGATGCCGAGCCTGCAGGTGTCGGTGCCGGGGCAGGCGACCACGTCCTCGATCTTGCCGGCGCCGCCCAGCGCCAGGTCCAGACGCCCGAGCTGCGCGTACAGCGCCGGCAGGTCCGCCTCGGAGACCCAGCGCAGCACCAGATTCTGCTCGGCCGTGGTGCGCACGTTATCGCCGACGAACCTGCGCGCGACCTCGGCGAGCTGGCGCATCTGCCAGGAAGTGATGTCACCGAGGGGCAAGGTGACCGTGGCCACGACGTAGCCCGGTTGCCTCTGGGCGTAGACATTCGTGGCGCGCCACGCCTCGAACTGTGGATCGAGATGGGCCAGGTCCAGTGTCGAGGAGGCTTTGGCCGGCGTCTCCCGGTAGCGCTCGACATCCTCGAGGTAGCGCGTCCAACGTGGATCGGGAGGCAGGACCCTGCGCTCTTCGAGCACCAGGCGGCGAAACTCCTCGAGGCCCAGCTTCTCGATCAGGAACTTCATGCGCGCGCGGCCACGGTTGCGCTTCTCGCCCAGGCGGGCGAACACGCGGCAGGTGGCCTGCGCGAGCGGCAGGATTTCCTCCTCGGGCACCGCAGCGTCGAACAGCTTGGCGTCATAGGGTACGGCGCCCAGACCGCCACCGATCACCACCTCGAAGCCGCGGTGGGTGACGCCGTTCACCTGCCAGGTCTTGGCGATGAAGCCCAGATCGTGGATGTTGGTCAGGCCGCAGCTACTGGTCTTGCACCCCGAGAAGGCGACCTTGAACTTGCGCCCCATGTCCTGGGTGTCGCTGTGGCCCAGCAGATGGTAGGCCATGGCGCGGGCGTAGGGCGTGGTATCGAAAGCCTCGCAGCGGCACACGCCGGCGAGCGTGCAGGCCGTGACGTTACGCACCGTATTCCCGCAGGCCTCGCGGGTAGTGATGCCAACGGACGCGAGCCGCCGCATGATGTCCGGGGTATCTTCGATGTGCACGTAGTGCAGCTGCACATCCTGGCGCGTGGTGATGTGGCAGATCGCGTCGGAGTACTCCTCGGCGACATCGGCGAGCACATCCATCTGCGCCGGGTTCAGCCCGCCGAAGGGGATCTTGATGCGCTGCATGCCCGGCGCATCCCACATGGCCTCCGTGCCCTTGGTGGCCGGGGAGGGGAACGACAGGCTCCGATGGGCGATGCCATCGTGACGCTGGCCGTTGTCGTAGCGCTGGCCGTAGGCGCCGCGGCGCAGCCGCGCCTCGGTGAACAGCTTATCCTCGATCTTGCCCTGCTTCTTGAGCTCGATCTGGCCCTCGTAGACATCGATTTCGCGCGCGAGATCGATGGGCGTCCGAGCCGCAAGGCGTTCTTTCCAGCTGGCCAATGTCGAAGGTATCCGTCGGTTGTGGGATGCAGGTCGGTTAAGGGGTGCGGGCGCCACGTCCAAGGCGTCAGCGCGCCTGCCGTGGCCCAAGCCGTAGCCTAGTGCCGTGGCCAAGTCTTGGGATGATAGGCCGAGGGGCGAGGGGGCTCAACGGCTTGGATTAGACTCGTTATGTATATGCATATCTCGTTTCGGCCGCCGTATCGGCCGGCAGGCGCCCGAGGGGCCGCGTGACGGCGGCGCGCTGCGCACCGACAACAAGTCATTGTCATTCAAATAGTTACACCACCGCTCAATCCAGCAGCACGACTCGGGCCCCGAACCTTTCGTAGGTCGGCGCCGCCCTACGGTCACAGCTGACCAATTCCACGGAATGGGCCACGGCCGTGGCGGCGACGATCGCATCGTAGGCCGCGCCGCCTGTTATGCCACGCTCCGGCAACTCGAGAACGAACTGCCGGTAAGCACGCGCATCCAGACCAAGGTAGGGTTCCTCGAAGCGCAGCCGGAGGAAGTCACGGACCACCTCGCCGCTGCTGCGATGTGGCGGCGGCAGACGCGTCAGTACCGAATACGTTTCGAGCGCGCAGTGACTGATGAGACGAGCGCCATCATCCAAGCTCGCGCGCGCCCGGTCGTGGTGCTCGTGCCACGATGCAAACGCGGCAACCACCACGCTGGTATCGACAGCCCTCACCGCCGGGTACGCTCGAGCGTCGCACGCACCTCGGCGGCCGTGAGTTTCGGCAGCTGCATCTCGGGGACCGCGACCACGGCTTTCCCTCGCCTGCGCAGCGTCATCGGCGTCACCGCAACCTCGATTTCGAGCCGTCCGTCCGCGGCGCGGATTTCGAGAGTCTGTCGTGGCTTCAGATCGAGCGCTTGGCGCAAAGCCTTCGGCACGACGATCCGGCCGGCACGATCAATGGTAGTTTTCATGGTAGAAATTCTACCATTGTCATGGCATGCGCTCAACCACGACGAGCCAGTGCGTCGATCAGCGTGCCGCCGAGCGGCGCAGCAGCTCGGCAAACTCATCGGGGGGGATGGGCGTACTGAAATAGTATCCCTGCATCTCATCGCAGGCGTGCTGGCGCAGGAAGGCCTTCTGCTGCGGCGTCTCGACGCCCTCGGCGACGATCGTCAGGCTGAGGGTCTTGCCCATCGCGATGATCGCCTCGGTAATGGCGCGGTCCTCCGCTTCCCGGGGGATCTCGCGGATGAACGATCGGTCGACCTTGAGAGTATCGATCGGCAAGCGCTTCAGTTGGGCGAGCGATGAGTAGCCGGTTCCAAAGTCATCGATCGCCAGGCGAACGCCCAGTGCCTTGATCTCCCTGAGCACCCGCACGGCGCGCTCCGCGTTGTGCATGATGGTGCTTTCGGTGAGCTCGAGCTCCAGCAGCTCGGGCCGAACACCGTGATCCTCGAGCGCGGCTGCGATATCGGCAATCAAACCGTCGTCCTGCAGCTGCCGCATGGACAGATTTACGCACATACGGATGGCGGGGAGCCCAGCCCGTAACCATTGCGCGCTTTGCTCGCAGGCCGTGCGCAGCACCCAGCGTCCAATCGGTATGATCAGGCCGGTTTCTTCAGCCACCGGTATGAACTGTGCCGGCGACACCGTCCCCAGCGCGACATTGTTCCATCTGAGGAGCGCTTCGACGCCTGTGATGGCGTCCGTCTCGATATTCACCTTCGCCTGATAGTGCAGCGAGAATTCCTTGCGATCCAGCGCCTGGCGCAGATGGGTCTCGATGGCGAGGCGCCCGGCGCCGCGCGCACGCAGTGAGGGGGAATAAAACTGATAGTTGTTCTTGCCCTCCTCCTTGGCGACGTACATCGCAAGATCGGCATTCTTCAGCACGGCCTGGTCGTCCTGACCGGTGTCCGGATGCAAACATATGCCGATGCTCGCGGTCACGCGACATTCCTGCCGGTTGATCTCCAGGGGGCGCATCGCCACCGAGAGCATGTGACGTGCGACCGTGGAGACCTGCGCCTGACCGCTCACGTCCTGCAGCACCACGACGAATTCATCGCCTCCGAATCTCGCGACGATGTCGCTGCTGCGCAGGCACTCCCGAAAGCGCACCGCCATCTCCCTCAGCAGCACATCGCCCGCATCGTGTCCCAGCGAATCGTTGATGATTTTGAAGCGGTCCAGATCGATGAACAGCACGGCGAGCCTGGAGCCGCGTCGCTTCGCACTCTCGGTCGCAAGCGCGAGCAATTGCACGAGCATGGCTCTGTTCGGTAGATTGGTGAGCCCATCGTGCGTCGCCAGGTATTGGACCTGCTCTTCGGCAAGCTTTCGGGCACTGACGTCCTCGACGATGGAGACGTCGTACAGGCGCCGGCCCGCGCTGTCGCGACGGACTGCAACCGTCAAAGCCACCCAGATCGGGCTGCCGTCCTTGCGCAGGTAGCGCTTTTCCATTTTGAATGAATCGATATCGCCTCTGCGCAGCTTGTCGCGCATTCCGTCCGTCACGTCGACGTCGTCCGGGTAAGAGATCTGCTTGACGGTCAGACGCAGCAGCTCCGCCTCGCTGTATCCCAGCATCTGGCACAAGCGCGGATTGGCGTAGAGGAATCTTCCCGAGTCGTCGACGTGCGCGATTCCCACGGCAGCGAGGCTCAGGGTGGATGCGAGCCGCTGGGCACTGTCGCGCATGTGCTCGGCTGCCAGGGCCTGATGCAGATAGAGACCTATGATCGGTCCCGCGGCGCGCAGCGCATTGCATACGCCGGCGACGCGTCTTGCGGCGGCACCCTCGATGCCGCCCTCGAAGGCGATGAAGGCGAGCAGCCGGCTGGCGGATCGAATCGGCAGGACGAATCCCGGGGCAGCGGGCCGCCATGCGTTCGAGTCCGGCAAGCCCGGCGAACCCGGCGCGTTCAGCTCGTCTGCCGCAAGAGCGCCGATCCACACGGGCTCCTCGCCCAGCCAGGCTGGCGCCACGGCGCCGGCCGGTGTCGGCGGCGTCCCTGTGCCGTTGGAGTCGCGCGTCGGCCAGCGAGTGAGCACGGTCAACGTTCCGGAAACCTCGTCCACGCACCAGCAAATGCCGCGCGACCAACGCTGCTGCTCGCAGATGGCACGAACGGCGCCGTGGATCCCCTGCAGATAGTCCTCGGCCCCGAGGAAGATCCGGATCAGTCGTCGCTCGAGGCTCCGCTGGGGGGTCCCGAGGTCGACGCGTCTCGCGGCTGTGGCCGCGGACCTCGCGCTGCGCCGGCGCGGCACTGGCTTGGAACGGGCGTTAATCCCTGTGCTCCTGCTCGATCCCTGCTCGATCCTGCTCGAAGGCCGCTCGAACGCATGAACGCTCGAACGCTATCGAACGCGGCTCGAACCTCGATTGGCACGTGCCGCCCGGCATTACGATGCATCCCGGCAGTGGGATGCAAGCTGGCGGCCAGACGCATGCTAGGGTCATGCACGGCCGCCGCGTGGTGAGTACGTCTCACTCGAAGGGATCAAGTCATGACTTTGATCACAGTCGTGCCCGGCCGTCGCGCTGGCCATGCCAGCCATGCCGGCCGCGCCGGCCGCGACGGCCGCCGCCGTGGCGGCTGCACTGGCGCCGTGGCTAATTGCTGGCGAGGTGTCGCGTAAGCGCGCACTGCCGACGCTGTTCACCCGTCCAGCAATAACCTTGCAGGGTTTGGTTATCCGGCGATAGAACCAGATCGAAATGCTCGGCGCTCAAATCTTCGCGGCCGGCCTGCTCGTCGGACGTGCGGCTGATCGTCAGGGAAATGTGTCTGCCGTCTACCTGCAGCTCGCTGACGGAGTAGTACGTCGTGTGTACCTGCATTTCGGTGTTCTGACCGGCCTGGGCACTCGGAGCTACTTCAATACCGAGTATGGGCGCGGTCATGTCTCCCTGGTGCGGCCCACTGCCAGGATAGCCATGAAGGGCCGCGATGTGCTCTTGGGTTGTAGCTTCGGCCAGAGTTGCGTCTCCGGGCATACCGGATTGCGCCCCCGTTGACAGGACGCTCGCATAGGCGTCCGCAAACGCCTTGGCTTCGGGTCCCAGGCTCGAGTTCGCGGGCCCAACCAGGGCCGGCTGTGGCGCCTTGGTCCCAAGGCTCGCGATGTCGTTCGTAACGTAAGTGCTCTGGCAGAGCTGCGCCTGATAGGTTTGACCCGCGCGGGCAATGCTGAAGCACTCGTCCGCGGGAAGCGGCGCGGCCACGTCCCACGTGCTGTTCGGAAAGATCCGCGACGCGCGCACGAGCGCCTCGGCGAGGTTCTGCTGGGTCTGAGCGGCAAGGGCCCGCCGCAGGCGCGGCAGCTGGCCATTGAATCCGCTCGCGAGCCGGTTGAATGGCAGGATGGCCGCATCGCCAAGCTGCACGGCGGTCTGATCGATCCGGGCACGCTGGTCGATCGCAAGCCCGCGCCCCGGCGCGGTGGCGGCGGACTGCGCCTCACGGATGCAGGCCACATAGGCGCGCACCGCGCTCTGGTAGCCCAGTAGATTGCGACGGTACGACTCTGCGCTGCTGGCATTGAGTGAGCCGGGCGCTTGGGGCGCGACGGGCGGCGCACAGTCGGCGTAGACCTGGGCGGCATCGACCTGCAGCTGCCGCTGATGCGCCTGCTGCGCCTGCACCGCCTGCGCCTGCACCTTGGCTTCAACCATCCGGGCCTCGGTATTGAAGTTGTCCACCAGGGTGTGCAGCCGGCGACTCAGCGTATCGCGCGAGGCCAGCGCAGCCGCCTGCGGCGCCTGGAGGCAGTTCAGCTCCTTGCCGGCTGCCGCGACGTACCGCTTCAGGCGCTCCCGATAGGCGCTCATCTGCTGCAACGTCGCCGTGGCCGCCGCCGGTGCAGGTCCGGGACCTGCCGCTGCAGCGCAGGGCGCGGGTGAGGGTGTCGCAGCGGTGAGATAGAAATCCACCGGCACGTTCACCAGCAGTTTGTCCACCGGGACCTGCGCTGATGGCGCGGGCAGCGTACCGGCCTCTCGCAGCATCCTTCGCGCCTCCTGCTCGAGGGCGCGGTAATGATGGACGCTGTCGACTCGAACGTAGGTCACCCGCCCGGCGCGGTTGACAGAGAACTTCAGCGTCACCGTATCCTGCTGCAGCTTCTTCACGGCGCTGCGCGGATACTGCCGGTAGCGCTGCAGCTGGGACTTGACCTCGTCGAGCCATTGCTGCTCCGGGCTCTGCGGTACGTCGAGCTGCCCGTGGGGTTGCGCGAGCGCCATCGGGGTCGGGGCGGTCAGCGGCGAGAGCTCAGGGGTGAGCCCGCTCGTGCCGGCCGCCGCCGGCACAGGGGTATCCGACGGCGGCGGCGCGGCTTCCTGGACGAGCGGCTGCACCTCGGTAAGCACCTGCAGCTCACTCGCCGCTCTGAGCGCCAGACGCTTCGAGAGCGACTGCGGCTGCCGTGAAGGCAACGCCGACCCGAGCGCTACCGATGCGGCAGGCGCTCTCGACGAGGGTGGTGAGGCCAGCTCGACATCCAACGCGACGGGGCTACCGGCCAGCGGCGAGAGCCGCGGCTGCGATGGGATGCGAACGAACAATAAGGCCGCGACCGCAAGGTGCACCAGCAGCGCAGCGAGGGCACTGCCGGCCCACAACCGCAACTCTTCCGCCTGGCCGGACGCGGGGATTGTAGTCACCGCGCTAACCGGCCGTATTGGTAGCTGTGCCCACATGACGCCACCAGGAGCCTCTCCAGTATCTCCCACGACTGGCGTAGTAGCAAGCTCGCTTTTCACCGGGAAAAAACCGAGGATCGGATGCAGGCCCGATGGAAATTTGCCTCGAAGGCGTGCTTGCCTTATGGTCGATACACGGGAGTTAAATAGGCGTCCCGCATGGTCCGATTGAGCAGGCTCGAGCTGCGAGTCATGGAAATCCTCTGGTCGCGAGGCACCTGCTCGATCCGCGAGATGCAGCAAAGCTTCCCTGCGAAGACCCGCCCCGCGTACTCGACGGTTCAGACCATCGTCTATCGCCTCGAGGCCAAGAAGGCCGTGAGGCGCACCAAAAAGATCGTCAATGCCGATATCTTCGAGCCCCTCGTGTCGCGCAGCGCCGCGCATCGGCGCGTGATCGAGGATTTTCTCGCGATATTCGGCGGTCGCACGGAAGCGCTGATGGCGTCCCTCATCGACAGCGGCAAGCTGACGCTCGAGGACATCCAGAAGGCCGAGCGTGAGTTACGCAGGCCGGTCGATCGGAGATCGCGGACATGACGCTTGCCGTGCTGAATCACCTCTGGCAGTCGACGCTGTGCGCAGCGCTGGCAGCGGTGCTGTGTCTGCTGCTGCGACGTAACGGCGCGCACATACGTTACTGGCTCTGGTGGGGTGCATCGGTGAAATTCCTGGTGCCATTTGCGCTCCTGATGAGCCTGGGCCGCGCGTTTGCACTGCGCTCGCCGGCAGCGGTCGTGACGCCCCGGGCACTACCCCTCATCATCAATGGGCAGCCGCTGACCATTCCTCCGGGAGCCGTCCTACCGATCTCGGGCAGCTCGCTGGTGCCGTGGCAGGAGCTTGCCGTCGTGGTGTGGGTGTTGGGCGTCCTCGCCCTCGCCGTTTGGTGGTGCGGGCGCTGGTGGCGCATGAGAGCGCTGCTGCAGGTCGGCCGACCCTTGCAGATCGCCGCGCCCGTTCCGGTGCTCTCCACTCCCGCCGTCATCGAGCCCGGGTTGTTCGGAGTCGTGCGTCCGGTACTGCTTTTGCCCGAGGGCTTGGCCGAGCACCTGTCCGTCGAGGAGACGCGATCGATCCTGGCACACGAGCTGTGTCACCTGCGCAGACGCGACAACCTGACGTACGCGCTTCACTTGCTCTGTCAGATGCTGTTCTGGTTCTACCCGCTCACGTGGTGGCTGGGTCGGCGGCTACTCATCGAACGCGAACGTGCCTGCGACGACGCCGTGCTGGCCTCGGGGCACGAACCGCTGGTTTACAGCGAGGGCATTCTCAAGGTCTGCCGCCACTACATCGGTGCTTCGGTGGCGTGTAGCGCCGGCGTGTCGGGCGGAGAGTTCATATACCGGCGCGTGCAGCACATCATGCGGGGCCAGAAGCCGATTCCGTTGGCCTTCGCGAAGCGGCTGCTGATCGTCAGCGCCGCTATCGCCACGCTGTCCGCGCCGATCGCCTTCGGTCTGTTCAGTGCGCCGGTTGCGAGTGCCCGGGCAGCGCCGGATGCCGCCGCCATGGCACCTAACGCTGTCGAGCGTCGGCTCTATGAAGAGACGAGGCCTCAGAAAGAAGTGGCGTTCGATCCACGCAACTTCGATAAGTATGTCGGTTACTATGAAATCGACCCTCTAAGGGCGCGTAAAACAATAACATGATCAGTTATGCCAAGGACTTCTTGGGCGAAATGGTGTAGTTCCATTCGCCATGAAAGTCGTGAGGCATGACATTGAGGGCCTGCATCTCTTTCTTGGATACTTTGATTCCGCGTCGGTACGTTCCGCGATCCAAACGTGCTTTGACGATCAAGCCCGCCTTGGTCGTCGTCCGAGCAATTAGATTGACGATAGTGCGGTAGTCGGTCAGGGGCCGACCTCGCCAGTTGGCGCTGATGAAAGAGAACAGACGGTGCTCGATCTTGTTCCACTTGCTGGTGCCGGGTGGAAAATGACATACGCTGATCGTCAGCTTCTCTTCGGTCGCGAAGTTCTGCAACTCGCGTTTCCACAACTGCAGACGATAGCCGTTGCTGCCGCCACTATCGGCGCAGATCAACAGACGGCGGGCTTTCGGATAGCGCGGCTTGCCCATGTAGCGCCACCACTGCCGGATACTCTCCACCGCAAACTCCGCCGTGTCGCCGCTCATCCCCACATTGACCCAACCCTTGTTCTGGCCGATGTCATAGATTCCGTAAGGCACCGCCTTGGGAACTTCCGGGTCAGGAAAATCATGCATCAGCACTTCGATCGGATCGCCCTTCGGACGCCATTCCCGACCCCCGTTTTTATAGGCCCCGACCAGCTCCTTCTTCTTCGTGTCCACCGAGATCACCGGAAAGCGGGCGCGCAACCCCGCCGCCGCTTGATCATTGATGTAACGAAATTGCGCATCTCGATCGATGTGATCCTCCGTGCCTTCGGAACGCTTGTAGTGACCCTGCAGCGTATAGTTCAGCTTCTTGAGCAGATTGGCAACCGTGGCGTGACTGACCATGAACCCAGCTTGCTGCAGCGCCTCGGCGAGTTTGCGTACGCTCAGGGTCGTCCAGCGCAGTGGCGACTGAGGATCCCCGCGCGTCATCGGCTCCACCAACGCCTCGAGCTTGCTGAGCAGCTTCGGCTGCTCTTCAGTCAGACGCTTGCGTCCACCCCCAAGCCGACGCACACGCCCTCGCTGCGAATGGGGTGGCCGTCCGCGCCTGTTCAACTCACGCAGTCCGGCCGCGATGGTGTTGCGCGCAAGACGGGTCGCCGCCGCTACCCGCGACACCCCACCCCAACCTATCGCACGCGCTTCCGTTGCCGCCCAGATACGTCGAGACCGCTCGTCCATCAGCCGAGACAATCTCTTGTATTTCAGTCTGATATCCGTGACACTTGTCACGGATCCACATTATGTGGCTTCTCTACTATTTGCACAAGTTATTGTTTTACGCGCCCTAATTTTCAAGCTCGCGCCCCGTAGGGTCGCTCGGGGGCTCCGTCGCGCTCAGAACGTGTAGGTACCGTGGAAGCCGACCTGCCGCGGCTGGCCGTAGTACACATCGCCCACGGTGTTGGCGATCACATACAGCTCGTTGAAGACGTTGGTGCCGTACAGCTGTAGGCTCCAGTGGCCGATGTTGTAATCGAGATT